>NZ_LIRK01000497.1 GCF_001419765.1 Streptomyces torulosus
TTCTGTTAGGACCTCTAAGGGAACCGATGAACGGAAGGCCCGTGGCGGGACCTGCTCCGTACCCTTGGCTCTCAACCCCTGGCCACGGGCCGCGCCGGGCGCCCGGCGGCGTAGGAGGATCGGGTGCACAGCTTCGAGATGGGACAGACAGTGGTCCGGCGCGACGTGTACGGCCCCGGCCGGGTGTGGAGCGAGCACGCCTTGCGCGTCGTCGCCGATACGAGTGAGGCCTTGATGGCCGCCTGCTCGCCGGGAGCCGAGACCCGCTGGTCCGCCCTGTACCTCAGGGCCCGTGCATAGGCGACCGTGCGATGCGCACCGAGGCGTTCGACGCGATGGCGAGCGGCGCGTGCGAGCTGGAGGCCGCCGTGTGGCAGGAGACCGAACTGCTGTTGTGGAAGCCGCCGGCGGCGTGGTTCAGCGTCAACGCCTTCTACACCGACGGAGGCCTGCGGAACTGGGACGTGAACTTCGAGCGCCCTATCGTCCGTACTGGCGACGGGTTCGACACCTTCGACCTGACCGTCGATCTGGTCGTCTCCTCGGACCTGAGCAGCTGGCGGTGGAAGGATGAAGACGAGTACGCGCACGTGCGGCGGCTCGGCATCGTCACCGACGTCGAGCATCAAGCCGTGGACTCTGCCCGCGACCGGGCCCTTGCGATGCTCGAGGAACGCTCTGGCCCGTTCGCCGATGCCGCCTCGTGGTCGGCCTGGCGGTGGAACCCGGCCTGGCCCATCCCGAGCCTTCCGCGCCCCGCAGCGGCCGGAAAGAGGATCGTACCGGCAGGCGGCTGAACCGATCCACGGCGCCGTCCTGCCTGTCGACGGCGGGCGGCTGGCTGTCTGTCGACAGCGAGCCGCCGCTCGACCCTGCCTCGTCCGCTGCCCATCCGGCCGACGTACTACGCGCACGATCTGACACGGGTGTTCCTCAACCCCCGACCACAGCACGCCGGTCCCGGGCAGTCGGGAACGAAGGGCGCCCGCAGAATCAGGGCCTGCCACGGTCTGGCATGGTGCGGGCGGGTAGATCGGACACGGGGGGCCAGGGCATCACCCGTGCGAGGTCGCGGCGTATGCGTTCGGCTTCACCGCGTACCTGGGCGGGGATGTCGCCACGCTCGTCGACGAGGCGGCTGAAGATGGGGGTCTCTTGAAACACGGCGGGATGTTGCTCTCTTTCAGGTTCCGGCCGGCCGTCCGGGGCCGGTGGGGTGGCGTACTACTGCGGGTGCGGCCGGTGACAGGCCATGCCCGATGCACCCTACGGCGGGGCACTGACATTGATGTTGCTGGGCAGGTCCTGATGTTCGTGGCTCGGGCACGGATTGACGTCCTGCTGGGCGGTCATGCGACTGTTCTGCCCGGCTGCCGCGACCTGCTCTCATGGCTCCGGCCGGGCGGAACATGACCTGATGGGAGCTTGGGCGAAGCCCCTTCGATGTCCTGTCTGCGCGACCGACCGGCGCCCACCTTCGGTTGGGAAGGCAGATTCAGGATGACCACAGCGGTCTCGGACGACGCCACGGCCCGCCGGGGTTGCAGCGGACTGGCCTTCCTGGACGCCCTGGGCCACGTGATCGTGAACGTCGTGAAAGCCACCGCCTCCCAGGGAACCTCCACTACTGGGCACGACCACCCCGACTGCCCCGTACAACGCGACAGTGCCTCGAAACGCCGCCACTCCAGCACCTTGAGACTTCCGACCAGCTTGCCCCGTTGACGTTTTGGTCCAGCCGGAGAAGGACTCGTTGGAGGCGATGGCGACGCTGGTTGAGCCCCGGTGGTGGCGGCGTAGGCATGGCAGGCGGTGAGGGCTTCGGCGTATTCGAAGCCGACGAGCGGGACCTCGGCGCCGCAGTCGCGGAGTTCGGCCACCTTCACTGCCGGGCGGTCTCGGGCACGAACACCGTCGCGGGTACGCCCTGCTGGCGGGCGGCCCACCGGCACACGCATGCGAGACCGGCGTTGCCGCCGGAGGCGACGCTCACTCCCGCTTTCGGGAGGGTGCCGGCGTCCTGGTGGGCCTGGAGGAAGTGAGGCCCGTGGCGCCCACCGCTGTTCGCGCCGCTGCCACGAATGCTGCGATCGCCGGGTGAGTGCCGCCGCCCGCCCGGAAGGCGACCTTCGAGCGGCGGAAGAGGGGCAGCCGGGTCAGGACCACGCCCTCGGGGGTGCGTGCCGTGGCCATCTCCGGTACGAATCCGGCGCCTTGCCCGATGGCGGCCAGTGCCAGCACCGTACGGAAGTCGTTGACCTGATGGCGGATGCGCGGCTGGAAACCAGCCGCCTGACAGGCGCGCACAGCCATCGCGTGACCGGTCGTGCCGTCCCGGGCCGTGATCCATGGGGTCGTGGCCCACGGTCCGAGCAGTTCCGCCAGCGTGTCACCGCGGGTGGCGCTGTCTCTTGCGGGATCGGTGTCGATGGCGGCGCCCGTGGCCAGGTACATCGGCTCCTCCAACAGGGGCACCTGGTCGACCGTGGTGTCCGGGGACGCGGGCACGAAGTCGTAGTCGTGGACGAGGGCCACGTCGAGTTCGCCGGCGCGTAGGCCGTCGGAGACCCGCGTCGAGTCGATCTCCTGCACCATGGGTTCCAGCGCGGGATGCCGCTGGGCCAGTTCCGCCAGCGTGGCGGGCACGATCGCGGGGCCGCCGGAGGGAAACGTTCCGATCCGCAGCGGCCCGCCGATGCCCTCGCGTGCCCCGGCCAGTTCGGAGACCGCCAGTTCGAGGCGTTCGAGGACGGCGTCGGCGTGGGTGACGAGGGTGCGGCCCGCGGGGGTGAGCACCACCCGTCTGCCGCTTCGTTCCAGCAGGGGTACGCCCGCCTCGCGCTCAAGCACGCTCAGCTGCTGGGAGACGGCCGAGGCGGTGAAGGTCAGTGCCTCGGCGACGGCAGCGATGGTGCCGCGTCGGTCCAGTTCGCGCAGCAGGTGGAGACGTCGGACATCAAGCATAAGGTGAGCTTACGTATAAGCGTAGAAACATGAACTGGATCTACTGGGTTTGTGTCGGCCAGGCTGGGCGCATGAAGCCCGAAGCGAACCTCACCGGCCTGTTTGTCCCCTTGGTGACCCCGTTCACCGACGACCTGCGCCTCGCCCCGGACGCGCTCGCCCGCCTCGCCGACGAGGCGCTGGTCGGCGGCGCTCGCGGACTCGTCGCCCTGGGCACCACCGCGGAGGCGGCCACGCTGACCACCGAGGAGAAGCGGGCCGTGGTCCGTATCTGCTCGGCTGCCTGCCGGACATACGGCGCCCCACTGATCGTCGGCGTCGGCACGAACGACACCGCCGCCGCCATCACGACACTGCAAGAGCTCGCTCAGAGCGGTGATGTCGCCGCGGCGCTGGTTCCCACGCCGCCCTACACCCGGCCCGGCGAGGCGGGAACGCTGGCACACTTCACGGCACTCGCCGAACACGGGGGTCTGCCGCTGGTCGTCTACGACATCCCGTACCGCACCGGTCAGCGCCTCAGCGCCAGCTCGCTGACCGCGCTCGGCCACCTGCCGCAGGTCGTCGGGGTCAAGTACGCAACCGGTGTGATCGACGCATCCGCGATGGAACTGCTCGGCTCGCCTGTCCCGGGCTTCACGGTGCTCGGCGGCGATGACGCCGTCATCTCGCCGCTGCTCGCGGCGGGCGCCCGCGGCGGCATCCTGGCCTCGGCCAATGTCCGCACCGCTGACTTTGCCGAGCTCATCTCGCTGTGGCAGCGCGACGCCGCCGGACCGGCCCGCAGACTGGGAGCCGAGCTGGCGCGGCTGTCCGCCGCGCTCTTCGCCGAGCCGAACCCGGCCGTGACCAAGGGGGTGTTGCACGTTCAGGGCCGTATACCCAGCCCGGCCGTCCGGCTGCCGCTGCTGTCCGCCTCCGCCGATTCGGTCCGGCGAGCGGCGGCCCTGGCCGCATCCAGGGCCCACCAAGAAACTGCAGCCTGACACGGGCTCCGTGGCCTCGCGGGAACCCGGTGGACTTCGTTGCGAGCCGGTGGGGCCCGCCCGCTCCCGCGCCACCACACGCCCCGCATGGGCGAGTTCTCCAGGCGGCCGGGGCGGCGGGTCGATCCACAACGTGGACCTGTCAGCGGCTGTGATGTTGAGGTTGCGACGACGCCCGAATGACTGTTGAGATCCGGAAGACCTACCTGCAGGCGGCCGAGAAGGCGGTGCACCTGCTGGCCACAGAGCAGGTAGCCCGGATGCTGAGAGACCGAGTCCGTGCTCCCCGGGATGTCGGTGGGTGGGCTGGCCGGTCACCTTGCACGGAGCGTCCTACAGGTCGAGTGGTTCCTCGACGGTCAGGTGGTCGGCGCTGAGCCGGTGTCACCGGTTCGGTACTACGCGCGGCTCGCGGATACGTCGTTGCCGGACTCCGCGCTGAACGTCGGGGTGCGTGCCCGCAACGAGGAAACGGCCGCAGCCGGCCCCGCTGCCGTGGCTGAGCAGGCCCGGGCAGCGTGGGTGCGGCTGTCGCAGCGGCTGGGCATGGAGTCGCCCGATCGGCGGGTGGCTGTCCCTTCCGGGGGCGATCTCGGGCAGCTCGGCGATCAACAGGGCATGTTCCGCGATCCGTTCGGAGGGCGCGAGGTCGAGAGAAGCGGATTGCCCTTGCTCACCGCACGTTCATAGGACGGCTTCCCCCCGAAAGGGGGAGGACTGTTCCTGACCCATCATCAACAAGAAGGGCGTGTCCAAGCGCGCGAACATCGCGACCGTGCGCGATGCCGCACTCCCGTCGCCACGCACCGACGCGAGTTGACTGCCGCCGCGGGCGTCGCCGTCCTGCCCCCACCGGTCGACCATGGCGTTGAGCTCGGCGAGCGGTCCACCTCGGGGACAGGACCAGATGGTTGGCTCGGTACCGCGCCTCAGCAGCGCGGTGTCACGGCCTCAATGCGGTGCCGCGTCTCAGGGACGCGGGGGATTGTGTGCTGGTTCGCTTGCGTTGATGGTCTTGCCGTGCGGGGGAGTACGGCTTGCTGTTGTTCCATCCGAAGTCGGTCTGACTGGGTGCCTCAAGGGAAGACGCTCGTCCCGGTGGGGGTCTTCGGGCCGGTGGTGGTCAGTTGTGGTGTCCGTTGCCGTTGCCGTTGCCCTGGCTGTCGGTGTCGGTGGGGGTGGGTTGTATGCGGAGGGCTTTGCGGAGGGCTCGTATGCGGACCGTCCACATGTGGTGTGCCGCCTCCGCGTCGGGTGCGTAGTGTTCCGCGGCGTGGTAGACGCCGGGGTAGATGTGCAGCTCTGTGGGGATGCCGGCGGCGAGGAGCCGCTGCGCGAGGGCGATGTCCTCGTCCCGGAAGGCGTCGGCGGTTCCCACGTCGATGAATGTGGGCGGTAGTCCGGTCAGGTCCTCGGCGTGCAGGGGGGCGGCGTATCCGTCGGGTGTCTTTCCGGCGAGGAACCATTCCCAGGCTTCGATGTTGGTTTTTCGGTCCCACACTCCGATGTCCGTGATCTGGTGGGCCGAGGGGGTGGTGTGGCGGTGGTCGACCATCGGGTAGAGGGCCATGATGTAGGCGAGGGCGGGTCCTGCGAAGTCACGCGCTTTGAGGGCGGTGGCGAGGGCCAGATTGCCGCCCGCGCTGCCTCCGAAGATGGCCAGCCGTTCTGGGTCGAAGTCTAGGGATGGCGCGTTGTCACCCATCCAGCAGAGGGCGGCGTAGCAGTCGTCGACCTGTGCCGGGTGCGGGTGTTCGGGCGCCTTGCGGTAGCCGGAGGAGACGACGAGTACGCCGAGTTCCTCGCAGATCTTCACCGCTGTTGCGTGCTCGTAGTCGAGGTCGCCGAGGCACATCCCGCCGCCATGGATGAAGAACACGGCGGGCGAGGCCGGCTGGAAAACCCTGGGCCGGTATATGCGTAGAGGCACCGGTGCGCACCCCGTCGGGCCGGGCACCTGTACGTCCTCGGTGGAGCAGGTCTGGGCCGCCCTGACTGCCTCGTTCATCTGTGCGGCGTGCAGGGCGTCGATGCGCCTGCGCTCCGCCAGGTCCTCGATGGCGTACACCCCGCCGGGGTAGTTCCCAAGAAGCTCTTCCAGCGGTGCCCGCAGCTCGGGGTCGAGGCTGTCGAGCTGACTCGTCTTCACAGTGGTCCCTTCGTGGATTGCGCGATCCTTGATGGACTTTCATGTCCTCGTGCTCGAGGCGGCCGATGCCGTGTCGATGATCCGCGCGGGCGGGTCAGCGGTGTCGCTGCGGCTCGGCCTCGGCATGGCGGTCCCTGGCGTGCGGGGTGCCGCGCCTTGGGGGCTTGTCGGTGTGCGGTACGGCCGTCGGGTCGGTGGTGTGCGGGTGGCCTCCGGCCGGGGCGGGTGGGGGCCTGTTGGCGGTTCACCGGTCGGGTCTCGCGTCCACGAGGAAGCGGGTGTCGCGGCGGGGGCGCAGGTAGAGCACCTCGTAGCCGAGCGCGGCGACGATGATCCCGGTGGTGATGGCAAGGTCCACCGGGGCCGATCGGGACACCGCGTAGGTCAGGGAGATGATCACCAACAGGGGAGGAAGCGGCCACAGCGGCATCTTCCAGCCGGCGTGCGGTGTGCGGCGGGCGGCGAGCGCTCCGAGGGCGAGCAGCAGGTATACGGCGGCGACGATGACGCCGGTGATCCCGAGCAGGGACTCGATGTCGAAGAAGTAGGCGAGGGCGGCGCCGGGCAGTGCCACGGCCGGTGTCGCCACGACCGGTGTGCGGAAGCGTGGATGCAGGCGGGTGAGTGCCGAGTTGACCGGGGCGGGCCATGCCCGGTCGCGTCCCGACGCATACATCACGCGGCCGTTCTGCAGCACCATCACGATGACCGCGTTGAGGATCGCCAGTGCGATGGCGGCGTTCACGGCGGCGGCTGTGCGGGGTCCGGCCCAGGCCTCGACGAGGTCGGGGAAGCCCTGGACCCCGAGGTCCTGGAGCGAGTGGGCGCCCAGGACGGCGGCGGCTGTCGGCACGACGATGACCGTGGCGGCGATGAGGATCGAGCCGAAGACCGCGCGCGCCACGTCACGGCGGGGCTCGATCATCTCCTCGGCGAGGTAGGAGGCGGTGCCGAAGCCGTTGACGATGAGCATCGCGACGACGAGTCCGGACAGCAGGAGGCCGAGCGTGAACGGGGAAAGGGTTCCCCCGGTCAGCGCCTCCGGCCGGATCAGGGTGCCCACGGGACGCTGGGCGTGCGTGAAGCCGAGGAAGGCGACCGCTGCGGCCGCGAGGACCTCCAGGGCCAGGAAGCAGCTGGTCACGAACGCGTTCGCGCGGATGTCGAGGACGGCCGTGCACGTGGCCAGCAGCATCACGGCCGCACCGGTGGCGGCCCGGTCGAGGTGGGCGATCGAGCTGAGGTAGTCCGCGGTGCCGAGCGCGATGATCGGCGGGATGATCACGAGCAGGGCGGCGGTGAGCACGAAGGTGAGCCAGCCGAGTGTGCGCCCGATCGTGTGGGTGATCATCGCGTACTCCCCGCCTGAGCTGGGGGTGCGGGTGCCCAGTTCGGCGTAGCAGGCGCCGACGGCGAGGGAGACCACGACGCCGAGGAGCAGCGTGAGGACGACGCCCGAGCCCTGCGTGGCCAGCAGCTGCGGCACGATGATGAAAAGGCTGGAGGCCGGCGTGATGCACGAGACGGTCAGCAGGATCACCGCGGTCACGCCGAGCACCGGCTTCAGCTGTCCCTGCGCGCGGCCTGACGGGTCGGAGGGAGGCTCGGCGGTCGTCTTGGCAGGGTTCGGTGCCATGATGCGCTCCTCGAATTGAAAGCCTTTCAAAACCGGGTTGGGCGTAACTGTGGGGCGCGCCGTGGCTAGAGTCAAGGGGTGACCGACCAGAAGTCGAGGCGACATCGCCGGCTGGAGCATCCGCGTGAGCGGGTCATGCAGGAGGCGTGGGCGTTGCTCGTCGAGCGCGGCCTGGCCGACCTGAGCCTCTCCGAGCTCGGGCGTCGCCTGGACACGAGCGCCGGCCACCTCTCCTACTACTTCGGCAGCAAGAGCGGTCTGCTCCTCGAGCTGCTCCGCTGGAGCGAGGACGAGCTGGCCGGGCAGCGGGACCTCGTGCTGGAGTCCGGCGGCTCGGCCGAGGAGCGGCTTCACCGCCTGTGCGTGCTCAACTTCCCTCGTGCCGTCGGTGACCCCCGCTGGCTGCTGTGGGCCGAGCTGTGGCCGCGGGTGATGCACGAGCCCGCCCTGCGGGAGGCTCAGCTCGAGTTCGATGCGGCCTGGCGTGAGGCGATCGCCCGGATCCTCGGCGAGCTGACCGACGACGTCGAACCGCTCACGCAGCGCGTGGTCGCCCTCATGGACGGGCTGAGCGTGGCCCTGCTGACGGGCGACACCACGCTCACCGTCGAAGGGGCCTGGCAGCACGTGAAGGCACTGCTTCCCGCAGCACCTCCCGACCAGCCCCGGCGCGCAGGACCTCACGCACTCCCATAGCAGTCGGCGCCACCCCGAACCGGCTCACCTTCACCTCGACCACCGGCAGTCGGGCACGTGAGAATACGCAGGGAATCCTGAAGTGACGTCAGACGGGGCGAGGTTCCGTAGAGACGGGCCACCCCGCGCCTCCGCCATCCGTGTCCAGGGTATCCCCGGCACTGACGGCACCGCCCTTGCCGGGGGCGCCTCCCACCGCTGTGTGGACATCGACAAGAACACCTACGCCGGTGGCATCCAGGCGCAGCTCTGGGACTGCTCGGGGGGCGTAACCACACCATCACGCAGCCCTCGCGCGGGGAACTCGTCGTCTACGGCAACAAGTGCCTCGACGCTCGCAACAGCGGCACCGCCAACGGCACCAAGGTCATCATCTGGGACTGTGCCAACGCCACCAATCAGAAGTGGACCCTCAACTGACCCGTCCCTGACCGCCTGTCGCGAGAACGCGACCCCAAAGGCCCGCGAGCGTGCGGCAGTCCCGAAAGGGAAAGCCGCACGCTCGCCAACGTCCTTGCCCACACTGGTCGAGCGGCGCAGCCCTTCTCCCCACGTCAAAGCCGTCGGGGCATCGGACCGTTCAAGCTCCTCAACTCTTCAGGGCGTCCGAGATGGACTTGACGCCGCCGTGCGCCGTGAGCCCCCCGTCGACCGTGATCTCCGCACCGCTGATGAAGGACGACTCGTCCGACAGCAGGAACACCACGAGCGGGGCGATGTCATCGACCGTCCCGCTCCTGCCCAGCGGTGTCTCCCTGAGGGTCGCGTCACGAAAAGCCTGTGTGGCCTGGGCGGTCATCTCGGTCTCGATGTAGCCGGGGAGCACGGTGTTGACCCTGATCCCTTTCGGCCCGAGTTCCGTGGCCGCGATCTTCGACACGGCACGCAGTGCCCATTTACTCGCGGTGTAGGCGACGGGGTAGTAGCCGGTGAGGGCGGTCGCCGACCCGATGTTCACGATGGACGAGCCGGGCGGCATGAGCGGGGACAGACGCTGGATGCCCAGCAACGGTCCGGTGGTGTTCACCGCCTGCACATGTGCCATGTCCTCGGGGCGTACGTCGTCGAGCCGCTTCCTCTCGATGATCCCCGCGTTGTTGACCAGCCCGTGGATGTGGCCGTACGTGTCCTTCAGTTCGGTGGCCAGTTGGTCCCAGTCGCTCTCGCTGCTGATGTCGAGCCGCCGGCATCCATCGCTCTCGGGACGTACGTCGGTGGCCACCACGATGGCACCGGCTCGGGTCAGCGCCCGAACCTCGGCCGCGCCCTGTCCGCGGGCCGCTCCTGTGACGACGACGACTTTGCCTGCCAACCGCCGAGCGGGCTGCTCGTGTTCGAAGATCGAACTCATGGCCGACAACCTATCTCCCGACGCCACCCGCCCGGCATCCCCTCTTGCCATGAAACGACAAAGACTCCGACCCGAGCACGTGATGGCCGCATGACTGAACTGCCGAACTCCCCTCCCGGCCGGCCGTGCCCCAGCGCGCTGCTTCTTCGGCAGGGGGAGCCGTTTGCCGTCGCCGGTACAGGGTCGCGTGTCCGGGCCGCGTTCGCGGCCGGGCTGCGGCCGGCGCCATGAGTGCCCCGGCAGATCGTGCCGGTGACGGTCTGCTCCACGGTGTCGCCCGTGCTGGTGGGGGACAGGCATTCCCGGGCCAGGGCGAGGTCCAGGTCTCTGAGCCGTGTGCCCGCTTCCACGGTGAAGTGCTGAGACCCGACCGCCTTACCGGCATCCGCATCCTCCACCGGGGGCCCCTCGGTCCCGGTGGCGGCGGTGAAGGAGTGGCCGCTGCCGACGGGTTTCACCGGCAGGCCGTCCTCGGCCGCCTGGCGCGCGACGGCGCAGAGCCCCAACGAGACGGTCGTCGCGATGATCTGCCCGAAGCCCGACCTTCACCTGCTCGCCTGTGAACCGGCCGCAGCGGTAGCGACCGCCCTGGCCTGTGTCGACGCGCGCTTGTCGAGCTGGCCGTTCCTCCCACGGCTGAGCGGCAGAGAACGCCATCCGACTGTCGGCCGCGGTGTATGCGGTGACTGCTATCAAGCCCTTTGCGTGCAGGTAGGTCACTGTCTCGGGCGGGGTGTGAGGGCTCGTTCGGACGTGGACAGCCCGGCGATGGACGCGGTGATCAGCCACACTCGACGGGTGGCGGGCCCGGAATCGGCGGTGATGGCGGCCATGGCACACAGCGCCAGTGTGGGCAGGGCACAGGCCCCCATCCAGGTCAGGGGCCGTGGGGTGGTGCGAAGGCACACTGCTGTAGCGACGAGGAGGTAGGTGCCGGCGCTCGACGGCCATGATCCAGCCGTTGGATGCAGGCAGAGGGCCGCCGCTGTGCGCGATGGCGGTGCCGAGGCCGACAGCGAGTCCGGCCAGAGCGCCGGTGGTGCAGCAGTGCAGGACCAGAATCGTTCCCGAGGCCGGCACATGCGGGCTGAGGAAAGGGATGCCGTTGTGGCCGCGGCGCAGGGACAGGGACCACACGAGGGTGAGTGTGAGGAAGGCCGCAGGTGCGGTGAGGTAGAGGTCGCGGTTCCAGCGGGTGTCGGAAGCCGCATCGACGAGCTGATACACGCCTTCGCCCAGGACGATGAGGGTGAACAGTCCGAGTCGTTCGGCGAGGTGTTCCGGATCGATGCGCGCGGTGGTCCTGTAGTCGGCGGTGGGCGACGGTCCGGGGCCGGTGGACTTACGCGGTGGTACGGAGTGGATGTCGGGCGGGCCATGTCGTTCCGAACGGTCGGGATTCCTGCGAGATGTAGCGGCGGCGGTGATGGTCAGGTCGATCAGCAGACCAGATGCCCACAGCCACAGACGTGAGGACTCCTCGGCCCAGATGGAAGCGATCCAGGGCGCCACTCACGCGGTGAGGAGTGCGGCGAGCCAGCCCCCCACCATCTGGTGCCGCTGTTCCCAAACACGACCGGCGAGGAGGCGGACCGCGACGTAAGTGATGGCGAACGCCCTGGCCCGCCGCCCTTCCTCCACGCCGTGCACCGCCGCAGCCATCACGATCAGGGCGAACATACCCAGCAGCAGGGTGCCCGGGTCCGGGTGCGGTCGGCGGCCACGTTGCCGTAGAGGGTGTTGGACAGCCACGCGGTCCAGAAGGCCACGAACAGCACGATGTAGACAGCGACGTCGTGCGCGCTGGGCTCGTCATGCAGTACGTGGGCCAGCTGGGCGACGCCGGCGACCGCCACGAGGTCGAAAAGCAGCTCCAGCCATGAGGCGTGGCGGGCGCTGGTCAGCGAGGGGATCCAAGTCGTGGTTCTCATCCGCTGCATGAGTACGACCGTAGGTTCCCCATTCCTCGCCGTCCCGGCGAAACGCTGCTTGCTCGGACGCGCAGTGGCGGCTGCGGCCTGGCCTGTCCGAACCCGACGGAGTGTCGTTCGCTTCGGTCAACCTTCCCGGCTCTACATGAAGCAGGAGAACTTCGCGATCAAGCTGGTCCGCAACGACGGCACGACGGCCTTCGCCACCGACGCCACGTTCCACGGCGTCGCCGGTCTACTGACCCACCGGACGAGCCCACCGCCCCGCCGGCTGTCTGTCACCAGGCGGCTCGGCGATGGTGGCTACAGCGGTGCCGCACCGGGGCGGCCCAGGTGGGCGACTGCTGCCGCTGTCCGCAGCCGACACGACCGGCTGCGCGTATCGGCGGTGCGGGGCCAACAAGTCGGCCACCAACATCACTCCGGTCTCCCGACCCAGGGCACCTGACCCCCGTCCGTCACTGCCACCGTCGGGGTGACGGCCAGGACGCCGGGCGGGACCAGCCATCCGGTGCCGTTCCTCTACGTCGGCGCCCGGGCAAGTCCGCGCTGGGCACGACCTCCGGCCCGCTGGCCGACGGCAACACCGGCACCCTCAGCGGATCAGGTCTGTCCACTGACAGTTCGCTCAGCGTCACCGTGCCCGCGGGGGCGGCGGCTGGTCCGGCGGCGGTGAGTGTGACCACCGCCGGGGGTAGCAACAACGGCTTGACCTACACCTAGGTCGACACCCTGACGGTACGACCTGTGGATCGGCTGACGGTCAGCCGCGGGCGGGACTGTCGTCAGTCGCGGACGGGACTGTGGTCAGCCGCGGACGGGGTCGCGTGGGCCGCTCGTGGCGGTCTGCGGGGCTCCGTCGTCGGTCT
>NZ_LIRK01000498.1 GCF_001419765.1 Streptomyces torulosus
GCCGGGGCATCGGCGCCGCGAGCCGCAGACAGGTCGCGGCGCCGATGCCCCGGCTTCCCCCCGTGACCACCGTGACCGTACGTGACATAACGACCTCCCTGTACCCCGGCGGCTCCGCATCTCCGCTTCTCCCGCCCGATGATCGATCATCCTATGAACACCGGTCGGCCACCAGGGCATACGCCGCTTTCGCTCGTTCCCCCACCCGGTTCACCGACCTGATGCGAAAGTGACGGCAACCTTTCCGCGCCCGGCGGCCACTGATGAGGTGTGCGCTCCCCCCACAGGAGCCCCACACGCACCATCCGTTCGCCCGAGCCAGGCAAGGACTCATCCGTGGCATCCCGTTCACACCGCTCACCGCGCCGCTCCTCCCGGCCCGGCCGACGCACCGCCCTCGTCTCCGCCGTCGCCGTGGCGGCCGTCGCACTCGTCGCGTCCCTCGTCATGGCGTTCGGCTCCGGCCGCGGGGCCGAGGGCGAGGAGGCCAGGAAGGTCACCACCACCGCCGCCGCCGACGCACCGGCGCGCGAACGGCCGACTCCGACCGGGCGTACCTCCTCGCCGTCGCCGTCCCCGAGCCCGTCGGCCTCGACGAGCGCGTCCCCCAGCCCGTCGCCGACCTCGACCGCGAAGTCCCCGAAGCCCAAGGTCACGAGCGCCCGTAGGCCGGGGTCCGGCACCGCGACCCTGGCGGGACGCATCCGCCCCAGGACCACCTACCAAGGGATCGCCACCCTCTACGACGCCGGGAACGGCGACGGCGCCTGCTCGTTCGGCCCGAGCGCCGACATGATGATCGCCGCGATGAACACCACCGACTACGAGACGTCCAGGGCGTGCGGGGCGTACGTACTGGTCCGGTCGGGCAGTGCCTCCGTCACGGTCCGGATCACCAACGAGTGCCCGGCCCCCTGCAAGCCCGGCCAGCTCGACCTCTCCACCCAGGCCTTCGCCAAGCTCGCCGATCCGTCGCGCGGCCAGATACCGATCACCTGGAGCCTGGTGAGCCCCGGCTCCTCCGACACGCTCTCCATCCGGTACAAGACCGGCTCCAGCCGGTACTGGTGCGGCATCCAGGCCATCGGCCACCGCAACCCGCTGGCCCGGCTGGAGGTGCGCACCGGCAGCGGCTGGACCGCGCTGGCCCGCACCGGGTACAACTACTTCCTCTCCGAGCGCGGCGCCGGCTGCGGCGGCGCGATCAGGATCACCGACATCTACGGGGAACAGCTGACCCTCGACGGGATCGCGCTGCGGCCCAACACCGTGCAGCCGACCCGGGTCCAGTTCGCCCGGCACTGACGCGCCCCCGGTGGGCCCCGGAAGGGGACCGGGGCCCACCGATCCGCCGGACAGAGCAAGCTCACGAGCGCACGGCCGCCGGTCCTGCCCATGCTGAGGGGGCCCGCCCCCCTATGCTCCCCGGGACCACCATGCCGCTCACCCCCCGCCCCCGTCCTCGCGCCCGTGTCCGTCTGGCGCTCGTCGCCCTGCTCGGCTCGTCCTGTCTCGGCGGCCTCCTCGCCGCTCCGGCGGCGGGTGCCGCTCCCGGCAGCGGGGACGAGCGCGCCCTGCGCCGCCAGCTCGAACAACTGGTCCACGCTCCAGGAGGGCCTCCCGGCGTCATCGTCGTCCTCCAGCGCGAGCAGCGGACCCGGGTACTGCGGGCCGGTGTCGCCGACCTGGCGACCGACCGCCCGATCCAGCCCACCGACCACATGCGGATCGCCAGTACGGCCAAGGCGTTCAGCGGTGCCGTCGCCCTCCGCCTGGTGCAGCAGGGCGCCCTCGGCCTCGACGACACGATCGGCCGCCGGCTCCCGCGACTCCCCCGCGCCTGGCGCAAGGTGACCCTCCGGCAGCTGCTGAACCACACCAGCGGGCTGCCCGACTACACCGAGGACCCGGAGTTCCTGGAACTGCTCGCCGCGGACCCGCGCCGCACCTTCGACCCGCGACGGCTGCTGGACTTCGTCGCCGACGAACCGCTGCGCTTCCGCCCGGGCTCCCGGTACCAGTACTCCAACTCGGACAACATCGCTGTGGCCCTCATGGCGGAGTCGGCCACCCAGCGGACGTACGAGGATCTGCTGCACCGCCTCGTCAACCGGCCGCTCGGCCTGCGCGACACCAGCCTCCCCCTGGGCTACGAGCTTCCGGAGCCGTACATGCACGGGTACGACGTGCGCCCGCCCGGACCGCCGGAGGACGTCAGCGAGCTGCTCAGCGCCTCCGGGGTGTGGGCGTCGGGCGGCATCGTCTCCACCCCGCGCGACCTCACGCGGTTCATCCGCGCCTACGCCGCCGGTGAACTGACGTCCCCGGCCGTACGCGAGGAGCAGCGCCGCTGGATCGAGGGCGCCTCCGAACCGGCCGGCCCCGGCCGCAACGCGGCGGGCCTGGCCATCTTCCGCTACAGCACCCGCTGCGGGGTCGTCCTGGGGCACACCGGGAACTTCCCCGGCTACACACAGCTGATGGCCGCGACGCCCGACGGACGGAAGTCGATCACCTTCTCGATCACGACACAGGTGAACAGGACGACGGACCCCGCCCTGCTGGCGCGGCTGCGCACGATCCAGGAGAACGCGGTCTGCGTCCTCCTCGGCCGCCACCACCGCTGACACCTACGGCCCGCACGACCCGTCCGACCAGTCCGGCCGGCTCAGCCGCGCAGATGCGTCGGCATCGTGTCGTCGAGCGGGTACGGCCGCTCCTCGGGCAGCAGCTCCGCCGCCCGTTCCAGCTCGCCCGCCCGGACGAGGTCGTGCACCTGCCGGGCGAGCGGGGTCACGTCCTCGATCCCGACGATCCACTCGTCGGCGTACCGGGCCGCCGCCTCGCCCGCCAGGCCCAGCTGCAACGAGCGGTACGGCAGCGGGTTCAGCCGGAGACCGCGCTCGGGGTCCCACTGCACCCGGGTGGGCGACCGGCGCAGCTCCCGCTGCCAGGCGGCCTGGCTCTCGTGCAGCTCCGGGACGTAGTGCG
Source organism: Streptomyces torulosus (assembly GCF_001419765.1). Lineage (GTDB taxonomy): Bacteria > Actinomycetota > Actinomycetes > Streptomycetales > Streptomycetaceae > Streptomyces > Streptomyces torulosus. The sequence goes on from NZ_LIRK01000498.1 coordinate 2,992, forward strand.
ACAGGCAGGAGTGGCGCAGCGCCCACTCGAAGCCCTCACGGCGGATCTCGACGGCGAGCACCGTCTCCTGGCCCTCCTTCAGACCCCATCCGCAGCGGTACATCATCCAGAGGAACGAGGGCTTGATCCACGTCATCCGGTCCCGCTTCCACTCGGCCGGGAAGCGGCCGTCGCGGGCGGCCGGGCCGCCGATCCCGGGCCGGTAGGCCTGGTACACGGTGATCGTGTCCGCCGTGTGGCGGGCCCGGACCCGGAATCGGGGCTCGGTCATGTCTTCTGTTCGTTCTCGCTCGCTTTCCTTCACGGGAGCAAGATTCGATCACCACTGGCTCCGCAAGCCACCGAATATCGGCCGGTCGTATGTCGTCACCGCACGCCCCTTGGCGTGTCGCGCCCCCTGCCCCAAGACTGAACCGATGACCCAGCGTGTGGAGCTCGCGACCGTGATGGACCGGCTCGCCGTCGACGGCCTGATCACCGAGTACGCGGTGGCGGTGGACGACGGCGACTGGACGGCGTA
>NZ_LIRK01000499.1 GCF_001419765.1 Streptomyces torulosus
GAGAGTAGGACGCCGCCGAACTCCTTTTAAAGCTCTGGCTCCTGGGCACTACGCCCAGGAGCCAGAGCTTTTTTGCGTTGAGGTAGGGTCAGGGAGCATCATTGGCTCGTTTTGCACAGGAGGCCCCCGGGTGGAGGTCCAGGAGACCCGAGTCCAGACGGACCGGGTGCTCACCATCCCGAACATCCTCAGCATGGCGCGGCTCCTCGGAGTCCCCGTCTTCCTGTGGCTGATTCTCTGGCCCGAGTTCGGCGGCCCCCAGGTCGACGGCTGGGCGCTCCTCGTGCTCGCCCTGAGCGGCGTCAGCGACTATCTGGACGGCAAGCTGGCGCGACGCTGGAACCAGATCAGCAGCCTCGGCCGGCTACTCGACCCCGCGGCAGACCGGCTCTACATTCTGTCGACTTTGGTCGGTCTCACCTGGCGCGAGATTCTCCCCCTTTGGTTGACGGCTGTACTTCTCTTGCGTGAGCTGGTTCTGCTGGTGATGGTGGGCATCCTCCGCCGGCACGGCTATCCGCCGCCGCAGGTGAACTTCCTCGGGAAGGCAGCCACCTTCAACCTGATGTACGCCTTCCCCTTGCTGTTGCTCAGTGACGGAACCGGATGGATCTCGTCACTCGCTGCTATTTTCGGATGGGCGTTCGCCGGATGGGGTACAACGCTGTATTGGTGGGCAGGGATCCTCTACGTGGTTCAGGTCCGCCGACTTGTCGCGGCGGACGCCATGGCCGATTGAGCCCGTCCGATGGGACAGCCGTAGTGGCTCGATGGCCCGCGTCGGAAAAGTGCGGGACAATCTGGACGGGTGAAGTCGGCTAGACCGTGTCTCTTCAAGGAGGACGCTTCCGACATGAAGGCCGTCGTGATGGCCGGAGGCGAGGGCACACGCCTTCGCCCCATGACCTCGAGCATGCCCAAGCCGCTCCTGCCCGTGGCGAACCGCCCGATCATGGAGCACGTACTGCGGCTGCTCAAAAGGCATGGGCTCAATGAGACCGTCGTTACCGTCCAGTTCCTGGCGTCACTCGTCAAGAACTACTTCGGCGACGGTGAGGAGCTCGGGATGGAGCTCACCTATGCCAATGAGGAGAAGCCACTCGGTACTGCCGGGAGCGTGAAGAACGCCGAGGAAGCACTGAAGGACGATGCCTTCCTCGTCATCTCCGGTGACGCCCTGACCGACTTCGACCTCACCGAGCTCATCAATTTCCACAAGGAAAAGGGTGCGCTCGTCACCGTCTGCCTGACGCGCGTGCCGAACCCGCTGGAATTCGGCATCACCATCGTCGACGAGGAAGGCAAGGTCGAGCGGTTCCTGGAGAAGCCCACCTGGGGGCAGGTCTTCTCGGACACCGTGAACACCGGCATCTACGTGATGGAGCCCGAGGTCTTCGACTATGTCGAGGCCGATGTTCCCGTCGACTGGTCCGGAGATGTCTTCCCGCAGCTCATGAAGGAAGGCAAGCCGATCTACGGCTATGTCGCCGAGGGCTACTGGGAGGACGTCGGCACGCACGAGAGCTATGTGAAGGCACAGGCCGACGTCCTCGAAGGCAAGGTCGACGTCGAGATCGACGGATTCGAACTCTCACCCGGTGTGTGGATCGCCGAAGGCGCCGAAGTGCACCCCGACGCCGTGCTGCGCGGGCCGCTGTACATCGGGGACTACGCCAAGGTCGAAGCCGGAGTCGAAATCCGCGAGCACACCGTGGTCGGCTCGAACGTCGTCGTGAAGAGCGGCGCCTTCCTCCACAAGACCGTCGTCCACGACAACGTCTACATCGGACAGCACAGCAATCTGCGCGGCTGCGTGGTCGGAAAGAACACCGACATCATGCGGGCCGCGCGGATCGAGGACGGCGCCGTCATCGGCGACGAATGCCTCGTCGGCGAAGAATCGATCATCCAGGGGAACGTCCGCGTCTACCCCTTCAAGACGATCGAGGCCGGTGCGTTCGTCAACACGTCGGTGATCTGGGAGTCCCGCGGACAGGCGCATCTCTTCGGTGCCCGTGGCGTGTCCGGGATCCTGAACGTGGAGATCACCCCGGAGCTGGCCGTGCGGCTGGCCGGGGCGTACGCGACGACGCTCAAGAAGGGCTCGACGGTCACCACCGCACGTGACCACTCCCGAGGCGCGCGTGCCCTCAAGCGGGCGGTCATCTCGGCGCTGCAGGCCAGCGCCATCGACGTACGGGACCTGGAGAACGTACCGCTGCCGGTGGCCCGGCAGCAGACCGCTCGGGGCAGTGCCGGCGGGATCATGATCCGGACCACGCCCGGCGTGCCGGACTCCGTCGACATCATGTTCTTCGACAGTCAGGGAGCCGACCTGTCGCAGGGCAGCCAGCGGAAGCTGGACCGGGTCTTCGCGCGGCAGGAGTACCGGCGCGCGTTCCCGGGCGAGATCGGCGACCTGCACTTCCCGGCCAGCGTCTTCGACTCGTACACAGGCTCCCTGCTGCGGAACGTCGACACGACGGGGATCGCCGAATCGGGGCTCAAGGTCGTCGTCGACGCGTCCAACGGCAGCGCCGGACTCGTGCTGCCGAGCCTGCTCGGCAAGCTGGGCGTCGACTCGCTGACGATCAATCCCGGCCTCGACGAGTCGAGGCCGACGGAGACGGGCGACATGCGGCGGTCCGGGCTCGTGCGGCTCGGCGAGATCGTGGCGTCGTCGCGAGCCGCGTTCGGAGTGCGGTTCGACCCCGTCGGCGAGCGGCTGTCCCTGGTCGACGAGAAGGGGCGGATCGTCGAGGACGACCGGGCCCTGCTGGTGATGCTCGACCTGGTGGCCGCGGAGCGGCGGAGCGGGCGCGTGGCGCTGCCGGTGACCACCACCAGGATCGCGGAACAGGTCGCCGCGTACCACGGCACCCAGGTCGAGTGGACGACCACCTCGCCGGACGACCTGACCCGGGTCGGCGGCGACGAGACGACCATCTTCGGCGGAGACGGACGCGGCGGGTTCATCGTGCCGGAGTTCAGCAGCGTCTTCGACGGGACGGCGGCCTTCGTACGGCTCATCGGGCTGGTGGCGCGGACACAGCTCACGCTGAGCCAGATCGACGCGAGGATTCCGCGGGCGCATGTCCTCAAGCGGGATCTCGCCACTCCCTGGGCCGTCAAGGGGCTCGTGATGCGCCGGGTCGTGGAGGCCGCCGGCAATCGCTTTGTCGACACGACTGACGGTGTCCGGGTCGTGGAGACCGACGGGCGGTGGGTGATGGTCCTGCCGGACCCGGCGGAGGCCGTCACGCATCTGTGGGCGGAAGGGCCCGACGACGCCTCGGCGCAGGCCCTGCTGGACGAATGGTCGTCGGTGGTGGACAGCGCCGGACGCTGAAACACCCGCCACACGCGCGTGCCGGACAAGTGCCCCCAACGGGGCCTGTCCGGCACGTGGGTGGGGCCATTCGGAGGTAGCGGGCGCGACGTGCGACGATGTGCGGCATGCCGCAGCAGCCCCCCGTTCGGAGCACACCCGCGCGCCCGTCGCGTCCGGACGCCTCCATGTCGCTGCTCAACAACGTCATGGACCACAGCCTCGACGACGGGTACGCCGAGGCCGCCGCCCGGAAGAAGGCCGACGGCACCGGGGGCATGCCGAAAACCGTACGGGCGAAGCTGGGCCTCGCCGTCGGGCTGGTGCTCGCCGCCCTGGTGGTGACCGTGGGCGCGGCGCAGGCGCGGATAAGCGCCCCGGTGGTCGCCAAGGAGCGCGAGGAGCTCATCGACCGTATCCACCAGCAGACCGCGGCCGCGGACAAGCTGGAGGACTCCGTCGACGACCTCCGTGACGACGTGAGCGCACGCCAGCGCGAGGCGCTCAAGGACGGCGGCAGCGGCCAGGGCGACCTCGTGGGCATCCTGTCGGGCGCCGTCGAGGTGCACGGCCCCGGGGTGAAGCTCGCCGTCAACGACTCGAAGAACGCCAGCCAGGGCGGTGACGGCGACCCCCGCGAGACCTCCGGGTTCTCCGACACCGGGCGCGTGCGCGACCGGGACATGCAGCGGGTCGTCAACGGGCTGTGGGAGTCGGGCGCCGAGGCCGTCTCGATCAACGGACAGCGGCTCACCGCGCTGTCGGCGATCAGGGCCGCCGGCGACGCCATACTGGTCGACAACAAGCCGCTGGTGCCGCCGTACACGGTGCTCGCGGTAGGGGACGGGCAGCGGCTGAGCACCAGGTTCCAGAACAGCCCCGACGGGCTGTACCTGCATGCCCTGCAAGAGAACTTCGGGATCCGGACGAGCATCTCCGTCGAGAGCGACATCAAGGTGCCGGCCGCGCCGAGCGTGATCGTACGAACAGCAGAACCGAGCGCTAGGAAGGGCACATCGTGATCGCCGTACTGGGCCTCGTCCTCGGAGTCGTGGCCGGACTGTTGGTCCGGCCCGAGGTACCCGCGGTGGTCGAGCCGTACCTCCCCATCGCCGTCGTCGCGGCCCTGGACGCCGTGTTCGGCGGTCTGCGCGCCATGCTGGACGGGATCTTCGACGACAAGGTCTTCGTGGTGTCGTTCCTGTCCAACGTGGTCGTGGCTGCCTTGATCGTGTTTCTCGGCGACAAGTTGGGTGTGGGGGCCCAGCTGTCCACGGGCGTCGTGGTCGTTCTCGGCATCCGCATCTTCTCCAACGCCGCGGCGATCCGCCGGCACGTGTTCCGGGCGTGAGGCCGATGAGCGACAGGCACGAGACGCCGAGGCCGACGGCGGGCGCGGGCGGGGCGGACGACGACGAGCCGACGACCCGGTTGCGCCGCGAGCTGCCGCAGGAGGTCCCCGTCACAGCCGCCGAAGGGCCCGGCAGGGCCACGCCCGACGAGAAGAACCGGCTGACCGGACGGGAGCGGCTGGCCCAGGGGCTGTGGCCGCCGCGCTTCACACGAGCCCAACTCATCGTGGCCGTACTGCTGTTCGGCCTGGGCTTCGGCCTGGCCGTCCAGGTGGCCTCCAACAACGACGACAGCGCGCTGCGCGGCGCACGCCAGGAAGATCTCGTACGCATCCTCGATGAACTGGATGACCGTACTCAGCGTCTGGAGGAGGAGAAGCAGGGTCTCGAGGATCAGCGCACCGAGTTGGAGAACAGCTCGGACCAGGCCGAGGAGGCACGCAAGCAGACAGTCGAGAAGGAAAGACAACTCGGCGTGCTGGCGGGCACCGTGGCCGCGCAGGGACCCGGCATCACGCTGACGATCAACGACACGAAGGGGACGGTCGAGGCGGACATGTTGCTCGACGCGATCCAGGAGCTGCGCGCCGCCGGCGCGGAGGCGATCCAGGTGAACGGCGTACGCGTCGTCGCCAGCACCTATCTCACCGACTCCGGCAAGGGAATCAGTGTCGACGGGAACAAGATCACCCAGCCCTTTCGTTTCAAGGTCATCGGCAACCCGCAGGACCTCGAGCCCGCGTTGAACATCCCCGGAGGCGTGGTGCAGACACTGGAGAAGGAGCAGGCCACCGTGACCGTGGAGCGGGCTGACAAGATCGTCGTGGACGCCTTGCGAGCGGCGAAGCGGCCTGACTACGCTCGGTCGTCCTCCCAGTGAACCGCAGGTGCATAGGGGTCGTCCGGCGAGGGCAAGAGGTTGCGGGGGGTCGGCGCACCGAATGGGTGGTGCGTGGTGGAAACTGTCTGGTGGAAACGGACGTTGTGAGGATGTCCGGGTCGGCCGGTGTGTTCAGTCAGGGTTCGTCCTGCCCCACGGGCGGGTCTGTTTCGGTCAAGGGGAATCGCCCGTGAAGTTGTTTGCGAAGTTGTTCGGCAAGAGCGCGCGAGAGGACAGCGGCAACGCGACCTCCCGCCATCGCGCGCAGCCTTCGGAGGCGGAGGGCCAGGGTGGCGAGCGCCCCCTGTTCCGGGACCAGGTCGCTGGTCCGGGCGGTGACATTTCCGGAGGTCAGGGCGCGCCGTCTGTTGACCCTGCCCAGTCGGGCCGCATAGGTTTCGGGGACCCGTCAGCCTCAGGTACGGGTGGAGGGTTTGCCACCGACCCGTATGCGTCCAATGCCCCGGCGGGGCAGCCGCGGCAGGAGGATCCGTCGATGTCGGCCCTGGTGTGTACGAGGTGCGGTAACCGCAACGCGGAGAACAGCCGCTTCTGCTCGAACTGCGGCGCGCCGCTGCGTCCCGGCGCCGTTCCGGAGCGTCCGTCCGAGACGACCTCCACGATCTCGATCTCCGGCCTCGAGGCCTACGACTCCGAGACGACGGGCCAGACGCAGCTGCCGGCGCTCTCGCCGGAGGCCCAGGCCGCCGTCGACGCGCTGCCGCTCGGATCGGCACTCCTCGTCGTACGCCGCGGGCCGAACGCGGGCAGCCGCTTCCTGCTCGACAGCGACCTGACGACGGCGGGCCGTCACCCGCAGAGCGACATCTTCCTGGACGACGTCACCGTCTCCCGTCGCCATGTGGAGTTCCGCCGGGCCCAGGACGGCTCGTTCACGGTCGCCGACGTCGGCAGCCTGAACGGCACCTACGTCAACCGCGAGCGGATCGACCAGGTCGCCCTGCACAACGGTGACGAGGTGCAGATCGGCAAGTACCGGCTGGTCTTCTACGCGAGCCAGCGGGGTTACTGACCCGCCCCCGGACTCGATCCGGGGGGAATCCCCAGGGAAGGTCCATGCTTCGAACAACGAGCGGTGGTGCCGATCACGGCACCACCGCCGCGGACAGTGGCCTGATGAGCATCGGCTCGGTGCTGAACCTGCTGCGCGAGGAGTTCCCCGAGGTCACGATCTCCAAGATCCGTTTCCTGGAGTCGGAGGGGCTCATCGAGCCGCAGCGGACCCCCTCGGGGTATCGCAAGTTCAGCGCCGGGGACGTCGAGCGTCTCGGACATGTCCTGAGGATGCAGCGGGACCACTATCTGCCGCTGAAGGTGATCCGTGAGCACCTGGCGGCCCTGGAACGGGGCGAGGACGTCCGGCTGCCGTCGGTGGGCCGCCAGCGCGACATCGGCGACGGGGAGCGGCTGAGCGAGCTCTTCGGGGAGCCCGAGGAGCCCACCGCCGCCCGGATCGGGCGGGCCGAGCTGCTGGCCGGCGCCGGGATCGGCGAGGAGCAGCTGGCCGAGTGGGAGTCGTACGGACTCGTGGCGCCGCTGCCGGACGGCACGTACGACGCCGAGGCCCTCACGGTCGCCACGCTTGTGGTGGAACTGGGGCGGTTCGGTATCGAGCCGAGGCATCTGCGGGTGATGCGGGCCGCCGTCGACCGTGAGGCGGGCCTCGTGGAGCAGGTGGTCGCGCCGCTGCGCCGCCACCGCAATCCCCAGACCAGAGCGCATGCGGAGGACCGTACGCGGGAGCTGGCGGGGCTCACGGTGAAGCTGCACGCCGCGCTGGTGCAGAGCGCGCTGGGTGTCCGGCTCCGCTGAAGCGGGGTGTTCGCCTGTGGCGGATCGTCCGGCCTATCCGTGCTCGACTACCCAAACATCCCGAGCACGGCCTAGGGTTGCTGTGTGAACGAGCTCGATGTCGTAGGTGTCCGGGTCGAAATGCCCTCCAACCAACCGATCGTGCTCCTGCGTGAAGTGGGAGGCGACCGTTACCTCCCCATCTGGATCGGGCCCGGGGAGGCCACCGCGATCGCCTTCGCCCAGCAGGGCATGGCCCCCGCGCGGCCGCTGACCCACGACCTGTTCAAGGACGTGCTGGAGGCCGTCGGCCAGGAGCTCACGGAAGTGCGCATCACGGATTTGCGTGAGGGCGTCTTCTACGCGGAGCTGGTCTTCGCCAGCGGTGTCGAGGTGAGCGCCAGGCCCTCCGACGCCATAGCGCTGGCCCTGCGCACCGGGACGCCGATCTTCGGCAGTGACGGGGTGCTCGACGACGCGGGCATCGCGATCCCGGACGAGCAGGAGGACGAGGTGGAGAAGTTCCGCGAGTTCCTCGACCAGATCTCGCCGGAGGACTTCGGTACCAGCAGCCAGTGAGGCCGGGCTGCGGTGGTGTCGGGCCTCGCGGCCGCCGGGCCGTCGGCCCCTGGCGCGGGGCCGAGTCGTCGTCGCGCCGCCAAGGGCTGGTGGACCGCTGGGCCGCGCCGCCGTCGGGCTGCGCGGTCGTGACCGGCGGGACCAGCACTGCCTGCCGTCCACGGCCTACCGGAGCGCCGACCGATCGGGTCGGGGCCGGGGGGTGTCGATCAAGGGGGCGGCGTCACGAGAGTCCGGCACCTGACACGTGCCCATGCGGTGTCCTGGGGTTCCGCTTAGCATATTCGGCTAGCCTTTCCCCGCGGAAGGGCACGGGAAACCACTCTCAGGGTGATTATCACTCGGCGTGCCGAGTGTGGCGGTCGTTGACGCACCCCTGGTGGCTGCCTACCGTCGAGAAGGCAGGTCAAGGACGGAGGTCGGCGTGAGGAACAGCGGCGACGGTACGGCTGGGGGTGCCCCCGGACGCAGCCTGGGGGAGAGCGGCTCGTACCCTCCCCCGAGCGCTCGGCTCCGCTCGAGCAGGGGTTATCCCCATTCCGGCGGCGCGGCCGGTCCCGTTCCACAGTTGCCGACGGCTGTCCAGGACGGTTCGGAGGCCGAGCCCGAGCCGCACGAGAACGTCGGGTACCGCGGCCCCACCGCGTGTGCCGCCGCCGGCATCACCTATCGCCAGCTCGACTACTGGGCCCGCACCGGCCTCGTGGAGCCCAGCGTGCGGTCCGCCCACGGGTCCGGGACACAGCGGCTCTACAGCTTCCGGGACGTCGTCGTCCTCAAGATCGTGAAACGGTTCCTCGACACCGGCGTCTCCCTGCAGAACATCCGTACAGCCGTCCAGCACCTGCGGGAGCGGGGCTTCAGCGACCTGGAGCGGATGACGCTGATGAGCGACGGGGCCACGGTCTACGAATGCACCTCGCCGGACGAGGTCCACGCCCTTCTCCAAGGCGGCCAGGGGATCTTCGGGATTGCCGTCGGGGTCGTCTGGCGTGATGTGGAAAGCGCTCTCTCCCAGTTGCACGGCGAGCGGATCGACACGGGCGAGACCCTGGTCCGCCCCAACCCCGCGGACGAACTGGCGCGCAGGCGCAACCGCGCGGTCTGAGCGGGGCGCGTCGGTGGGCCCGAGCGGCGGGCAGCGGGCCCGAGTGGCGGGCGCCGGCCCCTCCCGGGGTCGGGATCGCGGTCGGCCCACGACCGGGCCGGGTTGTCCGCGGCGACAGGCCTCGCCGTCGGGCGTGGCAGGGCATTGTCAGTGGTGTAGGGCAGCATCGGAGATGTGAGAACCGCGCCCACGATCCTGCATCTCGACATGGATGCCTTCTACGCCTCGGTGGAGCAGGCGTCCAAGCCGAGTCTGCGCGGGAAGGCCGTCATCGTGGGCGGGCTGGGTCCCCGCGGTGTGGTCGCCACCGCCTCGTACGAGGCGAGGGTCTTCGGGGTGCACTCGGCGATGCCCACGGCGCAGGCCCGTCGGCTCGCGCCGAACGCCGCGTACCTCACGCCCCGCTTCACGTTCTACCGGGCCATCAGCCAGCAGGTCATGGGGCTTCTGCACGCCGTGTCGCCCCTGGTGGAGCCCCTCAGCCTCGATGAGGCGTTCGTGGACCTGGAGGCCGGGGGAGCGGCCTGGGACGAGGCCTCGGCGCGTGGGGCGGGGGTGCGGCTGCGTCAGGAGATACGGGAAGTGACCGGGCTGACCGGGTCCGTGGGGCTCGCCGCGTCCAAGATGCTCGCGAAGATCGCCTCCGAGCAGGCCAAGCCGGACGGCCTGGTGCTCATCGAGCCGGGCACCGAGCGGGCACTCCTCGGGCCGATGTCCGTGCGGATCCTCCCCGGGGTCGGGCCGGCCACCGGGGACCATCTGCGGCGCGCGGGGATCACCACCGTCGAGGAGATCGTGGAGGCCGGCGAGGACGAGGTCGTACGGCTGCTGGGGAAGGCCCACGGGCACGGCCTGTACGCGATGGCGCTGGCGCGCGACGACCGGGCCGTGGTCGCCGAGCGGGACGCCAAGTCCGTGTCGGTGGAGGACACCTATGACGTGGACATCCATGACCGGGTGCGGGTCCGGCTGGAGGTGCAGCGGCTCGCCGACCGGTGTGTGCGGCGGCTCAGGGGGGCCGGTCTGTCGGGGCGGACGATCGTGCTGAAGGTGCGGCGGTACGACTTCTCGACGCTGACCCGGTCCGAGACGCTGCGGGGGCCGACGGACGACCCGGCCGTGGTGCGGGAGGCCGCGGCGCGGCTGCTGGAGGCCGTCGACACCACCGGTGGGGTGCGGCTGCTGGGGGTCGGGGTCAGCGGGCTCGCCGACTACACGCAGGAGGACCTGTTCGCCCAGGCCGCGGGGGAGCCGGAGCTTCCGGAGGAGGAGACGGTGGAGGAGGCCGTCCCTGAGGAGAGCACGGGGCATGTCGTCGAGCGTCGGTGGTCGGCCGGGCACGACGTACGGCACTCCGAGTACGGGCACGGCTGGGTGCAGGGGAGCGGGCTCGGGCGGGTCACCGTGCGGTTCGAGATGCCCGAGGACAAGGAGCCGGGGCGGGTGCGGACGTTCCGGACGGATGACCCGGATCTCGAGGCGGTGGATCCGCTGCCGCTGGTGCCGGGCGGGCCGGTGCGACCGTCGGAGGCGGTGCCCGTGCCGGGGCCGGGAACGGAGCATGAGGGCTG
>NZ_LIRK01000005.1 GCF_001419765.1 Streptomyces torulosus
TCTACTACTCCGACGGCCGCAAGGAACCCGACTGCTACACCCGGCCCCCGGCCCTGCGCGACGAACTCACCGACAAGCTCGGCACGTTCCCCCTGTTCCACTTCTGGGGCCCCGGCGCCGACCTCGTCTCCAGCCGCTGGATCATCGACGCGACCCGCCACATCAACCGCACCCGCCACCCCGATCTGACCCTCTGCTACCTCCCGCACCTCGACTACGACCTCCAGCGCCACGGCCCCGACGACCCGCGCTCCCTGCGGGCGGCCGCCGACCTCGACCGGGCCCTGGCACCCCTGCTCGACGACGCCCGCGCCGAGGGCCGCACCGTGGTCGCGCTCTCCGAGTACGGCATCACCCGCGTGGACCGGCCCGTCGACATCAACCGCGCCCTGCGCCGCGCCGGGCTCCTCGACGTCCACACCCAGGACGGCATGGAGTACCTCGACCCGATGGCCTCACGGGCCTTCGCGGTCGCCGACCACCAGATCGCCCACGTCTATGTGCGCCGGCCCGAGGACCTGGAGGCGACCAGGGAGGCCCTCGCCGGTCTCCCCGGCATCGACGAGCTCCTCGACGACGAGGGCAAGAAGGCCCACCACCTCGACCATCCGCGCTCCGGCGAACTCGTCGCCGTGGCCGAGCCGGACGCCTGGTTCACGTACTACTACTGGCTCGACGACGACCGCGCGCCCGACTTCGCGCGCACCGTCGAGATCCACCGCAAACCCGGCTACGACCCGGTCGAGCTGTTCCTGGACCCGCACGACCCGTACGTGAAGCTCAAGGCGGCCACCGCACTGGCCCGCAAGAAGCTGGGGCTGCGCTACCGCATGGCGGTCGTGCCCCTGGACCCCTCACCTCTGCGCGGCAGCCACGGCCGTCTCCCCCTGAGCGACGACGACGGTCCGCTCCTCATCTGCTCCACCCCCCGCGCCGTCGGCGACCGCCTCGCGGCCACCGATGTGAAGGCACTGCTGCTCCGACTGGCCGGTCTGTCGTGACCGTCCGACATCCGCACCGATCACCAGTGAAGCACCCGCCACTGACAACGCCCTCCCACACCAAGGAGTCCCCGGCATGAGCCGCACCCACCAGCCCGACCCCGAACTCGCCCACCGCCTCAGCAGACGAGGCATGCTCGGCGTGGCCGCGGGCGCCACCGTCGCCGCCCTCCTGGGAACCGCCGCGTCCCCCGCCCAGGCAGCCGGCGCCACCGAGGCCGCCACCGGGGGCAAGGGCCGGGGCCGCCCCGTCCTGCCGCCCGGCCGCCTGGGCATCCAGCTCTACAGCCTCCGCGACAAGGTCTCCACCCTCGGCTTCGCCCCGGTCTTCGCCGAGCTGGAGAAGTACGGCTACGACGAGGTCGAGTTCGCGGGCTACACCCAGGGCTCCGCGGGTCCGATCACCCTGGCCCAGCTGAAGCGGCTGGCCAGGAACCACGGTCTGACCCCGATCGGCAGCCACGTCGGCTACTACTCCAGCGACCCGAACGCGTACACCTTCGCCCAGAACCTCGACAAGGTCCTCGACGACGCCCAGGCCCTCGGCCTGAAGCACATCGGCACCGCCGCCGGCCCGTTCCGCTACGGCACCACCGTCGACGCGATGAAGCGGGCCGCCGAGGAGTTCAACACCTACGGGGCGGCGGCCAGGGCGCGCGGCATGAAGTTCTACCAGCACAACCACTCCGAGGAGTTCGCCTTCGCCACCGACAACCCCAAGGTCCGCCTCTACGACGTACTGCTCCGCGAGACCGACCCCGGCCTCGTCTACCTGGAGATGGACATCTACTGGGCGTACGTCGCCCAGTTCCGCTTCTCGAAGCGACCCGACGGCACCCCCGCCCCGTTCGAGCCCCTCGACTACGTCCTCCGGCGCCCGAACCGCTACCCCCTCTTCCATGTGAAGGACGGCGAGAGCGACCCGTCGAACCCCTTCGGCTACCGCATGGTGGACGTCGGCGACGGCGACATCGACTACCAGAAGTTCATCTCGGCCGTCACCCGGCTCAAGGGCCACCGCCTCGCCCACCACTGGCAGGCCGAGCACGACAACCCCACCGAGTCGTTCACCTTCGCCCGCCGCTCCAGCGAGCACCTGCACGCGCTGCGGGAGAAGTGCTGACCCGAGCGGACACGACAACGGCAGCAGGCGGCCGCCCCGTGGTGCGGGACCACGGGGCGGCCGCCTGCTGCCGTACGCGCGGGCGTCAGGCCTTCGCGAGCCTTGGTCATGCCGAGGTCACCTCACTTGTACATCGTCTGGTTCATGGTTCCGGGGGCGTACGCGTCCGGGTCGACCCAGACGTTGATGAGCGACGGCTTGCCCGACTCCCGTGCGCGGCGCAACGCGGGCCCGATGTCGGCGGGGTCGCGGGCCTCCTCGCCGTGACCGCCCAGCATCTGCGCGAACTTGTCGTAGTGCACGTCGCCGAGGGTGTTGCCCACCCGTTCGCGCTCCTCGCCGTACAGGGCCTTCTGGCCGTAACGGATCTGGTTCATGGACGAGTTGTTGCCGACGATGCCGACGAGCGGCAGGTCGTAGCGGACGAGGGTCTCGAAGTCCGCGGGCACCTCCTGGTCCGACGCCTGGCAGACCGACGGCCGGGCGCTGCCCGCCACCAGCCCCGTCGCGGGCCCGCCCCGACTGGACGCCGCCACCGCGCACCGGGCGGTCCCCGCCTCACTCGACCATCACCGGGCCTGGCGCCGTGTCCTCCTCGGCGAACGCCGCGCCCGGGTCGCCGCCACCCTCGACGCCCTCACCCACCACCGCGCCCTGCTTGCCCTGCTGCTCGTCTGGGAGATCGGCAAGCCCTGCTGGCTCGCCCGGGCCGACGTGGACCAGGCCATCGACGGGGTGCGCTGGTACGTCGACGGCATCGAGCCCATGGCCGAGGGCCGGGCCCCGCTGGACGGCCCGGTGTCCAACATCGCCAGCTGGAACTACCCGATGAGCGTGCTCGTCCACGCGATGCTGGTCCAGGCCCTCGCCGGGAACGCGGTGATCGCGAAGACCCCGACCGACGGCGGCGTCGCCTGCCTCACCCTGGCCTGCGCGCTCGCCGCCCGCGAGGGGATCCCCCGTCACCCTGGTCAGCGGCAGCGGGCGTGAGCTGTCGGAGGTGTTGGTGCGGGCCCCCGAGATCGGCTGTGTTTCGTTCGTCGGCGGCCGGGACACCGGCGCCGCGGTCGCCACGGCCGTCGCCGACCTCGGCAAACGGCACGTCCTGGAACAGGAGGGCCTGAACACCTGGGGCATCTGGAACCACACCGACTGGGACGCGCTCACCGCCGTCGTCCCCAAACTGTTCGACTACGGCAAGCAGCGCTGCACGGCCTACCCGCGCTTCGTCCGTCCAGCGCGCCCTGTTCGACGACTTCCTCGCCGCGCACCTCCCGGCGGTCCGCACCCTGAGGGTCGGCCATCCGCTGGCCGTCGAACACCCGGACGACCCCTTCCTGCGGCTCGACTTCGGCCCGGTGATCAACGCGGCCAAGGCCAAGGAGCTCACCGACCAGGTCGCCGAGGCCGTCGACCGGGGCGCCGTCCCACTGCATCGGGGCAGACCCGCCGACGCCCGCTTCCTGCCCGGCCAGGACACGAGCGCCTACGGGCAGCCCGTCACCCTCCTGAACCCGCCGCCGTCCTCGCCGCTCCACCACGCGGAACCCTTCGGCCCCGTCGACACGATCGTCCTCGTCGACACCGAGGCGGAGTTGCTCGCCGCCATGAACGCCTCGAACGGCGCGCTCGTCGTCACCCTGTCCACCGACGACCGGGCGACGTACGAGCGGCTGGCCCCGCAGATCCGGGCGTTCAAGGTCGGCCACGGCGCGCCCCGCTCACGCGGGGACCGCGAGGAACTCTTCGGCGGCTTCGGCGCGTCCTGGCGCGGCGCCTTCGTCGGCTGCGAGCTGCTGGTGAAGGCGGTCACGCAGGGGCCGCCGGGGGAGCGGCTGCCGGGCAACTTCCCCGAGTACCACCTCAGGCCGTGACCATCCGACCGTGACCAGCCGATCACCCCAGGTGAGAGCCGTGCGGGCCTGCTCGGCGAGGCCCGCACGACTCCGCCCCGGGGCCCGAATACGCAGGTGAAAGCCACTCCGAAACCTTGGTATTGTTGTCCATGTCGCCGCGGGGAACACCTCCGGCCAGGCGGCAGACACCTGGTCCGGGTGGCGGAATGGCAGACGCGCTAGCTTGAGGTGCTAGTGCCCTTTATCGGGCGTGGGGGTTCAAGTCCCCCCTCGGACACCACAGCAGGGGACATCTCGAGATAGTTCTCAAGCGTTCACGATTACCGGTCGAGTCATGTGACTCACCGGTATTTCGTCGTTTACGGGCCCCGAGCCGTGTCGGCTCGATAAGGGGGTGAGGTGGTGGCGGTCCAGTCCCTGCGCCTCTCACCTGCGGAAACAGACATGCCTGCGCGACGGCTGGTAGCCGTGACGCAGGCATGTCTCGTTTTCAGGGGCCGGAGCGCGGCGCCTGCAGGAGACCGTCACCACGATCGCCAGGGCAGAGTGACGGCCCGTGCCGAGGTGTCGAGACATTCCGGGCTCCAAGGTGATCCGCCCCAGCGACCCGCAGGGTGCCGCCGGAGGATCCTCGCCGGCCGTTCGCCGTGCCTCAGGGGCCGGTCATGCCGCGCCGACCGAAGCGAACCGCGGCACGACCCCAGAGGCCGGTCACGCCGCGGCCGGCGGCCGAACCCGGATCAGTTCCTCCAGGAACGGGCTCGGCTCCCCGTGCCAGAAGACATCGAGGCTGTCGCGGGCGCGCGTGGCCGCCACGAAGAGCAGGGACCGGGCGCGCTGCATCTCCGCCCGGTACCGCGCCGGGTCGGTGGTCCGCCGCTGCCGGACGCTCGCGCGCGGCACCAGCCCGTCGGTCACCCCGGCGATGATCATGCGCTGGTATTCGAGCCCCTTGAACCGGAACATCGTGCCGATGTGGACGCCGCTGTCGCCGCGGGGCCCGTCCGGGCCGATCTCCAGCGCCCGGATGCCGTGCTGGGCCAACGTGTACGCGACTTCACTCGCCATGTCGTTGGTCGGCACGGCGATGGCGATCTGCTCGCGCGGCACCTGGCCCCAGGATTCGATCAGCGCGGCGATGGCCTCCCGCTCGTCGGCCCAGTCGCCCAGCCTGTGCAGGTCGGGTACGGCGCCGCTGAGCACCGAGCGGTACCCGGCCAGGGTCTCGCCGCCGCCGTCGAGATCGTCGTACCTCTCGTCGCCGAGCACGTTCAGCGCGGAGCGCAGGATCTGCCGGGTGGTCCGGTAGCTCAACGACAGCTTCGACGACCGGCCGCGGATGTTGATGCCGAGGCTGCCGAGCGTCACCTGGTTCTTGTAGATGCGCTGGTGGGTGTCACCGACCAGGAAGAGGTCGTTGCGGTCCGGGGCGGTCATCGCACGCAGCATCTTCCAGTGCGCGGGCCGCAGGTCCTGGGCCTCGTCCACCACGATGTGCCGGTACCGGTAGCGCAGCCAGCCGCCCGAACCGTCGGCCACGTGGATGTTGTCGAGGCCGCCGACCTGCTCGCGCTGCCGGTCGATGGCCTGGATCCGCCGGGCGCGTTCAGTCTCCAGCTGCGCCGCCCGCTCCGCGATCTGGTCCCAGGTCTGCACCTCCAGCCGGTCCAGGCGCTGGGCGAACCTCTCGGCGAGCTGCCAGATCTCGGCACGCTCGGGCCGGCTGACCGTGCGTCCGCGTCCGGCGCGGCGTGCCCGGAAGTATTCGGTGCGGGAGGTGATGGCCTGACCGAGGATCACCTGGGTCCACTCGTCGTGCAGGAACTCCGCGTCCCAGCCGTCCTCACCGAGCTCGTCCAGGAGCGAGCGCCATTCGCGGACCGCCTGCGCCTCGTCGATGATCCGCTTGCGGTTGCCGGGCTCCGCCTCACGGACGGTACGCAGAGCGAGCTGGTCGACGTGGCTGATCTCGACACGTGACAGCAGCGCCTCGCCGCCCAGGGCGAGCAGCCGTGAACGCAGGTCCGCCGCCAGGTTCTTGTTGTACGTGGTCAGCAGGACCGGCTTGCTCCGGCCGGCCGGGAGCCGCTCGACCAGGTGCCTGACCCGGTGCAGCGCCACGATCGTCTTGCCGGTGCCGGGCCCGCCGCCCACCCGGGCCGGACCGCTGTAGTCCCGCGAGACGAGCTTGGCCTGCGTGGGGTGCAGGAACACCTTCCAGCGCCCGAAGTCCTCGCCCTCCAGCGCCTCCCGCAGCGCGTCGTCGGTCGTGGTGACGATGGTGGCGGGACGTTCGGCGGCGGCCCGGAAGTCCTCGGGGTCCACGGGTTCCGGTACCGCGACGGGGGCGGTGACCTGCTCCAGGACGTCGTCGTACTCCTTGCCGTCGTACAGCGCCAGCAGCACCTCGCCGGAGAGCTGCGGTGCGTACTCGACGAGGCCGAGGAGCTGGTCCTCGGTCGTGAGCGCCGCGACGACCGGGACGAGGGACGGGGCCACACCCAGATCGGTGAGCTGCTGTTCCGACCACTTCGCGAACAGCGGCCGCGGAGCGACCGGTGCGGCGGGTGCGGCGGGTTCGGTGGGCCGCGGGGCCGCGGGACTGAGCACCTCCTCCTGCACGACCTGCAGGTCCACGTACTCGATGCCGCCGGTGACGCGGTTCACGGAGTAGGTGAGCCGGTCCAGGTGCGCGTACACGTCCTTGCGGTGCTTCACCGAGACGATCAGCCAGTCGTCGTCGGCCAGGCGCAGCAGCAGCGCGCGGTACTCGTCGTTGACGCGCGCCGAGTACAGCTTGTCGTGCCCCTGCAACTGCTTGAGGCGCAGTCCCGCGGAGTCGGGGTTGGTCTTGAACTTGTGCTGGAAGTCGTAGATCGCACCCTTGACCGGCCGGGGGAGCTTGAGGATCTCCCGGTCCGCCTTGTCGAGCAGGCGCAGCGTCACGTTCTTGCCGGTCACGGTCGTCCGTTCTCCCCGTTCTCTGTGATGGTGCCGTCGAGCGGGGCACGAGGCCCCCGGTCGCCGGCCGGTGGCATACCGTCGAGGCGGTCCGCGATGTCGTGGGCGGTCCAGTCGGCGGCGGGCCGCACCTCCCAGCCGGCCGCGGCGAACGCACGGTCGCGGTCGACGGCCTCCGGGTCCTCGTCCTCACCCTCCGGCGGACACGGGGCGAGGACGACACCGACGCGTGCGGCAGGCCAGGCCAGCTCGGCCAGCCAGCCGTTCTCGTCGAGCTCGTAGCCGTCCTCGGGAACCGGGACACCGCGTGCGGCGAGGGCCTCGGCGAGTGCGAGCAGGCCGGGCTCGTCCGGGTCTAGGTATTCGACGACCCGGTCCCATGCCGTGCCCCGGGCGCCCGTTGCGGGCGTCTCCGCCGCAGGCGGGGCCTGCGGCGGGGGCGCGACGGTTTCGGCCGACGCGGGCGTGGCGTCGGAGGGCGCGGCGGGGGCGAGCATGGCGCGGACGCTGTCCAGGACGCCGCTGCCGCCGGTAACCGCCAGGGTCTCCACGGGGAACCCGTCGAGGAGGGAGGCCGTGAGCTGGACGGCCTCACCGCCGCCGCCGTCCAGGAACTGCAGCAGATTGGACCAGTACAGCCAGGCCCGCCAGCGGCGCTTGTGGGCCTCTTCCTGAGCATGCACGTCCGGTGTGTCGTCGAGGAGACAGACACCGGTCCACGCCGGGGGCCTCACCCGGCCGTCCGCGGCGAGGACCAGGGGCAGCCCCGAACGGTCGGTGACCGTGAACAGCTGCACCAGCCCGCGTGGCCCCGTGGGCGTTCCGCCCCGCAGCGCCACCGTGATCTGCTCGCCGAGCGTCTCCGGCGCCAGCGCGACGGGGCGCGCCCCGTCGCCCATGAAGCCCGCCAGGGCGGCCTCCGCCCGCCACTGCCAGCGCCCGGCGTCCGGTCGGCGCAGATACTCCACGAGCTGCACGGCCGGATTGACCCAGACTGTCTCCGCGAGTTCACCGGGCAGCCCGCAGCGCACCTGGGCGTAGTAGTCGCGGGCCTTGCCGCGGGCCTTGTCACCGTACGGCTCCCACACCGGGTCGGCCGGGCCGGCGCCCGCGTAGCCGGTGTCCCGGACACGGCGCTGCCATTCCCGCACGTCGCCGTAGGTGAGCTGGAAGACCCGGAGCCCCTCCGCGCGCAGTCGTGTGCGCTTGTCCGCGTCGTCGCCGACCCGGTTGTGCTCCCGGCCGGCGTGGAACTCGTAGCCGTCCAGGTAGAGCGCCACGCGCGGGCCGGGCGCGTCGACCCGTTCGAACAGGACGTCGGGGCGCGTGCCGTCGAGGACGCGCTGCTGCGACACCCGCCAGCTCAGCGTGGTGCCGTCGGCCGCGGTCAGCCGCAGGTCCAGCGCATGGGTGCCGGCGGGCGTTATGTAGGCGTCGCCGCTCGCACGGCTCTCGGGGAGTGCGGCCCACTCCCGCAGCGTGTCGATGTACAGGACTTCGAGATCGCTCTCGGCCTGCCGGTGCATCGGGATGTGCTGGGTGGTGGCGACGGGCGAGGTGTGCCAGCGCTCACCGTCCGCGCCGAGCAGCTCGTCCAGCATCTGCCGGACCTCGTTGCGGCTGACCTTGTCGTAGTCGGCGGGAGGCACGCGGCGCAGCAGGCAGCGATGACAGCCGTCGAGCCCCTTCTCCAGACAGCCGCAGCCCTCGATCACCTCACGGGCCTTCAGCAGGACCTCGCGGAAGCCCTCGGAGGTCGCCAGCCGGTGCAGATAGCCGGTGCCGCCGGGCAGCCGGTCGTACACCACGAGGAACCGGCGCGGCCAGTCGCGGTCCTCGCCGTCCGGCATGGACGCGGCGGTGATGTCGATGTGGTCGGGGTCGCCGCCGTAGCGGGCCGCTATGCCCGCGAACAGCGCGGCGGTGAACGAGGCGAGCCGCTCCTTGGCCCGCGCGACGGAAGCCGGCAGCAGGATGCGGACGGCCTCCGTCGTCAGCTCGTGCGCCAGCAGCAGCGGTACGTCCAGACCGGCGCCCTGTTCCTCGCCGCTGCCGCGCAGCCGCCGGCGCGGACACCACAGCTGGTGGTGGGCGCTGGCCCGGGTGGAGCGGGCGAGCGAGGCGGTGAGCGCGTGCTGCGACTGGTCGACGACGGGCCGCCCGTCCGCCGTCGCCCCGCCACAACTCGTGCACACGTAGAACGGGTTCAGACGCACGTCGTCACCGGCCAGCGGGACGGTACTGCTGCCGTCCTGCCGGTCGACCCCCAGGTTCAGGGTGCGGACGACGGCCCTGCGCGTGAAGTCGGCGCCGAAGACCGCGGTGTCGTGCCGCCACGATCCGGCCGCCAGGTGCGCCGGGTCGATGTCGACCGTGGTGAGGACCGCGTACCGCCTGCGGTCCCGCTCGTCACGATCGTCCCGCACCCGGGCGTCGTCCCGCTTGTCCCGGGACATCACCCGCCGGGGCTCCAGCACGTGGTGCACGCATCCCGCGTCGGCGATCTCCCGGGAACCGCACCGGGGGCACGGTGAGGTGTCGTTCTTCGGGTCGCCATGGGTGCGCGCGTACCCGCAGGCCGGGCAGAGACGCCACACGGCCCAGGCGCGCCGCTCCGGGCTGCCGATGTCGAGGGCGCGCACGACGTGCCGGTAGCCGTTGACGTAGAAGCTGTTGCCGGGCGCGAGTTCGGTCAGGGCCAGCTTGCGGGAGCGCTCGTAGTCGCGCACCTCGCTGCGGTACACCCACCCCCGGCGTTCGTCCTCGCCCTCCGGGGCCTCGGGGCCCTCGTCGTCCCCGGCGGCCTCCTTCCAGTAGAGGGTGGCCTCCAGTGACGTCGTCGTGTCGGTGAGGCTGTAGTTGGGCAGCAGGCCCAGTTCGACGAGGGAGCCGTGCGCGCTGGTCTGGCTCAGCTCGCGCAGCAGCTCGCCCGTGGCGCGCCGCTCCGCGAGCAGCTCGCGCCGCTCCGCGCCCTGTTCGCGGTCCTCGGCGAGCAGCCCGTCCACGGCGGTGTCGATGGCGGCGATACGGCGGCGCAGTTCCTCGCGGCGCACCGTCCACTCCTCCTCGGCCTCCTGCAGGGCGCGCGCGATGCCTCCGGTGGCGTAGGCGCGCAGTTCGTCCGCCGCGTGCGCGGACACCCCCCGGTCGGCGTCCGGGCCGCCGGGCGCCTGCGGGAACAGTGCCAGGAACTCCTCCACCAGCCGCGCCCCATGGGTGAGCGCCGCGTCCGACAGGTCCTGGCACCAGCCGGTCGTGCCGAACAGCGCCGACGACAGGCGCGGCACCGGCATGAGCGGTTCACCGTCCGCCGTCGTCAGCTCGCCGCGCGCCGCCCGGTCCAGCAGGTGGGCCGTGTACTGGCGGCGAAGGATCTCGACGGCCGACAGGTAGCAGCCCGGCGGAACGATGTCACCGGCGATCATCTCGGTCGGGTCGTCCAGGTAGTACCGGTCGCGGGCCCGGCGCCCGCCGAAGGCGACCACCAGGGCGTTGCCGGTGCGGCGTCCGGCGCGTCCGGCGCGCTGCACGTAGTTCGCCGGGCCGCCCGGCAGCGAACCGAGCAGCACCGCCGACAGGTCGCCGATGTCGATGCCCAGTTCCAGGGTGGGCGTGCAGGAGAGCACGTTGGGGTCGGTGTAGTGGGTGCCCTGCCGGAACGTCCGCTCCACGCGCTCCCGTTCGGGCCGCGTCAGCATGCCGGTGTGCTCGGCCGTGACGACCCGGTAGGTGCCGCCGGTCAGATACAGACGGCGGTAGTAGTCGGCCCGGTAGTCGCGCTCCAGCTTCCCGCCGAAGCCGCCGCTTCCCGCTCCGGTCGACGACATGCCGTACTGGGGAGGGGTGAGGAGGCCGGTGCAGCGCCAGCGCGGGCAGGGGTGCCCGTACCAGCGGGTGCGCCGCTCGGGCGGCACCACCTGCTGCCAGCCGCACTCCTCGCAGGACACGAAGGCCTTGTTGACCAGGTCGTCCGCCAGCAGCCGCACGTGGATGTGGCCCGGCTGCAGGCCGTAGACGCGGGTCGTGCGGTCCTTGGCGGTGCGCGCCGACAGCACGCCCTCGTCCGCGAGGACCGGCAGCAGCCTGCGCAGGTACTCGGTCGCCTGTGTCGCGTCCAGGCCGAGGCAGCGTCGCGTCCAGTCCTGGTACCAGGTGCCGCGACCGGTGATCGTGTCGAACTTCGTCTTCTCCTTGGGGCCGGCGAGCAGGAACCTCGGCGGCGCCACATACCCCTCGGGGAAGGCGGGCATGCCCTCCGGTCGCTGCCCGGAGATCAGGTACTGGTTGACGCCCGCTTCCCTGATCCAGGTGTCCAGCCACCGGTGCCGCACACCGCCGCGCAGCCGCAGCCGCTCCAGCAGCCCCCGCACGTACGCCAGGTACCGGTCGGGTGTGGGCAGGCCGCCGTCGAGCCCGAGCTGTCCCGGCAGGGTGAGGTGCAGGTCGCGGGCGAGAGCGACGATCCGGTCCGGTGCGGCGATCACCACCTCCGCGGCCGTGGTCCGGGTCAGTTCCAGGGTGCGCCCGAGCCGTGACCGCAGCCCGAACTCCATCACCGTCGCGAAAGCGAGCCGTTCACCGATGAGCTTCCACGTCCGCGCGTCCCCGGTGCCGCGCCCCGACAGCAGCCGGTCCACGCCCGGTTCGTCGTGCAGGTCCGGCGGGACGACCGCGGCCAGTGTCTGCGGGTCGTCCACGGAGTCCAGCACGTCGCCGATGAGGTCGTTGAGCGGAACCGGCACACCGTCGTCGTCCAGCTGGTGCGCCAGCAGCGAGCGCAGCGAGAACTTGTACGAGGCGTTGGCGACGTACCCGGCGCGATGCGCCGCGTCCTGCGTGGAGTCGTTGAACAGCAGCGTCTTGCGCTCCTCCGGCGCCAGCGCGATCTCGTGGCCTCCGGTGAACAGCTGGGTGACCGTGGCGGAGGCCAGCGCGGCGAGCGCGGTGCCGAGGAACCTGATGCCGTTGTCCGTGTTGCACGCCGGACAGGTGTCGTCCTTGGCGGCCTGGTCGGCGGTCTTCTTGTCCAGGATCGCCCGCGCGAACCACGCGTCCTGAAGCCCCTCCCCGTCCTCGGCGACCGGCAGGCGGTAGGTGCTCTGCGCCCCGTCCAGCACCACCACGGACTGCGGGTCGGCACCGCCGGCCTGCTTCGGAGCGGTGCCGGTGAGCGCTGCGAGGGCGTCCCGAGCCTCGGCCGGCGTGGCCGAGATGAAGTACCGCAGCCGCCGCTTGTCCCGCCCGACGGCCGCCGACCAGATCCGTTGCGGGCTGGTCTCCAGCTTCTGCGGATCGGCCTCCGGGGACAGCGCCGCCCAGCCCGAGCGGCCGCACACACGGCAGTAGACGGCGGGCAGATGGGCCTGGGCCGGCCGCTGCACGGTGTCCGAACCCGGCAGCGCCTGGGGCCGACGCGAGTCCACCGCCGGCCACTCGTCGCTCTCGGACGGATCCTCGGAGGCGGACCCCGAGGTGAGCGCGGAACGCCGGGCGACGGTCCGCTCGTCCTCGTACCAGCGGAACTCCGGCCGGGCGCCCACTCCGCCGAGAATGCGGCTCACCGGCCGGACCCACAGATGCGCCTCGATGTGCAGCAGCGGACGCGGCCTGCGCTCGTCGGACCCGGGGTCCCGCGCGGACGACAGCAGCGCCACGAACCGCGACAGCGCCTCCAGCGCGAGCCGCGGGCTGTCCCGCGCGGTGCGCGCCCACGCGTACCCGAAGCGGGCCATGCGGTCCCGCAGCCCCCACTCGTCGAGCGGCTCGCCGTTCAGCAGCGCGAGCACGCCGTGGGTGAAGTCGTGCTTCCTCAGCAGCCGTCCGATCTGGAAGGCGTCCAGGCCGCCCCGCCCCAGCAGCCGCTCGGCGAGCCCGTCCAGGTCGAGGCGGTCCGGGTCGGACTCGACCTCCGGTCCGCCCGACACGTCGATGACCTCCTGGGGACTGGGAGGCTCGGGCAGCTCGTAGTCGATGTCGCCGACGAAGTCGTCGGCGCTCAGCCGCTCCTCACCGATCACCGCGTCCGGACCGAACGGCACGCCGAACACCTGCTCGGCGACGGTGAGGATGCCGCCGGTGTCGCCCCCGCCCTCGCCGAGGGTCGCCGAGGTCGCCACCGGGCAGATCGACCCGAGCGGCCGCTCCGGCTTCGAGGCGCCCACGGCCGCCGCCAGCCGGCGCAGCAGCATCGCCACGTCGGTGCCCTGCGCGCCGTCGTAGGTGTGGAACTCGTCCAGCACCACGTACGCCGGGTCGGCCCCCTCCCACAGCGGCCGGTCCTCGGCCCGCTGCAGCAACAGGTCCAGCATCTTGTAGTTGGTGATCAGCACGTCCGGCGGAGACTGGCGCATCTCCTCGCGCCGCGTCATCACCCGCCGGAAGTCCGTGTCCGGCTTGTCCCCGATGTAGAGACCGGCCGTCACCTGGGCCAGTTCCGGCTGCGCCAGGTAGTCGCCGACACGGCCGGCCTGGTCGGTGGCGAGCGCGTTCATCGGGTACAGCAGCACGGCCTTCACGCCGCGCCGGCCCAGCGCCTTCTGCCGCCGGCAGTGGTCGAGCACGGGGATCAGGAACGACTCGGTCTTGCCGGACCCGGTGCCGGTCGTCACGAGCGTGGGCTCGGCCGTCCCCCGGTACGTGCTCAGCCGCTCCCAAGCCTTCGCCTGGTGCCGCCACGGCGTGAACGACGGCTGCCACTCCAGCGCCGACCGCCACCCGTCGTCGGCGGGGTGGAACGGCGTCCTGATCCGCAGGTACGGCCCCCGGAAGATGCCCGTCTCCGGGTCCCCGAGGAACCGCTCCAGCGCGAGCCGCGTGTCCTCGTCGGCCAGCGCGTACGTCGTCGTGAGGTACTGCGTCAGACTGCCGCGGAGCTGCGCGGCGGCCAGGGTGGGCTTCACGAGGACCTTTCGGACAGGACGGCTGACGGGACCGCCGCGCGCATCCCGCCGTGACAGGCGGCGAGGACCTCGTGACGATCAGCGTCAAAAATAACGCCCACCTCGGACATCGGTACCCACCTGGTCGAATCCCGGACTCCGGACGCGCGGCACTGACGGGACGTGGGTGCCCGGTGACGCCCATGGCCGAAGGCGCCGTGCCTGCCCGTCGACGGCCCTTCCACGGGCCCCCTGCGGGCGCCGGCTTCGGAGGAGCACGAGGTTACGATCACCGTGCACACGCGGTTTGCCATGCCGAAGTCACGGGGGCGGAGGTAGGAAGCATGGGTACAGGTGGAGCAGGCGCGAGCCAGGAGGGCGGCGCCGATCTGAAGGTGTCGGGCCAGGACCTCACCAAACTGGCCGACGACCTGGATGACATGCAGGATCACCTGGACAAGCAGGTGAAGCGGATGGACGCGATCGTCGATCGCATCGAAGCGGGTTGGCGAGGACCGGCGGCGACGGCTTACCGCGGGTTCCACCGGGCGGCGGCCGAGGACGCCGTGCGCATCCGTGAAGTGATCCGGCACATCGAGCAGGCCGTGCGCCTCAGCCGGGACGGGTTCACGGAGCGGGAACTGGACGTGGTGGCCCAACTGCGCAGCGTCCAGGTGGACATCGACAGCGAGGTCGACAAGCTGTCGACCCCGAACCCGGAGACGACCGCTCCCGCCCACCCGCGCAGCAGCCTCGACTCGTTCTGATCCCGACACCCCTGAAGAGGCTCCCTGCCGGACCGCGACGACACCTGTGAAACGGGGAACCATGACGACCGGAAGCGCGGACGACGGGCACATCGCCGTCTCCTTCGCCACCCTCCGCGAGCTCGCCGCCGACCTGGAGGACATTCTCAAGAAGCTCAACGACGGTCTGGACGACCTCCGCGATCGGGTCGTGCCGGTCGTCCTGTCCTGGGAAGGAGAGGCCCGCGAGGTCTTCGTCGACAAACTCGACGAGTGGGACCGCTCGGCCCAGGACCTCCAGGCGGCCCAGAAGTGGCTGCACGAGTGCGCGACCACGAGCCACGTCAACTATGTGGCAGCACACCAGGCCGTGCTGCGCGGCTGGGGGGCCGGCTGATGGGGACGCCACCGCCGGGCCAGAACGGCACCATAGACGTCAAGCCGACCGACCTCCACCGCGTCTCCGGCGGTGTGGCGAGCCAGCAGACGGTGATGGACAAGGGCGCCAAAACCCTGCTCGACGGGCTGCGCACGTACCCGGACGCCGGCGGTTACGGCACCTCGCCGCAGGCTTTCGCGACCTCGTACGTCAAGGTGGGCAACCGTTTCCTCGAAGTTTGGGCCAAGAGCGTCGTCAGCATCGGCGGTGCGGCGGTCGGTTTCACCTCGACGGCCAACACCTATGCGACGGCGGAGGCGGCCAACGACCCCACAGGGAAGGCGAAGCCGGTCGTCCAGCCGTTGCCGAAGGTCATCGAGAAGCCGCCCGTCTACGGCTCCGTGCCCGATCTGAAGTGGGGCGACGACGACGGCGGCGACGACTTCGTCCGCAGGGTCCTCGAATGGGTGCCCGAGCCGGTCCGGGACGTGCTGAGGCCGGTGGTGAAGCACGCCTTCCGGATGGGCAAGGTCGCCGAGGTCTATCCGTTTCCCCAGCAGCACTACCTGAACTCGCTGTCGAAGGCGTGGATGGCGACGACCACCTCGCTCTCCATGGCGGAGAGCGGGCTGACCGGGAACGTCAACAGCATCACGCAGCAGAGCAACAGCGAGTGGCATGACGCGATGCGTCATTTCTGCAGTTCGTTGTGGGGCACGACGTCGTGGGGCAAGAGCCGTGAGGGCTACGAGTGGAAACACGACAGCTCCTCCTCGCAGACCGCCACCCACCCCGTGATGAGCGTGCTGTTCGACACGGCTCAGAAAGTCAGCGACCTCCTGTACGAATTCGCCGAGGCGGCCGTCTACCTCAACCGCGAGGTGTGGGACGTCTACATCGAGGCCGTGCGCGACGCGATCCCCAAGGTCGAGGTCAACCTCAAGGACGGCGTCGGCATGGACGACGTCAAGGGTTTCCTCAAAGGCGTGGCCAAGGGGGTCGCCAAGGGCGCGAGCCAGTTGGGCCAGGGCATCGTCCTGAACATGGACACCGCCAGGCTGAACGCGATCGTCACCGAGTACAACCGACGGGTCGATGCGCTCGTTCCGAAACTCGACGCGCTCATGGGCCCTTTGGACGAGGCGCACCGGAGCGCCCCGAAGTTCGAGGCTCAGGAGGCGCGGGCACAGGGTTTCGGGATGCGGGCCCTGGAGGAGTTCAAGGACTCGCAGGTCTGGCTGAAGATCGACTCATCGGGCAGGTACGACCTCGACCTCGCCGCCAACGAGTACCTGGAGCACGGTCACACCCTGGACAGGCACGTCGGCAAGACGGACGAGCAGCTCGCTCAGCGCCTGCGGGACCAGCAGTCGAATCCGACACCGACCCAGACCTGGCCGTACGGCAAGCCGTATCCCAAAGCTGCCTCGGCCTTCCCGGACTACCAGCGGGCGGAGGAGCTGACCGAGTACAACCTCAACCAGAACAAGGCTGCCATCGAGGCGTGGATCAAGGGCCCGCCGCCGCCGGGAGAGGGAACGGTCGAGGACTTCCACTCGACGGCGCCGAACGGCGAGACCAGCGGCCGCAGCGTGTTCAAGCAGCCGGTGGACCCGAACGACCCGCTGTCCGGGTACAAACAGGGCGGCATGAACGCCAAGGCGTACGACGTGCACGGCATCGACACGCGGATCCGCTACGACAGCAGCCGCACCCCGCCGTTCACCGTCATGACGTCGATGCCCTCCAAGGTCTGACACCCCGCACAGAAAGGTCAGCGCCACATGTCCGTCGACCGAATCGCCTGGGAAGCCGCAGTACGCCACCTCTTCGAGGACGCGTTCCCGTACGACGCCACGGGTCCGCGACGCCACGAGGACTGGATCCTCGACGTTCTCGCGCTGATGGCCCGGGCCGTACCGGATCCCCGGGGCTGGACCGGTCTCGACGACACGGCGCAGGCCCCGGAGCGCGAGACGTACCCCACGTATCCGTTCGCCGTCCACCCTCCGGAGTACATCGCGCCGCGTCTCCATGAGATCGACCGGGCCAGCGCCGAGAACCTGTTGCTGGCCCTCACGGACGACTGCTGCACCCTGTCCAACCTGAAGCGCTTCACGGAGAGCGAGGAGGAATTGCGGGCGATGGCACGCACGATCCTCGCCCGGTACGGAGACGAGGCCACCTATCACACCAACGTCAACAAGCCCGGCCATGTCCGTGGCACGCTCGACTTCACGTCGTCGAGCTGGGCTTACAGCCCGCTGGCGCTTACCGACGACTACTCGGAGGACTGCGGCCTGATCGTCGTCTCCGACACCGAGGTGGGCATGTTCTGGAACTTCTCCGACTACTGATCCGAACAAGCGCAGCTCCTGGCCAGATGCTTTGAGAGGATGCCTTCGTGCTGACCCGTTCCGCCTCCTACTCCGACCGGGAGACCGCCCACTGGGCCACCCAGCAGGTGGTGACCGCCAACGAGCAGGTCATCCACCGCTGGCTCGCCCAGGGCACCCGGGCCCGTCTCACCATCGAGGCCGCCTGGCCGTCCCGTGAGGAGCCCGTGGGCCGGGTCCAGCTGGAGGGGGACCTGCTGGCCGGGCGCGGGCCCGTCGACGTCCGCGCGGCGCGCGTGGTGCTGCGCCGCGAGCCGTCGAGCCCTCACGGCTTCGTCGTCCGCACGACCGTTCCGTTCTACCTGTAGGGGCTGTCCGCGCATGTCCATGAAGCCCCTCGAACACGACCGCCGGTACGGCGAGCTGGACCAGGTGATGCGTGCCTACCTGGGGCAGCCTGCCGACGACACCCCGGAGCGGCGCAGCCGCGCGCTGGACGCCTACCTCCGTCACACCTGGCACTCCCGCCCCTGGGCGGTCGCGGAGGCGGAGCGCCAGCTGCGCGAGTACAGCCGCAATCCGCCGGGGCGTATCCGGCTCGGGCTGGGCGAGTTCTACGCGATCCCGGACACCGGGACGCCCCAGTCCGAGATCGGTGACTGGCTGATGGTGCTGGCCGACCATCTGAAGAAGAGCATCGAGGAAGGCGACGTCCCGGAGCCGTCGTCTCCACAGACGCACTGGGAGTGGCACGCGCGCTTCCCGGAGACCGCGCAACTGCTCGGCGGCTGGTTCTCGCAGGACATCGTCGACGAGTTCGCCGATCACGACGCCGCCGTCGCCGACTATGCCGCCACCACTGACCCCCACGTGGTCGCACGCCTCGTGGGTGAACTCCATGAGCTGCTCGCCCTCCCCCTGGACGAGGGGGACTACGCCTTGGCGGCCGCCGAACTCGGTATGGAGGTCGGGCCGCCCGAGCCGTTCTCCCACGGCGCCTGGTTCCGGTCGGTGGCGGCGGCACTGTCCGGCGGCTGATGCGGCCCGGGGCCGCCCCGCACCGGGGGACCGGAGGTCAGGTCCAGTCCGCGAGGTCCCCGACGAAGTCCGCGTACGAGCGGTTGCCGCCGCGCGGGGCGGGGATCAGCCGGTGTTCCAGCGCCTTGCGGGCGACCGCGGGGCCGTCGCTCTCCCGGAAGACCGGCAGACCGAGCCCCCGCTTGAGCTCCTCCTTGGCGTCCTTGATGCGGCCGGTGTCCTTGTCGAGCAGCCGCTCGGGGACCTTCCAGCGTGGACGGACATGAGGGAAGGCTTCGGGGAAGAGCAGCAGCCAGCCCTCGCTCTCCCAGGCGGCGAGCGCGAGGGCGGTCCGGAACTCCTGGCACTGGCGGGCGAACTCGTCGGCCAGCGTCTTGCGGATCCGCTCGTACCGGGCGTCGGTGTAGCCGTCCAGGTCCTCGTGGACGACGAACCCGAGCAACTCGGCGCGCTGCTGACGCGCCTTGGCCCGTGCCTTGCCGGCCAGCGCCTTCACCGCGGCGGCGAGGTCCGCCCCGGACTTCCTGCGCAGCCGCACCGGGTCGTTGATGCGGACCAGCTTGGCGGTGGTGCTCAGGTCGGGCCGGTGCGCGCGTATCAGCGCCGCCATGATCTCGCAGTCGTTCTGGTCCTCGCCGGCCAGCACGATGACGCCTCGTCCCTGTTCCCGGGACGCCCGGCCGCCGCCCTGCCGCCCCTTCGGGGTCACAGTTCGCCTCCGGTGAGGTCGCCGCCCAGCACGCCGGAGAACCACAGCTCGCCGAGCGGCTGTTCACCGGACTCCTCGACGATCTCCTTCACCTCGTCGACGGTGAGGGCCGGGATGATCGACGCCCCGTCGTCGTCGCGGTCGCACACGACGAACTCCTCCGGGCGCAGCCGGTTGACGAGCGCGGGCGAGTGGGTGGCCACGATGAACTGGGTCCGCTCGGAGGCCTCGCGCAGCCGCTGCACGACGAGTTCCAGGGCCTGTGGGTGCAGCCCGTGGTCGATCTCCTCGATGCAGGTGAACGCCGGTGGGCTGGGGTCGTACAGCAGGGCGAGCAGCCCGAGGAGGCGGACCGTCCCGTAGGAGGCGTCGGCGAGCGGGGTCAGGCGGCGCAGGCCGCGCTCGCGCAGCACGACGGTCAGCTGGTCGGTAGACCCGCCGACCTCCTCGAACTCGATGTTCTCCAGATGCGGCAGGACCGTACGGGCGTCGGCGACCAGGTCGTTCCAGGTCTCCTCGCGGCCGCTGAGGTGGATCAGGAACCCGGCCAGGTTCTCGGCGTGTGGCGAGAGGGTGGCGAAGTCCGAACCGCGCAGGCGGGTCGGCTGCCGGGCCGCCTCCACGTCGACGTCGAAGACCCGGAACGACGACAGGCGGTCGGCCACCCGCGTCACCTCGTCGCCGCCGTCGGAGGGACCGAGCCGGGGAAGCGTGGACAGGCCGCTGCTCAGCCTCCGGATACCGAAGCTGCCGCTGTCCTTGCTCTCACCCGCCCGCACGTCGAGGATGCGCGCCTCCTCACCCGAGATGGTGATGCGTCGGCCGCGCCCCTGCCTGCGCTTGAAAGCGAAGCTCTCCTCACGGGAGAGGCTGTAATAGGACGGCCGTTCGTCGGTCCGCTTCAACCGCAGGGAGCGGCGCCGGATGGTGAGGCTGTACTCGTCCGGCGCGTTGAGGGTGGAGTTGGTCGTCCAGGTCGCCTTGAGGTGGAGGCGCATGGTCGTCGGCGGCTTGTTCCCGCCCCAGAAGGCCACCTCGTCGAACCCGCCGCGTGTGTCGAGCGCCGGCTGGAGGTCGGTGCGGATGATGTCGGCGAGGAAGTCGAACACCTTCAGCACGTTGGACTTGCCCGCGCCGTTCGGGCCCACTAACACCGTGAGCGGACCGAGGGGCACGGTCACGTCGCGCAGGCTGCGGAAGTTCTCGACGTGCAGTTCGAGGAGACGGCCAGGCATGGGACGAACCTATCGGGTCGGTGATCGCGGTGCGGGGGAGTGGGCCGGATGCGTTGCCGCGCAGCCGTGCTCTCCGGCCTGTTCGCCGCGGCCCGGGACGGGGCGACCCGGCACGGGGAGCAGATTAGGGCGGGTCACCGACAGCGCGCCCGTGGTGCGCGGCTTCCGCCGTGTCATCGGTTCGGTGGGTCGCTCTGGTCGATGCGGGACCCGTGGTCACGGGCTCGACGGCGGTTCGGCGGCGTGGGGCGGCGGGTGGTGCCTGCCGGAGGGGGTCGACCCGCTCGCTCGACGCGGTGCTCACCACCGCCCACACGGTCTTGCCGGGGCCGGAACGACGGTCGGTGACACCCCAGTCGTCGGCCAGGGCGGTGACGAGGAGGAGGCCGCGGCCGGTCTCGGCCTCGGCGTCGGGGGCCGTTGGAGCGGTGATGGCGGGCCGGCGTTCCGCGCGGGTGTCGGAGACCTCCAGGCGCAGCCGCCCGCCGTCCGCCTCGGCGGCCAGCCGGACGTGGAAGTCCCGGCCGGGCACCCGCCCGTGCCGTACGGCGTTGGCGCACAGCTCGGCGGTGATCAGGGCCAGCGTCTCGTTGACGCCGCCGCCGTAGGAGTGGCCCCAGGAGTCCAGGCAGTGCGAGACGAGCAACCGGGCCAGGCGAGCGCCCCGCAGGGTGGAGGTGAAGGCCATCGCGAACTCGGCGGGCACGGTGGGACCGCAGGGCCCCTGCCGCCGGGAGGAAGGGCTGTGCATGCGGTCAGCGTGACGGCCGGGCCGGGCGTGCCACCAGGGGCGCCGCTCGTACGGGAGCGTGCTGTACACGGGGCGGCGGACCGTGACGTGAGGGCAGTCGGCGGGCCGCACCTCACGCGTCGGATCGCCACCCTCGTGGGGGGTGCGGCAGGACGGCGTCAGACCCGGAGGCAGCGATCACGAAGCTCGGAGAGGACCGCCTTCTCGCGCGAGGTGACGTCGCCGTCCACGGTGGCCACCCGGTCGGCCGCGTCGACGACGTCGCTCAAATCCCCCGGCTCGGCGTCTATGCGGTCCCACACCTCGACGGGGTCGATGTCGACGAGGTCGGCGAGCTCCTTGTCGACCACCTGATGCCGTTCCCGGACCAGCCTCACCAGGTGCCGCATCAACAGCGCCTCGTCATCGGTGATCTTCTTGTCCGCCCTGATGACAAACCACGCGACCCACAGCAGCAACCGCGGGTGCCGACTCCGCCTGCTCATGCCCTCGGCGAGCTCGATCACCCGCGCCTCGTTCCGGAAGACGGCTTGCGCGTGGCGGCCGGCGAGCAGCGTGGTGTAGCGGTTCAGTACCACTGCGAGGGGAACGCCGACCAGGGGGATGCCGATCTTGATGACGTTCTTCTGCAGGAGGTGCCTCCCGACGACCGGGAGCGTTTTCGCGGCGGCGAGCACCTCTCCGGAGTAGAACTTCTTGATCAGCGGCCGCATTCATGATGGCCGGGACCGCCTTGGTCACACCCTTCTGGACCGTCTCCCCGCTCTTGATCGTGAAGGCCACCCGGATGAGCTTCCACATGTCCTCGGGGTCGGACAGGTCGAGCGGGACCCGGTAGAGGACCGCGACGTCGTAGGCCAGGCGGAGCTGGAGCCGGGTGATGAACGCGACGTCGACCATCATGGTCGTGACCGCGGCCGGGACGGTCGCGGGCGAGGCACCACCGGCGCTCCCGAGCGTGGCGACAACGGTTGCGGTGTAGGCCCCGGCGGAGAGCCCGCCTTCGAGCGCGGCGTACCGCGACGCCATCTTGATCCGCTGATCGACGATGGCATCCGCGGGGACGCCCTCGTAACGCTCCTGGAAGTACTGCCAGTCGACCTTCTCGGTGTAGGAACTCATGGCGTGGGCGAGGAGCTTGGCGAACCAGTTGCCCGACTTGATGTCGTCCGTGCTGAGCCCCTTGATGAACTGCTTCAGCTCGGCCCGCTCCTGCTCGACGACCTTCCGGTCCGCGTCGTCGTCCCCGTCGATGTCGGCAGCGTCCATCGGAGCTTCGGTCATGGCGAGTTCCCCCCAGGTGATACAGCGGAGAGCCGGTTCGTGTGGTTCGGACGACCCCGCTCACGTCTCTACACGGTGACTCCGTGCGTGGCACATAAGTAGACGAACGCCACTTTGATCCGCAACCCTAGCGCTTTGCCGCGCTGCCGGAGACAGTACTTCGATCTCCGTCTGGACCGCTTTCACTCCACGGCGATCGCGGTGCACACGACGGGGCAGAGGACTTCCGCGAGGGCTCACTGGAGCAGTTCGATGTGGGGGTGGTCCGGGGAGGCGGGGACGAGGCCGTCCGTTCCTCCTCGGGGATCCAGGTCTCGCTGCCGCCGTCCCATTCCCAGGAGGCGATGGTGAGGAGCGGGACCTGCTCGGTGCCGCACTCGGGGCAGGGGCGGGGTATGGGGTCGGTGGGGCTCCAGCGGGTCCAGCCGCCGGTCTTCCAGCCGGGCGCGGTGGAGAGGTTGCACAGGTAGAGCTCGCCCGGGTCGTCCGCGTACGCGCTGTACCGCGCGGAGTCGATCGTCTCCCAGCGGCTCTCGTCGTCCAGTTGGTCCCGTAGTTCCTTGTCCAGCTCGCTGGGGTGGGGATACTCGGTGACCTGCTCCGGTGAGAACAGGCACGGCTCAGGGAGGTAGCAGCCGTGCTGGACGATCGGCGGCTCGGGCGGTGCTTCGAGGACGTCGATGACGGTGGCGGAGGAGCGCCAGAACAGGGCGGTCTTGGGGTGGGCCATCTCGTGGTCGAAGGGGCACCACAGGACCTGGAGGAGGTCCGCGTCGGGCGGGCGGAGGAAGGGGACGTCGCGGGCGTAGAGCTGGGCGACGGGGAGGAGCGGGATCGGGCCGTCGAACCACGGTCGGCCAGCCTTGATCCGCTCCCAGGTCTCCCGTTCCTCGGGGGTCCACTCGGGTGCCTGAGGGTCGCGGCGCAGCCGCTCGGCNNCGCCCCGGGGCGTGGGTGCAGCCGGGTCGCCGTGCGGGCCAGCGGGGCCAGTTGAGGGAAGAGCGCGATGACGTCGAAAGGCCGCGGTGGGGTGGTACGGGTGGCGTTCATGGCGGTGATGCTGCCAGCAGCGTCTGACAACGGGCGTACGGATCCAAGCCAGTTGACACCACGCGGCGTACCTGCGCGCTCGGGCGGACCGGAGGACGAACGCGAGGGGGCGACGGCGGACGTCGGCAGCAGGATGGATCTTCGAGCGATGGTGAACCGCGCGGGTGCGTGTGTACAGGCGGGTGTTGTACGGGGGAGGGGCGGGCGCTTGTACGCGGTACGGGGG
>NZ_LIRK01000050.1 GCF_001419765.1 Streptomyces torulosus
CTTGCAAGGCGTCGACGACGAACTGCTCGTGCAGCTTGCCGGAGCGGATCTCGCGGCAGGCGGCGACGATCGCGGCGGCTTTCCCCGCCTCCAGCAGGCCCAGTTCCTCGTTCGCGCGGGCGGCGGCCTCCTTCACCGCGGCCAGCGCCTCGATCAGATGCGGGTACGCGGAGATCGGCATGCCGGTGATCGGGAAGTTCTCCGTGGCGCGCAGGGTGTGGACACCCCAGTACGCGTCGGCGGGAACGTCCCGGTCGCCGAGCAGGTCGTGTTCGCTGCGGGTGACTGCGGCGGTCATGGGTGTACGGGCCTTCTCTCAGGGGGCGTCCAGGGGTGTCGCGGGGGCCTTTCGCGTCGCCGCGCGCAAGGCCCCCGCGGAGTCACCGGCGGCGGCGCCCGGTCAGAACAGGCGGTCCTTCGCCTTGTAGTAGGCGCCGCCGAACGGCAGGAACCAGGCGGTGCCGTTGTAGAAGGGGACGGGGACCTTCGGGAATCCGAATCCGCGCAGCGGGTTGGCCTCCGGCCTGCCGTCCATCATGTCGGCGACGGCGCGGCCCATGTACGTGGCCATCTGGACGCCGTGTCCGCAGTAACCCATGGAGTAGTAGAGGCCGTTGACCTCGCCCGCGTGCGGAATGCGGTC
Source organism: Streptomyces torulosus (assembly GCF_001419765.1). GTDB lineage: Bacteria > Actinomycetota > Actinomycetes > Streptomycetales > Streptomycetaceae > Streptomyces > Streptomyces torulosus. Next base: position 644 of record NZ_LIRK01000050.1, read on the forward strand.
CCAGGAGAAACCGACCATGCCGCCCCAGACGTAGTCGATGCGCACCCCCGCGAGCTGCGGGAAGATCTCGGTCATCTCCCGCTTGAGGATGTCGCCGCTCTTGACGTCGGAGGCCGGGTTGGAGGGCGCGAAGCGGGCCCGGCCGCCGAAGGCGAGACGGTTGTCCGGGGTGAGGCGGACGTAGTGGCCGACGTTCTTGTGGGCGACCAGCAGACGGCCGTTGGGGATGAGTTCCTTGGCGCGGGCCTCCCCCAGCGGCTCGGTGACGATGATGAAGCTGCCGACGTTGATGAGCCGCTTGCGGAACCACGGCATCGAACGGTCGGTGTACGCGTCCGTCGCCGCCATGACCTGCTTGGCGCGGATGGTGCCGTGCAGGGTCTCCACCACGAAGCCGCCGCCGGGCAGGCGGGTGAGGCCGGTGGCGGCGTTGCGCTCGTGGATCTCGGCGCCGGCGCGCTCGGCGGCGTCCGCGAGGCCTCCGACGAACTTGCCCACGTGCAGGGCGGCGCTGTCGGGGTCGAGCAGGGCGCCGTGGTAGTAGTCCGAGCCGAGTTCGGCGCGGAGTTCGCTCCTGCTGAGGACGATCGTCTCGTGGCCGAAGTTGTCGGCCAGGTCACGCTGCTTGGCCCGCAGACCGTCGAAGTGCCCGGGCTTGCAGACGGCGCCGAGGCGCCCGGCACGGTGGAAGTCGCAGTCGATGTCCTCGGTCTTGGTGAGTTCCTCGACGACGTCGACGGCCTCGCGGAAGGCGTTGTACAGCTCCAGGGCGCGCTCCTGGCCGTAGCGCTTGCGCGCCTCGGCGGGGCTGATGGTGATGCCCTGAGTGCACATGCTGCCGTTGCGCCCGGAGGCACCCGAGCCGACCTGGTCCTTCTCGACGAGGACGACCCGGGCGCCCTTGCGGGCGGTGTGGTAGGCGGTGGACAGGCCGGTGAGGCCGCCGCCGATCACCACCACGTCCGCCTCGTCGGGCAGGTCCTTTCCGGAACGGTCGGGTCGGGCGGGAGCTGTGTCCAGCCAGTAGGGGATCTGCTTCATGGCGTGCGTCCTCTGTGTTCTCGGTCCTGTTTCGCCGTCGGGCCTTCGGTCAGCAGCCGAGGAGCTTCGGCAGGCCGGACAGGTCGGGCAGCTCGTCGTAGGGCTGGTAGTCGGCGCTGCCGGGGTGGCCGTAGCGGTTGATCCACACGCGGCGCTTCAGGCCGAGGTCGCGGGTCGGGATGTGGTCGTACTCCCAGCCCTGCGCGGTGTGGATGACCTGGGACGGCTCGACGCCCATGGTCTTGAAGGCGTACTCGAAGGTCTGGCGGTCGGGCTTGTAGGCGCCGGCCTGCTGGGCGGTGATGACGTAGTCGAACTCGACGCCGATGTTCTCGACGTTCCGCGCGATCAGGTTGTCATCGGTGTTGGAGATGATGGCGATCTCGTAGCGGGACTTCAGGGCGCGCAGGGCGTCCGGGACCTCCGGGAAGGGCCCGAAGGTGGGGACGGCCTCGACCAGGGCGTCACCGTCGGACTCGCGGTACTCCAGGCCGTGCAGGCGCATGGCGTTGCGCAGGCTGGAGTGCAGGATCTCGTGGTAGGGGCGGTAGGCCTCCAGGACGGCCTGGAAGCGCATGACGCGGAAGTCGTCGAGGAACTCGTCGACATTCAGGTTGTCCAGGTCCAGCCGGTCCTCCAGGACCTTCAGGGTCGTGGGAGCCAGCTCGAAGTTGATCAGGGTCGCGTAGGCGTCGAAGGTGACGATCTCTCGCATGGTGTTCAGCCTCGTCTCGCGGGGTTTCTTGGGTGGGTGGGGCTTCAGACGACGCGTTCGCCGGGGGCGACGATCGCGTCCAGCGCGGCCAGGTCGGCCGGGCTCGGTATCCAGTCGGCGGCCGCCGCGTTGGCGGTGACCTGCTCGGGGGTCATGGCGCCGCAGATGACGGAGCCGACGGCGGGCAGGGCGGCCAGCGCGCCGACCGCGACCTGGAGGAGGGTCAGACCGCGTGCTTCGCCGTACGCGGTGAGGGCCTCGACCCGGTCGAGGGCCGCGTCGGTGAGCCAGCCCCGCCGCCAGGACAGGCGGCTGCCGGGCGGGGGCCGCTCACCGCGGCGGTACTTGCCGCTGAGCAGGCCGTTGGCCAGCGGGTAGTACGGCAGCAGGCCGAGTCCGTGGTGCAGACAGGCCGGGATCAGGTCCTGTTCGGCACCGCGGTCGAGGAGGTGGTAGCACGCCTGGGTGGACACGAAGGCGTCCGTGAGCCGCTCGGCGGGGAGGTTCGAGCAGCCGATGTGGAGGACCTTGCCCTCGTCGACCAGTTCCGTCAGCGCGGCGATGGTCTCGTCCAGCGGCGTGACGCCGTCCGGTTCGTGGTACTGGTACAGGTCGATCCGGTCGGTGCCGAGCCGGGTCAGCGAGGCCTCCACCGCGTACCGGATGTAGGCGCGGGCGCCGCGCGGACCGTACAGGTCGGCGTCGCGGCCCATCGCCATGCCGAACTTGGTGGCGAGGACCACCTCGTCGCGGTGGCCCTTGAGCGCGGCGCCGAGGAGCCGTTCGCCGTCGCCGCGCAGACCGCCCCGGTCCCCTGCCCCGCCGTACATGTCGGCGGTGTCGAACAGGGTGATCCCGGCGTCGAGCGCGGCGTGGACGACGGCCTTCGTGCCGTCCTCGTCGAGGCGGCTGCCGACGTTGTTGCCGCCCACGCCGACCACCGAGACGGTCGGGCCGCGCTCGCCGAGCGTGCGGTATCTCATGACCGGTGCCCGAACCCGATGCAGACGTTCTTGGTCTGCAGGTAGCTCGCCAGTCCTTCGAGGCCCTTCTCCCGGCCCCAGCCGCTGTGCTTGTAGCCGCCGAAGGGCAGTTCGACGCCCGTGCCGACGCCGGTGGCGTTGACGTAGACCTGGCCGGCCCGGATTCCCTCGGCGAGGCGCATGGCCTTGTCGATGTCGCGGGTCCAGACGTAGGAGGCGAGGCCGTACGGGCTGTCGTTGGCGATCTCCAGGGCCTCGGCCGCGTCGTCGAACTCGATGACCGTGACGACGGGGCCGAAGATCTCCTCGCGGGCGCACCGGGCCTGGTTGTCCAGTCCGGTCAGGACGGTCGGCCGGACGTAGTAGCCGTCGGCCAGCTCGGGCTCGGTGGGGGCGCCGCCGCCGGCCCGGGCCACCGCGCCCTCCTCGCGCGCCAGTTCCAGGTAGCCGAGGACCCGGTCCCGCTGCCGTGCGGCGACGAGAGGGCCGACGTCCGGATCGCTGAGTCCGGGACCGACGCTGAGGGAGGCGGCGTGCGCGACCAGCTTGTCCAGGAACTCCTCGGCGCCGCGCTGGAGCAGCAGCCGGGTGCCGGCCGAGCAGGTCTGCCCGGCGTTGCCGAACGCGGAGGCGGCGACGGCGCCGAGGGCCGCGTCGAAGTCGGCGTCGGCGAAGACGACGACCGGGGACTTGCCGCCCAGCTCGGTGACGGAGGGCACCACGTTGGCGGCGGCGGCCTGGGCGACCTTGATGCCGGTCGGCACCGAGCCGGTGAAGGTGACCTGGTTGATGTCCGGGTGTCCGGCGAGGGCCGCGCCGGTCTCGCCGTCACCGGGGACCACGTTCAGCACGCCCGGCGGAAGACCGCACTCCAGGGCGATCCTGCCGATCTCCAGCGGGGTGAGCGGCGCCTCCGGCGACGGCTTGAGCACCACCGTGCAGCCCGCGGCCAGGGCCGGCGCGGAGCCCCGCGCGGTGTTCTGGAGCGGGTAGTTGAACGGGATGATCTGGCCGGAGACGCCGATCGGCTCGCGCACGGTGTAGTCGAGCAGGCCGGGCCCGAGGGGGACCGTCGAGCCGCCGAGCTTGTCGGCGACGCCCGCGTAGAACTCGAAGTAGCGGGCCGCCGCCTCGACGTCGTTCTTGGCCTGGCGGAGCGGCTTGCCGACGTCCTGGCTCTCCAGCCGGGCCAGCCGCTCACCCTGGTAGCGGATGGCCTCCGCGATCCGGTACAGGATCCGGCCGCGGTCGGCGGCCCGCATCCCGGCCCACGCCGGGGAGGTGAAGGCCGTACGGGCGGCGGCCACCGCCTGGTCCACGTCCGCCTTGCCGCCCAGCGCCACCTGGGCGATCGCCGTGCCGTCGGACGGGTCGAGGACGGTGAAGGAGCGGCCGTCGGCGGCGGGGACCTGCTTGCCGTCGATGAGCAGCTCGGTCAACTGCAGTTCGTGGGTCATGGCCGGATCTCCCCGAGCACCTCGCCGAAGATGACGACCTCGTCGCCGGGGCGGACCGTGCGGATGCGGCGCACCCAGAGCACGATGCCCTCCCGCGGCGCGCGGACCTCTTCCAGCGTGGTGCCGTAGTGGTCGGTGATGGTGGCGATCAGGTCGCCTTCCTTGCAGGTCTCGCCCGGCTCGGCGTGCGCGACGAAGAAGCCGCCGGCGGCGGAGCGGGCGAAGGTCCCGGAGACCGTCGTGTAGGTGTCCCGCAGTTCCGGCTCGCCGTCGGTGATGCCGAGGCGGCGCAGGATGTTGCGGATCGAGTTCATGTGGTGCTCGACGTTGGTCTCGCGGTAGGTGGCGCCGCCGCACTCGATGGTGATGGCGGGCTTGCCGGCCTCGAGGACGGGGTGGCGGACGGTGCCGCCCCACTTGCCGCCCTTCCAGACCAGTTCGTGCCCGGCCGCGAGGGCGAGGTCGGTGGCGAGGTCCTCGTAACCGCCCTGGAGGATGACCAGCGGGGCGATCTCGCCGTAGGCGCCACCGGTGTGCAGGTCGACCACGGCGTCGACGGCGGGGACGACCTGCTCGACGAAGGTGGCGGCCAGCCGCTGCGAGTAGGAGCCCTCCGCGTCACCGGGGAAGATGCGGTTGAGGTTGAGGTGGTCGATGCCGCTCGCGCGGGCGGCGGCCTCGAAGGCGGGGGTGTTCAGGCAGGGGATGCCGACGACGGTGCCGCGCAGGGTGGCCGGGTCGAGCTCGGCGAGCACGCGGCGGATGGCCTCCTGCCCGTCGTACTCGTCGCCGTGCACGCCCGCGTCCACACACAGGACGGGGCCGTCGAGGGCGCCGTTGACGACGATCAGCGGAATGCCGAGCTCCACGCCGTAGCTGCTGGTGCCGACCGGGATCAAACCCTGGGCGCGCTCGCCGGGAGCGACGGTCAGCGGACCGATGGAGTACATGGGGAACCTTTCCAGGACGTGGATCAGATGCGGGCCGACGCCTCGGCCAGGACGCCCGCGATGATCGCGGCGATACGGTCGAGGACGGCGCGGTCGCTGATCAGCGGGGGTGCGATCTGGACCAGCGGGGCGGAGCGGTTGTAGACGCGGGCGAGCAGGCCGGCCTCGCGCAGCCGGCGCGGGATCAGGTCGGCGATCAGACCGGCGCGAGCCAGGTCGCTGAAGCCGCCGTCGTCGAGGTCACCGACGAGTTCGCAGGAGTAGAAGAACCCGGTGCCGCGGACGTCACCGACGATCGGCAGGTCCTTGAGGGCCGCCATCCGCTGGGCGAGGTCTCCCTGGAGGGCGCGGACGTTGTCCAGGACGCGGTCCCGCTCCAGGATCTCCAGGTTGCGCAGGGCGACGGCCGCGCTCAGTGGGTGCCCGGCGAAGGTGTAGCCGTGGTTGAGGACCACGCCGGGCCGGTTGATGACGTCGATGACCTTGTTGGCGACGAGGGTCGCGCCCAGGGGGGCGTATCCGGAGGTGATGCCCTTGGCGACGGTGACCATGTCCGGGCGGGCGTCGTAACGGTCGCCGCCGAACCACTCGCCGAGCCGGCCGAATCCCGTGATCACCTCGTCGGCGACGAGCAGGAACCCGTAGCGGTCGGCCAGCGCCCGCAGTCCCTGCCAGTAGCCCCGGGGCGGTGTGATGCAGCCGCCCCGGTTCTGCACGGGTTCGGCGATGAGCATCGCGACGGTCTCCGGCCCCTCGGCCAGGATCGTCGCCTCCACCTCGGCGAGGAGCCAGGCCGTCCACACCTCGTCGTCCGCGAACTGAGGGTCGAGGCCGAAACGGCTGGTGTTCGACACGAACCGGGTGTCGATCGCCGGCGGGCCGTACGGCTCGGTGAGGCCGGGGTCGTCGGTGAACGACAGGGTGCCGACGGTCAGCCCGTGGTAGGCGCCGCGGCGGGCGATCGCCTTGACCCGGCCCGGTTCCCCGCGCAGGGCGTGGTAGCGGCGGGCGATCTTCCAGGCGGTCTCGACGGCTTCGGCGCCGCCGCTCGAGAAGAAGGTGTGCTCGATGTCGACGGGGGCGATCCGGGACAGCCGCTCGGCGAGTTCGATCGCCGTCGGGTGCGCGGAGCCGGTCCACAGCGGGCTGTAGCACAGCTCGCGCAGTTGCCGTTCGGCGGCCTCGGCGAACTCGGGGCCGTAGGAGTAGCCGAGCTGGCAGCAGTACAGCCCCGACAGGCCGTCGATGTAGCGCCTGCCGTCCGTGTCGTCGACGTACGGGCCCTCCCCGCGCCGGACGACGAGGAGGTCATCCCCCTCGGCGCCGAGCGATCCGTTGGCGGTCATGTTCAGCAGCAGGTGCCGCTGAGCGGTGGCCGCGATCGGCTGAGCGGCGGCAGCGGTCATACGGCCTCACCTCCG
>NZ_LIRK01000500.1:0-573 GCF_001419765.1 Streptomyces torulosus
TGTGGGGGCGGGAGAGACGAGGGGGGAACAGGATGACTGAAGTCATCGAAGAAGGCTAGGGATGCTGAATCAAGCATTCAATAGGGTGGACATGGTTCGGTGCCGTGGCCGATGATCTCCGGCATGATCCGGGCTGCCACTGTGAACGACGTCGCGGACATCCGCGCGATGATCCGTGAACTCGCCGCGTACGAAAGGGCGGTGGAGCAGGCCCGGGCGACCGAGGAGCAGCTCCGCGAGGCCCTGTTCGGTGAACGCCCCGCCGCGTACGCCCTGATCGCCGAGGACGAGGACACCGGCGAGACCGTGGGCTACGCCCTGTGGTTCCCCCGCTTCTCGACCTGGACCGGCACGCGGGGCATGCACCTGGAGGACCTCTACGTCCGGCCGGCGGCACGGGGCGGCGGCTACGGCAAGGCCCTGCTCGCGTCGCTCGCCGCGATCTGCCGACGGGACGGCTTCGAGCGCTTCGAGTGGTGGGTCCTCGACTGGAACGAACCGGCGATCGGCTTCTACAAGTCGCTCGGCGCGGAACTCCTGGAGGAGTGGACGGTGTGCCGACTGAGCGGCGCC
>NZ_LIRK01000500.1:629-4782 GCF_001419765.1 Streptomyces torulosus
CGAAGGCCAGCGCGTCCAGCAGCCGCCAGTACAGGTGGGAGGCGGGATCCCCGGCCAACCGTCCACCGGCCGCCGTGTACCGGTCGGCGAAGCGCATGCCCTCGGGGACCCCGTACAACAGGGCCAGGGCCGTGGAGCAGTGCGCCACATCCAGGTCGGCCGGTCCCCAGGACGTCTCCACCCAGTCGACGACGCCGCTGACGCGGAGAGCGTCTCCGTCGCCGGTGAACAGGACGTTCCCCGGGTGGAAGTCCCGGTGGAGGAAGCAGGCCAGGTGTTCCGGCGGCTCCCGCCGGATCACGTCCACGGCCGCGCGCCACAGCTCGGGCCGTCGCGTGCCGTCGGGTGGACTCACTCTCCCCGGAGAGGTCCACGCCTGGTAGGCGCGAGGCCGCTGGTCCTCGGCCACCGCCAGACGGTGGATGTTCAGCAGCTGACGGGCGAGCAGTTCGGTGCGACGGTCGACGTCCGCGCCGTCCAGACGAACGGATCCCGGCAGCAGGGTCATCAACAGCGAGGGGTGGTCGCAGTGTTCGCCGGCCGGGTCCACCGCGACCGGCGCCGCCCCCGGGACGCCCGTGCCGTCGAGCAGGCGCAGTACGTTCGCCTCGCGGGTCAGCAGCCCCTCGGCGTGCCGTAGGAAGAAGGGCTTCACGAAGGACCGCAGCACCAGTGAGTGTCGGCCGTCGGGTCCGTCGACGTCCAGACGGCGCATCTCCGACGTCCAGCCGCCGCGCAACCGCGCGACGTCCACGATGCGTTCCCCCTCGGAGAGGTGCTTCTCGACCCAGGCGCGCGTCGCGTCCCACGTCCGGCCGTCGGGGTCGTCACCGTCGGCACCTTCTCGTCCCACCGTCACCGCTACCGGTCTCCCCTCGACCAACGGGCCGTCCACAGGTCCAGGTCGTTCTCGTCCGGGTCCGCCGCTTCCCGCGGGGCTCGCGGGAAGCCGAGCAGCTCGGGTGGGAGGTAGCCGGAGCGGGTGTCCAGCTTCCAGCCGTGCACCTGGACGGCGAGGGCGGCCAGGGCGAGCGGGCCGAGTGGCAGCAGCGTTCGGGGGGCGGGGTCGGCTCCCACCTCCGCGCGGTGCTTGTCGAGACGGTCCGCGAGGGCCTCCTCGAAGGCCGGTCGGTCGTCGTCGAGGAGGACGCGCAGCAGTCGCTGGTCCGGGGTCAGCGGGCCGTCGACCGCGTCCAACCGCCGGGCCGCCTCGGCGCGTTCCCCGGCGTCCGGCTCGCACAGGGGCACGGTGGGCCAGTCGCGGGGGAGGTGCCCCTCGGTGTGCGTGAGGTAGCCGCAGAGCGCGTCCATCGCCGCGAGGTCCGCCGGGTCCGACACCGACTCCAGCGGCGAGTACGGCACGCCCTTGCGGATCTCGCCCGCGTAGTCGGTGCGCAGCAGCAGCCCGATCACCCGCCGCCACTCCCACACCAGTCCGCTCACCACGCACAGTTCGAACGCGTCGAGCCACGTCCTCGCCGTGGGCGCGCGGTCGACGAAGGCGCCGAACGCGACGTCGTCGCTGCTGAGCGTCTCCCCGACGAGCGGGAAGAAGATCTCCTGGTCACCCTTGGGGAAGCAGCCGATACTGAGGATGCCGAGGGAGCACTCCGCGGCGGTCCGCAGCGCCGCACGCGACGACTCGTCCGGCGCGGAACCGGCGACGCCGCGGGCGGCGATGTGGTCGAGCAACTCGTCGCGCAGTTCCCCCAGTCGCGCCGATGACGCGTCGTCGTAGCGCAGCAGCCCGCAGCGCCGCCTGGTCCGCCCGGCGATGTCGTCCAGTGCCCGGGCGACACCGTCCTCCGCGACCTCGTGGCATGACACTTCCCGCACGGCTGCCGTCCCCCTTCGCGATCTTCACGACCGGACGGCACGCTATCAGCGGGGGCCGACATCGACGGGGGTGCGGCAGTCGGACCGGGTGAAGCTCAGCCGGTCCCGTTCCCGAGGCGGTCACCGTCATCCGCCCCCTTGGACGGCTCGTCGCCGTCACGCTGCATGGGGCCCCATTCGCCTCCCTGGCGGTCGACGGTCTCCGCGGCCTCCTTGATGAGCGCCTCGTCGATCCAACCGACGGGGTCGACGTCACCGAGGAGCGGCTCGTTGTCGGGCCCCCGGCCCTTCACCTGGCCGCGCAGGATCCACGGGCGGACGCCCGGTCCCTTCTCGCGCGGAAGGTGCGAGTAGTCGTACAGGCGGCGCGCCACCCACAGTTCGACCGGCCGGTCCTCCCACCAGGGCTCCAGGTCGAGCGGGTTGGCGGACAGCCCCGGCAGCCGCACGCCGGTGAGGCCGTCCCTGCTCGTGACGAGGGCACGGTCCGCCTCGGGGCCGTGTGACCAGCGGACATGGAGACCGGAGGTGTGCCGGACCAGGTCCGCGAGCTCCTCCAGGGTCCGCAGGACGGGAAGTTCGTCTCGAATGTTCATCGCGTCGTCGGGTTCGCCATGTCAGGGGCGGTCGTCGCCCACACCACTGCTGCTGTCGCTGTCGCTGTCGCTGTCGCTGTCGCTGTCGCTGTCGCTGTCGCTGTCGCTGTCGCCGTCGGTGTCGGCGTCCTGGGTCTCGGTCTCGTCGTCGCGTGCGCCTTCGGCCTGGGACGGCGTGGTGCGGGGCACCTGCTCGTCGGTGGCCGGTTCGCGGCCGGTGTCGGTGTCGGTGTCCGGTTCTCCCTCTGCCTGGGACGGGGTCTGTTCGCTCGTCACTGTGCTCCCTGGCCGTGCGGTCCGGCGGTGCGGAAGGTGGACGCGGTCTGTTCGCGGTGGAGTTCCTCCAGAGTGTTCAGCTGCCGGTGGCCGCGGCGCAGGAGATCGTCGAGCACGTCGGGTTCGAGGCGCTCGTCGGTCTCGGCGAGCTGCCGCAGGGCCTCCCAGCACGCGATCTTGCCGGAGACCCCGACCCGCAGCATCTCCAGTTCGATCACCGTGCTGAGCGGGGAGCGGCGCACCAGCCTGCCGTTCGCCTTCAGCCGTCCCAGCTTCTCGGCGGCCCAGCCCGCGCAGACCTTGTACCGGCGCGCGGGGATGTGCAGCCGGTGCAGCAGGTCGGTCAGGCTGCGCCGGTCCTTGGCGATCTCACCGGCGATCGCCTCCAGGGTCGGACCGAGGTCGGTGCCACGACAGGAGCGGGCCAGATAGCGGGCGCGGTCGGTGCCGGCGGTGGCGCCGGCCAGGTGGTCGTTGAGGTAGACGGAGAGCAGCTGCGTGTCCGTCCGCCGGGCGGAGGTGGAGGTGGGGGTGTGCCGGGTCCGTGTCGCATGACTCATCGAGTTGCTCCTTCGCGGTCTCCACGTGGGGGCGGCATGGTGGCGCGGTCGCGTGCCGGGCACCTCGCGGGCTGCCGGGAATCGACGGCTCCACCGGGTACCCCTGGCGGTCACCGTGAACACCTTTGCCTGTTTTGTTCTGATTGTGGGTGGTGCATGCAGCGGGTACCCGATCACACCTGCGGAAACGCGCCGCCGCCCCGGGTGAAGTGGGCGATCGTCCGCTCCAGGCCCTCCTCCCACGGCACCCTCGGGTTCCAGCCGAACAGCTCACGCATCCACGTGGTGTCGGGCACCCGGCGCTCGGCCTCACCGGCGGGACGGTCGACGAAGCGGAGCGGAGAGTCGGAGCCCGTCAGGTCGGGCACCCGGCGGGCGAGCGCGGCGACGCTCGTCTCCTCGCCGCCGCCGACGTTGACCGGTCGCACCGAACGGCCCGCCGCCACCAGGAGCACCCCCTCGACGACGTCGTCCACGAAGCACAGCGACCGTGTCTGGCGCCCGTCTCCCGCGACCGTCAGCGGCTCCCCGGCCAGGGTCTGCCGGATGAACGTGGACACCACCCGGCCGTCGTCCGCCCGCATCCGGGGCCCGTAGGCGCTGAACACCCGTACGATCCCCGCGTCCGCGCCCTCGGCGCCCGCGTACGCGGTGACCAGCGCCTCGGAGAACCGGTGGGCCTCCTCGTGGGCGCAGCGCGGGCCCACCGGGTCGACCTCGCCGACATCGTCCTCCCGCTGGGGACGACCGTGGGCGCGGCCGTAGACGGCCGAGGACGACCCGAGGAGGAACCGCGCGCCGTCCCGGCAGGCCACCGCCGGCGCGTTGCGGGTGCCTGCGCTGCCCGCCTCCAGCGTCTCCGGGGGGAGGCGGGCAGCGCAGGCA
>NZ_LIRK01000501.1 GCF_001419765.1 Streptomyces torulosus
GCTGTGACCGGAAAGGTCTGCCGGAAAGCTCGCGGCGTCCGGTGCGGTGCCTCGCAAGGCGGAGCATGACCCGCGTACTGGATGTACTCGGGTCGTGCGACAACGCCGCGAGGTGCCGTGCCGGGCGTCGCGAGCCGGTGAACCTTTCCGGTCACAGCACTAGGTTCTGCGGTCATCGACGTGTAGCTCAGCAGCAGAGCGCCGGGCTCGGGACCCGGAGGGCGCGGGGGCGGAACCTGCCACGTCGGCTTATGAACGACAACGCTGAGCAGCAGCACCCCACCGTCGCGCCGTCCTATGCGGCGGCCCAGCTGGCCAGGGCCTTCACCACCCGGCTGACCCACGAGGACGCCGACACCCGGCGCCGGGCCGAGGTGCGCGGGCAGCGCTGGCGGCAGGTCCTCGCGGGGATGGCCGCGGGCCGGCTGACGATCGGTTCACGCACCCCGGTCGCGGGCCTCCCCGCCTGGGCGACCCCCGAGGTCGTGCGGGGCGGCTTCGCGACCGGGACCGCGAGCGCGGGCGGCCCCCTCCAGCCGTACGAGGTCGAGGCCGCGCGGAGCTTCGGGGTGCCCGCCGAGCGGCGCGCGCTCTTCGCCCACTGCCTCACCGAGCCCGGACTGGCCTGGCTGTGGGCCCTGTTGGACAGCGGCCACTACGAGATCGGCGTCCCCGAGGAGGCGGCGCTGCTCACCATGGCGTGGCTGGTGCGGCACGGGGAGGTGGACGCGGCGCTCGACCTCGCGGCGGAGCTGGAACCGTTCGCCCGCCGGCTGCGGTTCCTGCCCCGCCCGGCGGACGGCCCCGCGCCGGACTCCGCCGCGGCGGTCCACCGGTACACCGTCTCCGACACCGTCGACACCCTGATCCGGCGGCGGCCCAACGCGGCCGTCGAGACCCAGCGCGAAGCGCTCGCCGTGTGGCAGCCGTTCGGCGACGAACTCCTCGTCCACTGGCTGCGGACCGCACGGGACGGCCGGGTCCTCGAACTCGCCCCGGACGACGACTGGCTGACGGACGGTGCGATGCTGCTCGGCCGCTACCGCCGGCTCGCCGCGGAGCACACCCGCTGCACCAAGCACCGCGACCCCAAGGCGAACCTGGACATTCTGCGGGGCGCGCTGGAGGAGGTCGTCGCCGGTCGGCCGCTGGACGCCCGTCGGCTCGGTCTGCTGCGGCACGCGGTGGAGTCGATGGTGCGGCGACGCGGTCTGCCCGGGTCCGCGGCGCACACGGCGCTGCGCCGGGGCCAGGCCGCGCAGGCGGCCCTCCCCTCCCACCACGCCCTGGCCCAGCTGATGCTGCGCCGCCTCGCCGTACTCCCCCAGGACACCGGTGTCACCGATGTCGCCCCGCTCCTGCGCGCGGTGACCGAGGAGGAGGGCCGGGAGACCGGGCTGCCCGTCGGCGCCGCCGTGCCGCCCGTGATCGGCCGGGTCGTCGAGTCCGCGCTGAGCGCGCCGATCGGCACCCTCGTGGAGCGGGGCGCCGTCCCGTCCGCCGAGGTACTGGCCGAACTCGTCCCGCAGTTGGTCGCCGCGACCACCGCCCGGTCGTACCGGGACGAGGCGCTGCGGGCGCTGATGACGGCGCACTACCGGGCGTTCCGCAACCGCCGCTCCCTGCTGCTGCTCGACCTGGAACGGCAGGTGCGCGTGGAGGAACTGCCCTGGGTACGGGCGGTGTCGGGGCAGCGGTCCGCGGTGCTGGGCAGGGCGGACGGCGAGGGCGCGCTCACCGTGCTGCGACAGCTGGGCGAACTGGCCGTGCAGGCGTTCCCGGGGACCCTTCTGCCCAACCCGCTGGTCCGTGAGCTGGGTGAGCTGGGACGCCGGTGCGACCTGGGCGCCCCGTTCGTGGAGGAGCTGGCCGCGGACATCTTCATGGGCGCGTTCAGCCCGAAGTTCCTCACGGCGGCACGGATCGCGGGCGACCTGCTCGGCGGGGGCTCACTGTACGAGCGCTACTACGGCATCGACTACGCGGCGATCCGTGATCTGGCGATCGCTGAGGCCGACGCGGCACCGGGCCGTTCGTCCGGCGCGCGCACATCTGCCGGTTTCGCACGCCTGTGCGCCGAGCGCGCGGGGACGCCGTCCGGGTTCTGGTCGGTCGCCGCGAACGGCACGGTGATCGAGCAGGCGCAGATCCTCACCACGCACAATCTGGCCACGCTGGTCGGGCGGGTGGGCATCGCCCCGCGGACCGGCTCGGCCGACCTGGCGCGGCGCTGCTTCGTGACGGTGTGCCGGCTGACAGCGCTCGTCCACCACAACCCGCGCCCCCTGGGCACCGTCAAGGACGCGGCGTACGCCTGGCGCCAGATGCTGTTCCACCTGTCCCTCTGCCCGCCCGGGGAGCAGCGTCGGATGATCGCCGGGCTGCACGAGGAGACGGCCCGTCACCCCGCCCATGTCGCGGCCCGGTTGGCACCCGCCCTCGCGGGCCTGACCCTGATCGCCGAGGGTGGCGCCTTCGACGCCGACGGAACGGCGGACGACGGCCGGGCCCGACGCCTGCTGGGGTGGAGCACCGACGGTCATTGGATGCGGAACCAGCTCCATACATCGGATGTCAATGAGTCAGCGGGTGGCGGAACAGGCGGCTACTAGCCCCCGTTGGGCTCAGCTATCCTCAACTTTCCTGTATTCATGGGATGTCATGGACGCAATCGCGTGGTATCTATACGTCCCATGAGACGGTCCTGGATTCTTCCCCTGATCACGCTGGTCGCCGCCACGTTCGGAGTGACAGCGGCGGGTGCGACCCCGGCCTCCGCCGCCCCGACCACCCCCTTGCGGGTCATGCCGTTGGGTGACTCCATCACCTGGGGCGTCGGAAGCAGTACGGGCAACGGCTACCGGGCCCCGTTGTGGAACAGGCTCGCCGCGGACGGCCACCCGCTGGACTTCGTGGGCACCGGGCGCGCCGGTTCGATGTCCGACCCCGACAACGAAGGCCACTCCGGATACAAGATCCACCAGATCACCGCGCTCACCGACGCCGCGCTGACCCGTTACCGCCCCAACGTCGTCACCCTGCACATCGGCACCAACGACCTCAACGAGAGCTACCAGGTCTCCACGGCCACCGCCCGGCTGCGGTCGCTGGTCGACCGGATCACCGCCGCCGCCCCCGACGCGACCGTCCTCGTGGCCTCCCTGGTGGTGTCCACCAGCGGCTCGGAGGAGCAGTACCGGGCCGCGTACAACCAGGCCGTCCCCACGATCGTGCGGGACGCGCAGGCGGCGGGCAAACACGTCGCGTACGTGGACATGAGCGCCCTCACCACGGCCGACCTGGTCGACGCCCTGCACCCCAACGACTCCGGCTACCAGAAGATGGCGGACGCCTTCCACCGCGGCGTCCGGACCGCGGACAGCGCCGGGTGGCTGAGGAACCCGGCTCCCGCGCCCGCCCGGGTGGAGTCGGGCCTGGCCGGCAAGTGCCTCGACGTCAGCGGCGCGAGCACCGCCGACGGGACCGCCGTCCAGATCTGGAGCTGCGGCGGCAGCGCCAACCAGCTGTGGTCCGCGTACACCGACGGCACCCTGCGCTCCCTGGGCAAGTGCCTCGACGTCTCCGGCAGCGGGACGGCCAACGGCACCAAGGTGCAGCTGTGGACCTGCCACGGCGGCGCCAACCAGGTCTGGCAGCCCTACGACGGCGGCTACCGCAACCCCGCGTCCGGACGCTGCCTCGATGTCCCGGGCTTCTCCACGACCGACGGCACCCAGCTCCACCTGTGGGACTGCCACGGCGGCAGCAACCAGAAGTGGACCACACTGGCCGCCGGCTGACCTCCCGTCGCACCGGCCGGACCGGGGTGGCGTGCGCCCGGCACGCCACCCCGCGGCATCCGGCATGCCACCCCGCCTCATCCGGACCGGCTTCCTCAGGACCCGTCGAGGTCCGCGCCGGGAACCTCGATCGTCGCGGGCCCCCCGGTGACGCTGTGGAGGGCGCCGTCGGGGCCGCCGGTGCGCAGGTGCCAGGGGTGCGGACTGTCGGTGGTGACGTGGTACCGGTCGCCGTCCCGGCGTACGTGGAAGCGTGCCGTGTCCCCGGGGCCGTCGGGGCGCGGGATCACCACGGTGCGCTCGGCGCCGTCGGCGAAGGCGTGGACACGCAGTTCGACGCCGTCCGCCCAGGCCGAGACAGGCCGTTGGTCGTCGGCGGCGAAGGGGACGACCGAGTCGGGGCGGGCGAGCAGCGGCAGGGTGTGGAAGTCGTGCCGCTCCCGCACCCAGCGCGGGCCGGTGACCCGGGCGCCGGTCAGGATGTTGGTCCAGGTGCCCTCGGGGACGTAGTACTCGACCGTGCCGTCGTCGGTGAGGACCGGGGCCACGAGCAGGTCGTCGCCCAGCATGTACTGACGGTCGAGGAAGGCGGCGGTGGGGTCGTCGGGGAACTCCAGCACCATGGCCCGCATCACCGGGACCCCCGTGGTGTGGGCCTGGCGGGCGGCCTGCTGGAGGTAGGGGGCGAGGCGGTGCTTGAGGAGGGTGAACGCGCGGGTGACCTCGACGGCCTCCTCGCCGTAGTCCCACGGCACGCGGTACGACTTGCTGCCGTGCAGCCGACTGTGCGAGGAGAGCAGGCCGAACTGCACCCACCGCTTGAAGACGGCGGGCGTGGGGGTGCCCTCGAAGCCGCCGATGTCGTGACTCCAGAACCCGAACCCGGACAGGCCGAGGGACAGCCCGCCACGCAGCGACTCGGCCATCGCGTTGAAGTGGGACTCGCAGTCGCCGCCCCAGTGCACCGGGTACTGCTGGCCGCCGACGGTGGCGGAGCGGGCGAAGACCAGCGCCTCGCCCTCGCCGCGCACCTCCCGCAACAGCTCGAAGACGGCCCGGTTGTACAGGTGCGTGTAGGAGTTGTGCATGCCGTCCGGGTCGGAGCCGTCGTGCCAGACCACGTCGGTGGGGACGCGCTCGCCGAAGTCGGTCTTGAAGCAGTCGACGCCCTGGTCCAGCAGGGCGCGCAGCTTGCCGGTGTACCAGTCGCGGGCGGCGGGGTTCGTGAAGTCGACCAGGGCCATGCCCGGCTGCCACAGGTCCCACTGCCACACACTGCCGTCGGGCCGCCGTACGAGGTGGCCCGCGCGCATGCCCTCCTCGAACAGCGGCGACTTCTGGGCGATGTAGGGGTTGATCCAGGCGGAGACCCGCAGCCCCCGCTCCTTGAGCCGGGCCAGCATGCCCGCCGGGTCGGGGAAGGTCTCGGGGTCCCAGTCGAAGTCGCACCACTGGTGGCCGCGCATCCAGAAGCAGTCGAAGTGGAAGACGCTCAAGGGGATGCCGCGCTCGGCCATGCCGTCGATGAAGCCGTTCACCGTGGCCTCGTCGTAGTCGGTGGTGAACGACGTCGACAGCCACAGGCCCAGGGCCCAGGCCGGGGGCAGCGCGGGACGGCCGGTGAGCGCGGTGTAGCGCTCCAGGACCTCCTTGGGTGTCGGTCCGTGGACCACGAAGTACTCCAGCGTGTGGTCCTCGACGCTGAACTGCACCTGGCCCACCGCCTCCGAGGCGATCTCGTAGCTCACCCTGCCGGGATGGTTGACGAGGACGCCGTACCCGCGGTTCGTCAGATGGAACGGGATGTTCTTGTACGCCTGTTCGCTGCTGGTGCCGCCGTCCGCCTGCCAGATGTCCACCGTCTGGCCGTTCTTGACGAACGGGGTGAACCGCTCCCCCAGCCCGTACACCAGCTCCCCCACCCCGAGGGCCAGTTGGCCGACCATGTGGTGGCGGCCCTCGGCGTCGGTGACGAAGCCCGTGCCCCGCTCGCCCACGGAGGTCAGTGTCCGTCCCCCGGCGGTGAAGTCCAGCCGCCAGGGTCCCGAGGTGTCCACGCGCAGGGTCAGCTCCCCGGAGACGAGCTCCAGCAGCGTGCCGTCCCGCCGGACCTTGCCGACGCCTTCCTCGGCGCCTGGCAGCGCGAACCGCGGCCCCCGGCGCACCGATCCGGCGTGGTGGGTGGCCCGTACGCCGATCACCCCTTCGGCGGGCGACCAGCACTCGACGGTCAGCAGGGGGCTGTTGAGCGTGTCGCCGCGCCCGCGGACGTGTCTCACCGGGGCGTAGAGGGTCATTCGGTGCTCGTCGGCCCGGACGTCCGCGATCTCGGTGGCATAACGCGTGGTGTGGCCCGGGCGCATCAGCCAGTAGCCGTCGGTGAACTTCATCGTGCGGTGTCCTCCGTCCGCGCGCGGTGCGCGGCGATCAGGGCCCGGTACCAGCGGTAGCTGTCCTTGGGCGTGCGGGTGAGGGTGTCGTAGTCGACGCGGACCAGACCGAAGCGCTGGTCGTAGCCGCGCGCCCACTCGAAGTTGTCCAGCAGGGACCAGACGTAGTAGCCGCGTACGTCCGCCCCGGCGGCGACGGCTTCGGCCACGGCCCGGAGGTGGTCGTCGAGGTAGTCGATCCGTTCGCTGTCGTGGACCTGGCCGTCCGGCGCGACCGTGTCGGCCTCGGCGGAGCCGTTCTCGGTGATCCACACGGGCGGCAGCCCCGGGTAACGGGAGGGCAGTTCGCGGAGCAGTTCGGTGAACGCGGCCGGGACGACCGGCCAGCCCATGGTGGTGTGCCGGGTGCCGTAGGGGTCCAGCTCCACCACGCCGATGTCCACGGCGGTGCGCCGCCCGGGATCGGGTTCGCGGTGCGGGGCGGCGGCCACGGTGAGGGGCCGGTAGAAGTTGAGGCCGACGAAGTCGAGCGGTGCGCCGATCAGTTCGAGGTCGCCGGGCAGGCGCCACGGGCCGTCGGCGGTGCCGGGCGGCCAGGTGTCGGCCTCGTTGGCGGGGTAGCGGCCGGCGAAGAGGGGCTCGGTCCAGATGTCGTTGTGGAGGGTCTCGGCGCGGCGGCGGGCGGCGAGGTCCTCGGACCGGTCGGAGGCGGCGTGGACACGGTCGAGGTTGAGGGCGATGCCGATGTTCCCGGCGCCCGCCTCGCGCAGGGCGCGGACCGCGAGGCCGTGGCCGACGAGCAGATGGTGGGCGGCGGCCAGCGCGCCGGGACCCTCCCGGGTGCCGGGCGCGTGCCGGCCCTCCGCGTGGCCGACGAACGCGGAGCAGTACGGCTCGTTGAGGGTCATCCAGCGTTCCACCCGGTCGCCGCAGCGGGCGCCGACGACGGCCGCGTACTCCGCGAACGCCTCGGCGGTGCGGCGGACCCGCCAGCCGTGGCCCGGCGCGCCGCCGTCGGGCGGTGTCTCCAGCGCCTGCGGGAGGTCCCAGTGGTAGAGGGTGACGGCGGGTGCGACGCCGGCGGCCAACAGGTCGTCGATGAGCCGGTCGTAGAAGTCCAGGCCCTTGGCGTTGACCCGGCCCGTCCCGTCGGGCAGGACGCGCGGCCAGGCGATCGAGAAGCGGTAGCTGTCGACGCCGAGGTCGCGCAGCAGGGCCACGTCCTCGCGGTGGCGGTGGTAGTGGTCGGCGGCGATGTCGCCGGTGGCGCCGGCGAGGGTACGGCCCGGGGTGTGGCTGAAGGTGTCCCAGATGGAGGGACCCCGGCCGTCCTCGTCATGGGCGCCCTCGATCTGGTAGGCGGCCGTGGCGGCCCCGAACCGGAAACCGGCGGGGAGCGAGGGGAAGGAAGGCGCGCTCATGCGACGGCCCCCTCACCCTGCCGGGCCGGGAGCACGCCGCCGGGTCCGGGTTCGCCCACGGGTCCGGGTTCGGCACCGCCGTCCCGCTCGACACCGCCTCCGGGTCCGCTTCCTGGTCCGCCTCCGGGTCCACCGCCCGGTCCGCCACCGTCCCCCGGTTCGCGACCACCGCCGGGACCGTCTCCCGGTGGGGCGAGGCGGAAGGACGCCAGCCGGAAGGCGCCGCGCAGGGTGACCAGGAGGTCGTGGACACCGACATACCGTTCCGGCGTCACGGAGGAGACGGTCGTCCAGGTGTGCCGGTGGCCGGTGACCGGTACCGCGATCTCCGTCAGCAGCCGTTCCCCGGCCCGCACTTCCAGCGTCGCCTCCCCCGTGCCGTCCTCCCGTGCCACCTCGGCCTCGAAGCGGACGGCGCCGGACAGGTCGGCGGACCGGAACAGCAGGGTCGCGGGACGGGCCGGGTCCGCCGGGGTGACCGCGTCGCCGTCCGTGCGGGTGGCGTCGACGAGGGTGACGTCCGCGCAGTCGTCGAAGTCGACGGCCGAGGTCCGCCGGCCGACGACCGTCCGGGGCGCGGGTGCGGGGGCGTCGACCGTCAGCGGGGCGGTGAGGACGATCTGTTCGGCGGAGCGGGCGACGAGGATCTCGTACGGGCCGGGGTCGACCGCGAAGGCGCCCGTGGTGACGTCCCAGTGGGCGAGCCGTTCGGCGGGCAGCCGGAAGGTCAGCTCCCGGCTGTCGCCCGCGTCGAGCCGCACCTTGCGGAAGTCGGCGAGCCGCAGCCGGGGCGCCTCGTAACGGGCCTCCCGCGCGCGGACATACAGCTGCACGACCTCGCTGCCGGTCCGCGCGCCGGTGTTCGCCAGGGTCACCGTGACGTCGACCGCGCCGTCCGGAGTCACCGTCGACGTGGACAACCGCAGGTCACGGTGGGTGAACTCCGTGTAGGAGAGGCCGTGGCCGAAGGGGTAGCGAGGAGCCGTGCGGTGGTACTGGTAGGTCCAGCCCGCGTTGATGATGTCGTAGTCGAGCGGGGCCGGGAGCGCGTCGTCGCCCCGGTACCAGGTCTGCGGCAGACGGCCCGACGGGTCGGCGTCGCCGAGGAAGACGGCGGCCAGCGCATGGCCCGTCTCCTGTCCGCCGTGGGACGTCCACAGCACGGCCGGCAGATGCTCGTCGGCCCAGTCGACGGCGTAGGGGTAGCTGCTCATGACGGTCAGGACGGTCTCCGGGCGGACGGCCGCGACGGCGCGCAGGAGCGCCTCCTGCCCCTCGGGCAGCGCGATGCCCGTGCGGTCCTCGGTCTCGCGGCCGTTGACCATGGGGTGGTTTCCCAGGACCACCACCGCGACGTCCGCCTCTTCGGCGGCGGCCCGGGCCTCGGCCGTGCCGTCCCGGAGCAGCTCCACCTGCCAGCGTTCGGCGGTCGGCGCGGTCTCGGCGGTGAGCCGGACCCGGTCGTCGGCGGGGTCGACGGCGGCGTAGCGGCCGGTGCGGACGTTCCGCAGCAGGACGGTGCCGGGGCCGTCGTCCTCGGCGGGTTCGAGGCGGAACGTCTCGTCGACGAACCAGGACTTGAGGATGTCCCGGTCGGCGAGGAGGGAGGCGTCGTCCGTGCCACGGAGGTAGTGGCCGGTGTCGGCGTCGCGGAGCGTCACGACACCGCCGCCCCAGTCGGTGACGTCGTACGCGGTGCCACCCAGGGGTTCGCCCGTGGTGCGGGAGCGCAGGGCGATCCGGTCCGCGCCCTCCACGCAGACCACGTGGGCGTCGTCCAGTGCCGCCCGTAGACCGGTCGCGGCCCCGACCCGGTAGGGCAGGGTGCCGCTGTACCAGTCCTCGTGGAGCGTGTCGGCGTGCGGGCCGATCACCGCGATGCGCGGCGCGCGGGCGGCGTCGAGGGGCAGCAGCCCGTCGTTCTTGAGCAGCACCACCGAGGCGGTCGCGGCGCGCCGGGCGAGCGCCCGGTGCCCGGGGCTGTCGACGACCTCGGGGCCGATACCGGCGTACGGATCGAGGTCGGGGTCGAACTCGCCGAGTCGGAAGCGGAGTTGGAGGTGGCGCCGGGCCGCGCGGTTGACGTCCTCCTCGTCGATCAGGCCCTGTTCGACCGCCTTCCGCAGCCGGCCCACCACGGTCGCGCTGTCCTCGCCCTGGTCGGTGAAGCTGTCGATGCCCGCCTTCAGGGCGGCGGCGTGGGACTCGACGTGGTCGTCGAAGTAGTGCTCCAGGTCGACCAGGTTGGAGGGCGCCTCGGCGTCGCTGACCACGAACAGGTCGTGGCCGGTCGGCCGGGCCCACGCCCGCAGCTCCCGCTCGATCAGCGGACTGACGTGGCAGGGGCGTCCGTTGACCAGGTTGTAGGCGGCCATCGCTCCGGTGGCCGCGCCGGAGGCGACGACCGGGCGGAAGGCGGCCAGGTCGTACTCGTGCAGCACCCGGGGGCGGACCCCGGAGGAGGTGACGCACCGGTCGTCCTCGTTGTTGTAGGCGAGGAAGTGCTTGAGCACCGGCGCGGCCCGCAGGTGGGCCGGATCGTCGCCCGCGAGCCCCCGGCAGTAGGCCGTGCCGAGGCGGGAGGTGTGCAGCGGGTCCTCGGAGTAGCCCTCCTCGTTGCGGCCCCAGCGCGGGTCGCGCAGCAGGTTCAGCACGGGCGCCCATGCCTGGAGGCTGTGGGTGCCCGAGCCCACGGCGGGCGGGCGGTGCCGGTGGAAGGCGCGCAGTTCGACCGAGACGGCCTCGGCGACCTCCCGCACCAGTTCCTCGTCCCAGGTCGCGCCGAGCCCCACGGCCTGTGGGAAGACCGTCGCCACGCCGAGCCAGGCGACGCCGTGCAGGGTCTCGCTGCCGGTGCGGAAGGAGTCGATGCCGAGGCGTGGCACCGCCGGCGCGTACTGGTGGAGCAGGGCGAGCCGCTCATCGAGTGTGAGCCGCTCCAGCAGGTCGTCGACGCGTTGGGCAAGCGTGAGCGCGGGATCACGGAAGGGCGGCCGGTCGGCCGGGGGCGGGACGGGAGAGCTCACAGATTCAGACTCCTCAGTTCGCTGGGCGCGAGGACCGATTGTCGAAGCGCATCGACGCTGCCACTCCCTGCGATGAGCTGTCAATTCCTCGGATCGAAACGAGTTTCCTTGTTCCAGCCCTCTTGTTTCGCACGAAACACATCATTACCTTCGCCAGTCGAGTGAAGCGCTTCGACAGCCTGCCGAGGGAAGGTCCGCCGTGTCGCTGCAGATGGCGGTGGCCATCCTGACGCTGGTCCCGCTGCTGATCGTCTACCCGTTCGTCCAGAAGCACTTCCGCACCGGCTGTCCTGACCGGCGCCATCAAGGGCTGACCGGGCCGACGGCCCGTCACGGACCGGAGCGGCTCCGCCCCTTCCAGCCCCGCGTGAAGGCGGAGCCGCTCCCTCGCACCTCCCACTCCCTCACTCCTCAGACTCCCTCACTCCTCCCGCTCCCTCACTGCGACGCGTCGCGGTCGCCCCGACCCGAGGACCTGCCATGACCACCCGCAGCATCACCGACCGCCTGGGCGGACTCGCCTTCGGCGGGGACTACAACCCCGAGCAGTGGGACGAACCGGTGTGGAAGGAGGACGACGACCTGATGCGCCGGGCCAGGGTCAACCTGGCCACGGTCGGCGTCTTCTCCTGGGCCCTGCTCGAACCCGAGGAGGGGCGCTACGACTTCGCCTGGCTCGACGCCCACCTCGAACGGCTGCACGCCAACGGTGTGGCCGTCGACCTCGCCACCCCCACCGCCTCGCCGCCGCCCTGGTTCACGTCGGCCCACCCCGACGCGCTGCCGGTGGCGCCGGACGGCACCCGCCTGACCCACGGCAGCCGGGACACCTACTGCCTCGCCGCGCCCGCCTACCGTGACGCGGCCCGCCGGATCGCCTCGGCCCTCGCGGAACGCTACGGCGACCATCCGGCGGTGGCGCTGTGGCACGTGCACAACGAGTACGTGACGCTCTGCTGGTGCGACCACACGGCCGCCGCTTTCCGGCAGTGGCTGCGACGACGTCACGGCTCGCTGGACATCCTCAACGAGGCGTGGGGCACGGCCTTCTGGAGCCAGCGCTACACCTCCTGGGAGCAGATCCTCCCGCCGCGCGCCACGCAGTGGCACAGGAACCCGGGCCAGGCGCTGGACTTCCGCCGCTTCTGGTCCGACGAGGTCCTCACCGCGTACCGGGAGCAGCGCGACGCGATCCGCGCGCACAGCGACCGCCCGGTGACGACCAATCTGATGCTCCCCGCCTACCAGAACCTGGACCTGTGGGCCCTCGGCCGGGAGGTCGACCTGGTCGCCGTCGACCACTACCCCACGGCGCCCGGCCTGGACGCCGCGGCCGACACCGCCTTCGCCGCCGACCGCGCGCGTTCGCTGGGCGGCGGCCGGCCGTGGCTGCTCATGGAACAGGGCACGAACACCGTCTACGACGGGGACCGCGTCCTCGGGAAGGAGCCCGGGGACATCCTGCGGCACACCCTCGGCCACATCGCCCGCGGCTCGGAGGGCGCCCTGTTCTTCCAGTGGCGGCAGTCCCGGGCCGGTGCCGAGACCTGGCACTCGGCGATGGTGCCCCACGCGGGCCCGGACAGCCGCGTCTTCCGCGAGGTCACGGCGGCGGGTGAGGCCGTCGCACGGCTCGGCGAGCTGGCGGGCTCGACGGTGTCCGCGCCGGTGGCCGTCCTGCACGACTCCGACGCCTGGTGGGCCCTGGAGGTGGACGGGCTGCCGTCGTCCGAGCTCGGCTGCCACGCGGAGCTGCGCCGCGCCCACCGGGCGCTGTGGGACGCCGGCGTCACCGTCGACTTCGCCCATCCCGAGCACGAGTTGGGCGCCTACCGGCTGGTCGTGGCACCGGCGCTGTTCCTGCTCTCCGACGCGGGCGCCGAGAACCTGCGCCGCTATGTCACCGGCGGCGTGGTGGACCAACAGGGTCCCGCCGCCGGCGACCTAGCGGC
>NZ_LIRK01000502.1 GCF_001419765.1 Streptomyces torulosus
GCGGTGAGGCGCCGGATGAGCCGGCCGACGGCGTCGTGGGCGCCGGCGTCGGGGAGGGTGGTGCGGGCGCGGGCGCGGGAGGTGCCGCTGTAGAGCTCGCCGTCCTCGCCGAGCACGAACACGGCGGCCGGTGACCGGGTGAGCCGGGCGGCGCCCTCGGCGGCGGCCGCCGCGAGTTCCCCGAGGGTGCGGGCGGCCTGGACGTCGACGATGGTCTCGGAGAGCAGGGTGAGCCGGCGGACGAGGGCCTCGGCGCCGTTGCGCACACGGGCGCCCCGTACGGCGGCGCGGACGACGGCCTGGATCTCCTCGGGTTCGGCGGGCACCGTCAGATACGCCTCGCCGCCTGCGTCGAGGCCCCGGCAGCGGTCGCCGGGGGCGATGGCGGCGGCGGAGAAGTGGACGACGGGGAGGGCCGCCGTCGGGGGCTGTGCCTTGAGCCGGCGGCAGAGTTCGAAGCCGCTCATGTCGGGGAGGCCGACGTCGACGAGGGCCAGGTCGGGCAGGGCGCCCGAGCGGAGGCGTTCGTCGAGTTCGGCGAGGGCCTCACCAGCGCTGGCGACAGGGACGACACTGTGTCCGGCTCTGCGCAGCACCGCGCCCATGGCGTAACGGCTGGCGGCCGCGTCGTCCACCACCAGAACAGTGGTGCGTCCTTCGTCGGCCATGAGACTCATAGGGCTGTTCGTCCCTGACGCTCGGGTGGTGCAGGCCCCCTCTCCACCTGCACCACCCAAGCTAGCGGCCTACCGGTTCGAGCGTGCGAATACCGCCACGGTCCGCCCCGGAACGGCGAACGTGCCGGATTCCGCTTCGTACGACGCGGACTTGACGGTAGAGTCCGCGCCCTCTGCCTGCACGGGGTGCAGGGCGTAGGCCGTTCCGGCGAGGTCCGTCACCGTCTGCTTCGCCTTCTCGGGGGTGGCGTTGAAGACGACGACCAGGTCGCCGAGCTCCATGGTGATGACGCCGGGGGTCTCGTCCTCGCCCGACAGCGGAAAGGAGAGCTTCGACTGGACCTGTCCGGTGGTGTCGAGGGAGAAGTCGCCCTCCGTCGAGCGGATCCGCAGCAGGTCCCGGTAGGCCGCCGAGGCGCCCTCGATCTGGTCGCAGCCGACGGAGACCGAGGTCAGCAGGGGCTTGGCGTACGACCACTTGGCCTTGTTGTCGGTGGCCGGGGGCAGGCCGCGGCCGAAGCCGTTGCCGTCGCGGCAGTCCCAGTGGATCGCGTTGAACCAGTCGCCGCTGTCGTAGGAGTTGCGGTCGAGGGACTTGGAGCGCAGCAGGTCGGTGCCCGCCTGGGAGAGGGCGGGGCCCTGGGAGAGTGCGGCCGTGGCCATGGCGAGGACCTGCATGCGCGACCGGTCGGCGGCGCTCGTCGACTTCGGCAGTTTGAAGGCCAGCGCGTCGAACAGTGACTCGTTGTCGTGGGCGTCGACGTAGGCGAGGGCGTCGCCGGGGGCGTCCGCGTAGCCGGCGGCACTGCCGTTGTAGTCGACCTCGGAGCCCTTGACCTCCTTGCCGCTGGTGTCGGTGAACCGGTAGTTCGCGAGGTTGCCGCTCAGGCCGACCTTGACGAGGTCCTGGTAGTGCAGCAGCCGGGACTTCTGCTCGGCCGGGGTGCCGTTGCTCCCGGAGGAGTTGGGTTCGGTGTAGAGGCCGGAGGCGAAGCCCTGGACGCCGGGGTCCTCGTCGAAGGGGCCGCCGCCGCGGACGGCGTCACGGGCGCGGTCGGAGAAGGTGGCGATGCCGGTGCCGGCCATGTTCTTCTGCGTGGCCTGGGTGAAGCGGGCGTCGTCGGCGACCTCACCGAAGTTCCAGCCCTCCCCGTACAGGATGATCTTCTTGCCGTCGACGCCGTCCTTGGCGGGGGTCAGCGCGTCGAGGGCCTTGCGGACGGCGAGGATGTTGGCCTTGGGGTGGTGGCCCATGAGGTCGAAGCGGAAGCCGTCGACCTTGTACTCCTTGGCCCAGGTGACGAGGGAGTCGACGACGAGCTTGCCCATCATCGTGTTCTCGGGCGCGGTGTTGGCGCAGCAGGTGCTGGTCGCGACGGAGCCGTCGGCGAGGAGCCGCTGGTAGTAGCCGGGGACGACCTTGTCGAGGACGCTGGTCTTCGCCTGGCCGCTCGCGGTGGTGTGGTTGTAGACCACGTCCATCACGACCCGCAGCCCGTCGTCGTTGAGCGACTTCACCATCTCGCGGAACTCGACCGTGCGCCGGGTGCCGTTCGGGTCGGTCGCGTACGAGCCCTCGGGGACCGTGTAGTGGTACGGGTCGTAGCCCCAGTTGAAGGCGTCCTTCGCGGCGGCCTTCGCCACGCACTCCTGCTGCTGCTCGGAGTCGGCGGCGTAGGAGCCGAGGTCGCAGTCGGGGGTCTCCTGGTCGGCCTTCCTCTCGGGGATGGTGGCGATGTCGAAGGCGGGCAGCAGGTGCACGTACGAGGTGCCGGCCTGCGCCAGCTGCCGCAGGTGCTGGGAGCCGGCGCTGTCCTTGTCGGTGAAGGCGAGGTAGGTGCCCTGGTCCTTGGCGGGGACCGTCTTGTCGGCGATCGAGAAGTCGCGGATGTGCAGCTCCTGGATCTGCGCGTCCTTCAGCGGTACCGCCTTCGGCTTGTCGTACGAGGTCCAGCCGCGCGGGGCGAGGGACCGGTCGGCGAGGTCGACGACGAGGCTGCGCTCGGAGTCGGTGGTGAGGGCGACGGAGTACGGGTCGGTGACCTTGTTGGTGACGAGCTTGCCGACGCTGGGCGCCCACACCTTGACGGTGTACCGGTAGGGCTTGCCCTTCCAGGACTTCGGGCCGGTGACGGACCAGACGCCGGTGGCGCCGTTCCGCTTCATGGCCACCTTCGTGCCGTCGAGGTCGAGGGAGACCTGCTGCGCGGTGGGCGCCCAGACGGCGAGGGTGGGGCGGCCGTCGCGGAAGGTCGGGCCGAGGTCGGCGTCCGATCCGTCGTAGAGGTCGTCGAGGACCCCGGCGATCTGCACGCCGGTCGCCGCGAGAACGGCGCCGTTGGCGGCCCGCTGGGAGACGACGAGCTGGCCGCGCAGGGCCTCGCGGACCCGGTCGCGGTCGCGGGGGTCGACGGTCCAGGCGGTGTACGCCTTCAGATGCGGGAACTTCGCCTTCTGGGCGTCGGTGAGGGACGACTTGGTGAGGCGGAGCCAGCGCTCGTCGGTGCTGGTGAGCGTGCCGTCCTTCACCGCGATGGATCCGGTGCGGGAGGAGAGCAGCTGGGTGGAGGCGGCGGCCTCGTCGCCGTTCCAGGCGAGGGTGTTCCGGTCGATCCAGATCGCCTTGGAGGTGGTCGGGTCGAGGGCGGCGGCGGACCCGGCGGGCTGCGGGAGCAGGTACTTCTCCTGGCCGCTCAGCAGCCACACCTCGTGGCCGTTCGCCTTGAGGTCGAGGGACTGGTCGGCGGGGAGGTCCTTCTCGTCGCCCTTGTGGAGGATGTAGCTGAGGCTGGTGGCGCCCTCGGCGAGCGGCACCTCGTAGACGGCGCCGTAGGCGTCGGTCCGCACCGGCTCCAGCGGCTTGGGCCAGTCGGTGGGGTTGGCGGCACCGGCCCAGACGTGCAGGCCCCAGCCGTCGTACTTGCCGTCGGCGCGGTGGTGGTGCAGGACGGCCTTGGACTTGTCCTGCTCCGGGTACTCGCCGGCCGGCCTCTCCGTGCGGACGGCCTCCTTGCCCTGCTCGACCCAGATCTCACCGGTCTTGGTGACGTCGATCGAGCGGTCGGCGGAGACGTCCTTGGTGCCGTCCTTGTCGATGACGAGGTAGCCGACGTTCGAGGCGCCGGGCTTCAGCTTGACGTAGGCGAAGGCGCCGTAGGCGTCCCGTCCGACGAAGTCGTGCCCCTCCGGCCAGGTGGTTCCCTCGCCGTCGGCGATGTCGCCCCAGGCGTACAGCCGCCAGTCGGTGTAGTCGCCGTCGGCACGCTTGTAGTGGACGATCGCGTAGTCGCGGGAGGAGGCGGTGGGGATCTCGGGGGC
>NZ_LIRK01000503.1 GCF_001419765.1 Streptomyces torulosus
CACACCGACCGGCCTCGGCGTCACACCGACCGGCCTCGGCGTCACACCGGCCTGCCCCGGCGTCACACCGATCCGCCCCGGCGTCACGCCAGCCCGCCCCACACCCCGGCCCGGCCGCCCGAGTACCGTCGTTGGGGGCTCGCCGGGCCGCTCGTCCCGGCTCCCGGGAAGCCCGACCGGCCGACCGTGCCCCGAGCCGTGCGCCCCGGTCTGGCCCCTGTCGTCGAGCGCGTCGCGACGCGCGACAGGGTCGTGTTCCTGACGTTCGACGACGGGGCGGAGAAGGACCCGGGGTTCGTGCGGATGGTGCGGGAGTTGCGGCTGCCGGTCAGCATGTTCCTCACGGACAGCGTCGTCGGGCCGGGCTACGGCCACCTCGCCCGGCTCCGCGAGGTCGGCGCCACCGTGCAGAACCACACCCTCGACCACACCGCCCTGCGCGGCCTGCCGTACGCCGGGCAGCGGGCCGAGATCTGCGGCCAGCAGGACAAGCTGAAGCAGCGCTTCGGTGTCCGCCCCACCCTGTTCCGCCCGCCGTACGGCGTCTACGACACCACCACGCTCCGCGCCGCCGCCGACTGCGGCATCGCCGCCGTCGTCCTGTGGCGCGCGTCCATGAGCGCCGACGGTTTCCATTCCACCGCCACCCCCAACGCGAGTGGCGCAGCGACCGCCGCCGGCGACCGGCTCCGGCCCGGCGACATCGTCCACGCCCATGTCCGCCGGGGTCCGGGTCGGCCGGACGGCGCCTCGCTCACCCGCATCACGGCCGGGCTTCTGCGCCGCATCCAGGAACAAGGCCTGACGGTGGGTCGTTTGGAGGACTACCTCTGAGGGCCACCTCCGCGGGGCGGAACCTTGCGGCAACCCGGGGTCCCGCACCACGCCACGCGGCCGCAATTAGCAGTCCGCTTGACCGAGTGCTAACCACGGTCATAGTCTCAGGTCTGGCACTCCCCCCTGGAGAGTGCCAACTACGCGACGGGCAGGTCCGGCACCCGCGACGACGGATCCACCTGGTCGCCACCTCAGACAGTTAACCCCGTGAGATCTCCGAAGGGGGAGGTCGGATCGTGACGACCACCAGCTCCAAGGTTGCCATCAAGCCGCTCGAGGACCGCATCGTGGTCCAGCCGCTCGACGCCGAGCAGACCACCGCCTCTGGCCTGGTCATCCCGGACACGGCCAAGGAGAAGCCCCAGGAGGGCGTCGTCCTGGCCGTCGGCCCGGGCCGCTTCGAGAACGGCGAGCGCCTGCCGCTCGACGTCCAGACCGGCGACATCGTGCTGTACAGCAAGTACGGCGGCACCGAGGTGAAGTACAACGGCGAGGAGTACCTCGTCCTGTCGGCT
This sequence comes from Streptomyces torulosus, assembly GCF_001419765.1. Lineage (GTDB taxonomy): Bacteria > Actinomycetota > Actinomycetes > Streptomycetales > Streptomycetaceae > Streptomyces > Streptomyces torulosus. The sequence continues at coordinate 1,353 of NZ_LIRK01000503.1, forward strand.
CGCGACGTCCTCGCGATCATCGACAAGTAGTTCACCTCTCGCGAGGCAGCCCGCCGCCCAGCGCGGCGCGTCACTTCGCGAAACACATTGCTTTGAGCTGCGCCCCTGGCCCCCGCGACCACTAAAAAGCCGGGCGCCCGGGGCGCAGCCTGCATTCACCCGAGATTTCCGAGAGGGCTCCCGCTGCCATGGCGAAGATCCTGAAGTTCGACGAGGACGCCCGTCGCGCCCTCGAGCGCGGCGTCAACAAGCTTGCCGACACGGTGAAGGTGACGATCGGCCCCAAGGGCCGCAACGTCGTCATCGACAAGAAGTTCGGCGCCCCCACCATCACCAACGACGGTGTGACCATCGCCCGCGAGGTCGAGATCGAGGACCCGTACGAGAACCTCGGCGCGCAGCTGGTGAAGGAGGTGGCGACCAAGACCAACGACATCGCTGGTGACGGCACCACCACCGCCACCGTGCTCGCCCAGGCGCTGGTGCGCGAGGGCCTGAAGAACGTCGCCGCGGGCGCCTCCCCGGCCGCCCTGAAGAAGGGCATCGACGCCGCCGTCGCCGCGGTCTCCGAGGACCTGCTCGCCTCGGCCCGCCCGATCGACGAGAAGTCCGACATCGCCGCCGTCGCCGCGCTGTCCGCCCAGGACCAGCAGGTCGGCGAGCTCATCGCCGAGGCGATGGACAAGGTCGGCAAGGACGGTGTCATCACCGTCGAGGAGTCCAACACCTTCGGTCTGGAGCTGGACTTCACCGAGGGCATGGCCTTCGACAAGGGCTACCTGTCGCCGTACTTCGTCACGGACCAGGAGCGCATGGAGGCCGTCCTCGACGAGCCCTACATCCTCATCCACCAGGGCAAGATCGGCGCCATCGCCGACCTGCTGCCCCTGCTGGAGAAGATCATCCAGACCAACGCCTCGAAGCCGCTGCTGATCATCGCCGAGGACGTCGAGGGCGAGGCCCTCTCCACCCTCGTGGTCAACAAGATCCGCGGCACCTTCAACGCCGTCGCCGTCAAGGCCCCCGGCTTCGGCGACCGCCGCAAGGCGATGCTGCAGGACATGGCCGTCCTCACCGGCGCCACCGTCATCTCCGAGGAGGTCGGCCTCAAGCTCGACCAGGTCGGCATCGACGTGCTCGGCACCGCCCGCCGCGTCACCGTCACCAAGGACGACACCACGCTCGTCGACGGCGCCGGCAACTCCGAGGACGTCCAGGGCCGCGTCGCCCAGATCAAGTCCGAGATCGAGAACACCGACTCCGACTGGGACCGCGAGAAGCTCCAGGAGCGCCTCGCGAAGCTTGCCGGCGGCGTGTGCGTGATCAAGGTCGGCGCCGCCACCGAGGTGGAGCTGAAGGAGAAGAAGCACCGTCTGGAGGACGCCATCTCCGCGACCCGCGCCGCGGTCGAGGAGGGCATCGTCTCCGGTGGTGGCTCCGCGCTCGTCCACGCCGTGAAGGTCCTCGAGGGCAACCTCGGCAAGGAGGGCGACGAGGCCACCGGTGTCTCCGTCGTCCGCAAGGCCGCCGTCGAGCCGCTGCGCTGGATCGCCGAGAACGCCGGCCTCGAGGGCTACGTCATCGTCTCCAAGGTCGCCGAGCTGGAGAAGGGCAGCGGTTACAACGCCGCCACCGGCGAGTACGGCGACCTGGTCAAGGCCGGCGTCATCGACCCGGTCAAGGTCACCCGCTCCGCCCTGGAGAACGCCGCCTCCATCGCCTCCCTCCTCCTCACGACCGAGACCCTGGTCGTCGAGAAGAAGGAAGAGGAGCCGGCCGAGGCGGGCCACGGCCACGGTCACGGCCACGCCCACTGAGGCAACGGCCACGCCCGCTGAGGCAACGCCGCCTTCCGAGGCGACGCCGGCCCACCGAGGCAGACACCGCCCGCTGAGGCGATGTCGCCCCTGGAGGCCAGTCACCGCCCACTGAGGCGGACGCCTGAGAGAAGCCCCTGTTCCGCCCGCCGGAACGGGGGCTTCTCCCGTTGTGCGCGGTGCACGCACGCCCTACCGACGGTCTCCCCCAGGGGCTCCCGGCCGCCGCTCTCCCCAGCGCTCGCCTACCGCTTGCTCAGCGCTCCACCCCTTCCAGGGCCCCCAGCTGCGTCATCAGCGCGAGCCGGTCGTACTGCCACCACCCCTCGGCGAGCTTCCCGTCCGCCGAGCAGCGATGGATGGTCGTCCCGGTCATGGAGACCTTCCTCCCGGTGGGCGCGATACCGAGGAACTCGCCCTTGTGCGTGGCGCTCCACGTCCACCGCGTGCAGACGCGGTCACCCTGGGCCATCTGGTCCTCGATGGTGAACGAGAAGTCGAAGCCCGCCCGCCACATCGCGAACTCACGCCGCGCCGCGTCCATACCGATCACGTCCTGGGGGTTGGCCGGGTCGTGGTCGTGATAGTCCTCCACCAGCAGATCGTTCATCGGCGGCAGCTCCCCCCGCGTGCCCAGCGTCTCGAAGAACCTCCGCGCGGTGTCCGCGTTGAGCTGCTCGTCCCGCACCACGTCCAGATCCGTGAAGGTCGGCATCTCGTCGCAGAGCGCCACCATCTCGTTGAAGATCCGGTCCGTCTCCGGCAGCTGGGAGTTCCGCATGGCCTCCTCGTACGACGGGAACTCCACGATCTCGACGAAGTGCCCCTCGTCGGACCGGTCCTTCCCGATCATGTTGTGCGTCGCCGTCCGCTTTCCCTTGGTCTGCTCGACCCACCTGTCCATCAGCCGGTCCATCTCGTCGAACCGACTCGTCCTACAGTCGATGAGCTGCACAAACGTCACAAGACCACCTCCGGCCCCCCTGGATCCGGTCGGACAGCTCCATTCTCACCCCGCACCGCCTCCCTCTCACCCGCTGCGCGACGGGGCCGCCCCGGCCCGCCCCGCTACTGGGGGCCGTACTTCCGTCCCGTCTTCGAGCTGACCCCGCCCAGCAGGCCCCGCGGCATCACCTTCACCACACCCATCAGGGTCTTGTAGCGCGGGTCGGGGATCGAGACCGTCCTGCCGCGGGACAGGTCGGCCAGGGCCGCCGTGACCAGCTTGTCCGCGTCGAGCCACATCCAGCCCGGGATGTTGTCCGTGCCCATGCCCGCCCGCTCGTGGAACTCCGTGCGGACGAAGCCCGGGCACAGCGCCATCAGACGGACACCGCTGCCGGCCAGGTCCCGCGCCGCGCCCTGGGTGAACTGCACCACCCACGCCTTCGACGCGCCGTACGTCCCCCGCGGCACGAACGCCGCCACCGACGCCACGTTCACGACCCCGCCCCGGCCGCGCTCCCGCATGGCCTCGGTCGCCGCGGAGGTCAGCCGGAGCACCGCCTCGCAGTGCACCTTGAGCATCTTCAGCTCGTCGGCCATCGAGACGTCGAGATAGCGGCCCTTGTTGCCGAAACCCGCGTTGTTGACCAGCAGGTCGACCGGGTTCTTGCGGTCGGACAGCCGCTTCGCCACCGCCTCGATGCCGTCGTCCGTCGCCAGATCCGCCGTCAGGACCTCCGCCTCGATGCCATGCCGGTCGTGCAACTCCGTGGCCTGCTCCCGCAGCCGCTTCGTGTCACGCGCCACCAGCACCAGGTTGTGCCCGTCCGCCGCCAGCCGCCGCGCGAAGGCTGCGCCGATGCCCGCGGTCGATCCCGTAATCAGAGCCGTTGTCATGGCGCAAGGGTAGTGACCCGGACTGCGCTGATCCGCTTGCCCACGGCGGCGGACCCTCCCCGGTCATCCCCGTCCGTGGGCGTGCCGCGCGTGCGTCGGGTGCGGCGCCGGTATGCGGGCCCGCTGTCCCTTCTCCACCACCACGAACTGACCCATCATCCCCTCGTCCTCGTGATACAGCAGATGACAGTGGTACATGTACGGCGTCTCCGGGTCCGCCGGGCCGTCGAAGCGCAGGGCGAGCCTCATGGTCGTCCCGTCCGGCAGGAACACCGTGTCCTTCGGGCCGCGCAGCGCGGGCGGCGGTTTCTGCCCGTCGACCTCCAGCACCCGGAACTGCACGTCGTGCACATGGAAGTTGTGCGGCATCCCGTTGCCGTTGCGGACCGTCCACACCTCCGTCGTCCCCCGGGTGACCGTCTCGTCGACGCGCCCCATCGCCATCTCCCGCCCGTTGATCCCGGACCGCTTCAGATCGAAGTGCCGCCCCCGCACCGCTCCTTCCTCACCGTCGGGTATCTCCAGCCCGCCCAGCACCGCGGGCAGCCGGGGTGACGGACGGAGGCGGTCGGCCGCGCGCAACTCCAGTACGTCGAAGGTGTCGTCGCCCCCGGAGAACCGGCGCTGCCAGGCGTCCCCGTAGTTGTCCTGCGGGAAGCTCCGCAGCGTCACCCGCTCGCCGGCCCGCATCCGTACGACGATCTCGGCCCGCTCACCCGGCGACAACTGCACCCGCTCCATGGACGCCGGCCGCTCCAGCAGCCCCCCGTCCGTCGCGATCAGGGAGAAGGCGCGGCCGTCGGGGAAGCCGAAGGCGTAGGTGCGGGCCGTGGAGGCGTTCAGCAGACGCAGACGTATGTGTGCGTCGTGGACTTCCTGATAGGGGTTCAGGGTGCCGTTGACCATGGTGCGGTCGCCGAGGAAGCCGACGTTCCGCAGAAAGCCGCGGCCGGTGTCGAGCTTCGCCCCGTCGAAGCGCACGTCCTGCACGACGAGAGGGAGGTCGTCGACGCCGTACCGCTTCGGCAGAGGGAGTCGCCCGGACTCCTTGTCGTCGACGAGGAACAGACCGGCCAGGCCCCGCGCCACATGCCGGGCGGTCGAGCCGTGCGGATGCGGGTGGTACCAGAGGGTCGCCGCCGGCTGGTCCACGGTCCAGTGCGGACTCCACGCCGCGCCGGAGGCGATCATCTGGTGCGGGCCGCCGTCCATCCGGGCGGGCAGATGCATCCCGTGCCAGTGGACGGTGGACGTCTCCGCCAGGTCGTTCCGTATCCGCACGCGGACCTTCTCGTCGCGTGCGGCGCGCAGCGTGGGGCCCAGATAGGAGCCGTTGAAGCCCCAAGTCGGTGTCTTCACACCGTCCTTGAACTCGGTGGTGCCGGCCCGCATGCGCAGATCGAAGACGCGGGTGCCGTCCTTGTCGACGGACGACTTCGCGAGCGGCGGTATCGCCAGCTTCTCGTCGAAGGCGACCCGGCCGGCCGTGCTGACGTCGGCGCCCGTCCACAGCCACGTGAACAGGCCGCCGATCGTCAGCACCACGACGGTGACGACCGAGCCGAGCACGATGAGGACACGCTTGATCCGCGACATGCCTCCAGCGTTCCGCCCCGCCCGCCGGCGAACATCCGGGACCGCCCCTGGACCATCCCTGACCC
>NZ_LIRK01000504.1 GCF_001419765.1 Streptomyces torulosus
GATGTCGTCGTAGGCGTCGGGCAAGGAGGGCAGGGACATGGAGTGGCTTCTTCTGCGTTCGGCGCGCGGTGGGTGCGCTCGGCACCTGGTGGGGAACAGCGGTGGCGGTGTGACGGGACGGGGTGGCGGCGAGGGCAAGCCACGGATACCGCCACTCAGGTGAACGGAACGGCTCCACTCCGGGTCACGGCCGTTCATCGGCGTACGTCCCATCCGGGGCACGGCCACTCATCGGCGTCGTCCCTTCCTGTTCACGGCCGCCCGTCGGCGTATCGCCCTTCCCGGCCATGGCCGTGCATCGGCATGCGTCCCTTCCATGTCACGGCCGTGCATCGGCATGCGCCCCTTCCATGTCACGGCTGTTCATCGACATGCGTCCCCTCCGGCTTCGCACCTTGGCCGTCAGTGGCCCGGCGGGCCCGTGCTCGGCCGCTGGGGCCATCGGCGGCGCGTACCGAGCGTCGGCCTGTGGGCGTGGCGCCGTCGGTGGAACGCGGACGACGTGGCTGGGCCGTACCGCCGGGTGAACGACGGCCGGCGCGGGTGTCCGGACTCCGCTCCGGCCGTGACCGGCGCCGGCGCCGAGAGCCGGTGGCGCATGCCTTGTCAGCGGATGCCACGTCACCAGGCGACGCGTCGACTGCGGTTGTCACCGCGCTCGGTTGTTCCGCGACGTCCGGTCCGGCCTCGGCGCCTGCCTCCGTCGTGGTCGTCGGAAGCTTCGGATGCTCTCGTCCCCTGCGTTCCGCGCGGAGGCAGCGGCGGATCGACTCGGGGTCGAGGCCTTCGTTGCAGGCCTGGTGGAGGAGGCGGGCGAAGAGGTAGTCGCGGTCGGCGGCAAGGGCCATGGCGAGGGCTTCGCGGGCCTCCAGCTCGTCGCCCGTGGACCACGCCACCCAGCCGGCCAGCGTGAGAGGGGCTGCGGCGTGTTCTCCGTAGGGGCCCACGCAGCGGCGGGCGAGAGCGCGCCAGAGTCGGAGCGCGGGACTTGCTTCGTCACCCTCCATCCACTCCGCGGCCCGATCCCGGGTCGCCCTGTCCTGGAGGCCCAGAATCATGGTCGCGGCGTCGTCATGACCGATCAGCTCGTCGTCGCGCAGATCCGCGTCGAGGGTGCCGGACATGGTCGGTACGGCCGCTAGGCGCTCCATGGCGCGCCGGACCACCGCGAGGGTCTCCTCCGCCACGTCAGCGCGGCTCTCCGCTTCCAGGATGCGCGGCACGAGGGCAGCCTGGGCGGTGTCGAGCGCGGCCTCCTGCTGCAATGCCGCCACGGTCTCCCAGGGCATGAGCCGCGCCCTCAACTCCCGTAGCGTGCCGCGCACCTGCAGACCCGCGTAGGTCGCGGCGGCGGCCAGCACGGAGGTGCCGGGCAGCCCCATCGCTTCCCCGTCCGGGGAACAGCATCCGTTGCCCGGGCAGCAGTACGACCAGAAGCGGCCGTCGGAGATGCACAGGGCCTCGACCACCGGGACGTCGAGGGCGCCGCAGGCCCTGCGCAGCAGCTGGGCCAGTGGCCGCAGGCGCTCCATGACGTCGCGCGCCGACTCGCCGCCCGCCGGGTCCTGGCACAGGAAGGCGACCATGCTCTCCGGTTTGGCGCCCCGGCGCTCGCTGCCGGTCACCAGCCCGTGGGCCAGTTGCTGCGCCACGGACGGCCAGTCATCCGTGTGGGTCGGGATCCCGAGCCGTGCCCGCCCGCCGAACCGCCCCTTCGCCTCGCCGTCGTGCAGTGCGACGAGCACGATGCTGTCCTCGGGGCGATAGCCGAGCAGGTACGGCAGGGCGTCGGCCAGCTCGGCCGGGGTCCGCAGTGTGACCTGCTGCTCGCCGCCGGGGTCGGCGGCCGTGCCGTGCCCCGCGTACGCCCCGCATTCACCGTGCCCCATGAGCGGGACTGTCCTCTCGGGTGCCGACGCGTGCCCCACGATCGGCACCGGCCCGTCAGGCACCGCCCCGTGCCCCGCGGACTCGTCGTGCCCGGGCTGATGCGTCGGGCCCCACTCGTCGCGCTCCGACCGAGACCCTGACTCCCAGTCGTCACGGTCCGGGAGAGGCCGCCGCTCGCGGTCCTCGTACGCGGTGGTCTCCCCGCGCCCGCTCCAGCCGTTCTGCCCGCTGATGTCACCGTTGCCGGAGGTACCGGCCGCTTCGCTGTGATTCGTCATGCGGCGACCATCTCGCGGATCTTGAAATTCCGCTTTGACCTGTGGATAAGTCCGACCATGACCACGTCAGAGGTTGTCCACAGATCCGCACCGCTCGTCCCCGCGATGTCCGGGGCATCGGCTTGCATGGGGCCATGAACGACGCGAACCTGCCCACCACGGATCCCCGGCATCCGCCCGCAGCCGACTCAGTCGACCCGCTTGTCGTCGGGGGCGGAGGCCGGCCCCGAGCCGACCAGGACGTCACTGTGCGGGGAACGGGCCTTGACCGGCGGGGCGGCGGGCGGTGCCGTGGCTCCGGCGATGGACGGATAGAGCCCGGCGTGTCGGCGGCGGGCCTCGGCGGCGGCTTCCGAGCGCGGCACCGCGATGTGATCCGCCCGGCCGTCCGCCCGGAGGGCGGTGACCAGGCACAGGTCGTCGAGGCGGCGCGCGCCGTTCATGTGCCGGGCCGCGCCCCGTGCCGCTTTCGGAACCGTCAGGCAGATCTCGCCCGTGGTGTCGAACTCGGTGACCGGCAGTCCCTCGGCCCGCAACCGCCCGGCCACCGCCCGCCGCTCCCGGCC
>NZ_LIRK01000505.1 GCF_001419765.1 Streptomyces torulosus
GCGGCGGGCGCCGGCGGAGTCCTACGGCAGCAACCCCGCTCGGCGGGCCGCCACCCCCGCATCCAGGCGGGTGTGGGCCTCCAGCTTGCGCGTGGCGGAGCGGAGGTAGCCCTTGACCGTCTCGGGGCGCAGGCCGAGGCGGCCGGCGGTGGCGGCGTTGGTCGCGCCGAGCGCCACGCAGGACAGGACGTCCAGCTCGCGGGGGGTGAGGGCGACCCGCGGCCCGGCGGGCGGGGTGGGCGCGTCGGGGCCGGGGGTGTCCGTGGCGGCGGCACCGGCCAGCCGGCCGCACACCTGGAGGAGTTCCCGCCGGAGCTCCGGGTCGTCGATGCGGGGGGCCAGCGCCCGCAGCGCCACATGCGCCTCGCGGACCTCCTCCCACGCCGCCGGTGACCCGTCCTCCGGGGGTCGTGCCGCCGCCAGCAGGTTCCGGGCCTCGTCCCGCACCACCAGGGCCTGCTCCATGTCCCGCGCGGCCTCCATCGCCGCCCCGACCGTGCGGTCGCCCAGCGGCCGGGGCGCGCGCAGGGCGCCGTACAGCACTCCGCGCACCCGGCGCCGTACGACGATGGGGACGGCGAGGACCGAGCGGATGCCCTCGGCGGCGACGGCGGCGTCGTACTCGTGGCTGATCTGCCGGGACGAGGAGTAGTCGGTCACCCAGCAGGGGCGGGCCAGCGCCACCGCCTTGCCGCCCAGCCCGTTCCCGGAGTGCACGGACAGCCCGCTGAGCGAGGTCGTCCGGTTGCCCTGGAGTTCGCTGATGCGCAGTTGCCCGGGACCGGGCTCGACCAGCCCGGCGAAGGCCAGGGGCAGCCCGGTGACCAGCCGTAAGCGGTTCAGCGCGCCGCGCAGGTCCGTCGAACCGGATGAAGCAGGATCGACGGGACCGAAGGAATGCACTGCCACGAACTCGCCCTTTCCGCGCGGCGCACCCCCGTTCGGGGGTAGTGAGACGCGTATCACGCATTACACGATGTCAGGCGACGGTCCGGCAATGAGGAGGACACATGTCGGCGAGGACGAGCGCCACGGAGGAGTTCCGGGCGGCCAGGGACTTCCTGCTGGCCCACCGGGAGGACTACGCCACGGCCTGCAAGGGCTTCACGTGGCCGCGCCCCGACTTCTTCAACTGGGCACTCGACTGGTTCGACGAGATCGCACGTGGGAACGACCGCACGGCCCTGCACATCGTCGAGGAGGACGGCACCGAGACCCGGCTGACCTTCGCCGAGATGTCCGAGCGCTCCTCCCGCGTCGCGAACTGGCTGCGCGCCCAGGGCGTACGGGCCGACCACCGGGTCCTCGTCATGCTCGGCAACCAGGCGGAGCTGTGGGAGACCGCCCTAGCCGCGATGAAGCTGCGCGCCGTCGTCATCCCCGCCACCCCGCTGCTCGGCCCCGCCGACCTGCGCGACCGCGTCGAGCGCGGCCGGGTCCGGCATGTGATCGCGCGGGCCGAGGACGCCGCCAAGTTCGACGAGGTGCCCGGCCGCTACACCCGGATCGCCGTCGGCGGCACCGCGGACGGTTGGCGCCCCTACGAGGACGCCTACGCGGCCCCCGCAGACTTCACGCCGGACGGCGAGACCAACGCCTCCGACCCGCTGATGCTGTACTTCACCTCGGGCACCACCGCCCGGCCGAAACTGGTCGAGCACACCCATGTGTCGTACCCCGTGGGCCACTTGGCGACGATGTACTGGATCGGCCTGAAACCCGGGGACGTCCACCTCAACATCTCCTCGCCCGGCTGGGCCAAGCACGCCTGGTCCAACCTCTTCGCCCCGTGGAACGCGGAGGCGACCGTCTTCATCCACAACTACACCCGCTTCGACCCGGCCCGGCTGCTGTCGGAGATGGAGCGCGCGGGCGTCACCAGCTTCTGCGCCCCGCCGACCGTGTGGCGGATGCTGATCCAGGCCGACCTCACCCAGCTGCGCACCCCGCCCCGCGAGGTCGTCGCGGCGGGCGAGCCGCTCAACCCCGAGGTCATCGAGCAGGTGCGGCGGGCCTGGGGCATCACGATCCGGGACGGCTTCGGCCAGACCGAGACCGCCGTGCAGGTCTCCAACAGCCCCGGCCAGGAGCTGAAGACCGGCTCGATGGGCCGGCCCAGCCCCGGTTTCAAGGTCGTCCTCCTCGACCCCGTCTCGGGCGCCCCCGACGTCGACGAGGGCGAGATCGCGCTCGACCTGTCCAACCGCCCCGTGGGTGTGATGACCGGCTACCACGGCGACCCCGACCGCACCGCGGAGGCCATGGCGGGCGGCTACTACCGCACCGGCGACATCGGCTCCCGCGACGAGGACGGCTACATCACCTACGTGGGCCGCGCCGACGACGTGTTCAAGGCGAGCGACTACAAGATCAGCCCGTTCGAGCTGGAGAGCGCCCTGCTGGAGCACGAGGCGGTGGCGGAGGCGGCCGTCGTGCCCGCGCCGGACGAGCTGCGGCTCGCCGTCCCGAAGGCGTACATCGTGCTGGCGGCCGGCTGGGAGCCGGGCCCGGACACCGCGAAGGTCCTCTTCGAGCACTCCCGGACCGTCCTCGCGCCGTACAAGCGGGTCCGCCGGCTGGAGTTCGCCGACCTGCCGAAGACCGTGTCGGGCAAGATCCGCCGTATCGAGCTGCGCGAGGCCACCGCCGAGGGCTCGGACGCCGAGTACCGCGAGGAGGACTTCCGGTGAGCGCAGGCGACGGGCCCACGGCAGCGTCGTCGTACGCGCACGGGACGAGCGGCACGGCCCTCCTCGGCGACACCATCGGCGCCAACCTCGACCGCGCGGTCGCCGCCTGGCCGGACCGCGAGGTCCTCGTCGACGTGCCGTCCGGGCGACGCTGGACCTACGCCCGGTTCGCGGCGGACGTCGACCGGCTCGCCTACGGGCTGGTCGCGAGCGGGATCACCAAGGGCGACCGGGTGGGCATCTGGGCGGTCAACTGCCCGGAGTGGGTGCTCGTCCAGTACGCCACCGCGCGCATCGGCGCGATCATGGTGAACATCAACCCGGCCTACCGCACCCATGAGGTCGAGTACGTCCTCAACCAGGCCGGGGTCTCGCTGCTGTTCGCCTCGCTCAGCCACAAGACGAGCGACTACCGGGCGATGGTGGAGCAGGTGCGCGGGAACTGCCCGCGGCTGCGGGAGACCGTGTACATCGGCGACCCGAGCTGGGACGCGCTGATCGCGCGCGGCACGCCCGTCCCGTTCGAGGAGCTGTCCTGCGACGACCCGATCAACATCCAGTACACGTCGGGCACCACGGGCTTCCCCAAGGGGGCCACCCTCTCCCACCACAACATCCTCAACAACGGCTACTTCGTGGGCGAGTCGATCAACTACACCGAGCAGGACCGGGTGTGCGTCCCCGTCCCCTTCTACCACTGCTTCGGCATGGTCATGGGGAACCTCGCGGCCACCTCGCACGGCGCCTGCGTGGTCGTCCCGGCCCCGTCCTTCGACCCGAAGGCCACCCTGGAGGCCGTCCAGCAGGAGCGCTGCACGTCCCTGTACGGCGTGCCGACGATGTTCATCGCGGAGCTGAACCTCCCCGACTTCGCGTCGTACGACCTGTCGTCCCTGCGCACCGGCATCATGGCGGGCTCGCCCTGCCCGGTGGAGGTGATGAAGCGGGTCGTCGCCGACATGCACATGGCCGAGGTGTCCATCTGCTACGGCATGACGGAGACCTCGCCCGTCTCCACCCAGACCCGGCGCGACGACGACCTGGAGCACCGCACCGGCACCGTCGGCCGCGTCCTCCCGCACATCGAGGTGAAGATCGTCGACCCGGCCACCGGGGTCACCCGACCGCGGGGCACCGCGGGGGAGCTGTGCACCCGCGGCTACAGCGTGATGCTCGGCTACTGGGAGGAGCCCGAGAAGACCGCCGAGGCCGTCGACCCCGGCCGGTGGATGCACACCGGGGACCTCGCGGTGATGCGTGAGGACGGGTACGTCGAGATCGTCGGCCGGATCAAGGACATGATCATCCGGGGCGGCGAGAACATCTATCCGCGGGAGATCGAGGAGTTCCTGTACGGCCACCCGGGGATCGCCGACGTGCAGGTGGTCGGTGTGCCGCACGAGCGGTACGGCGAGGAGGTCCTCGCCTGCGTCATCCCACGCGACCCCGCGCGGCCGCTCACGCTGGAGGAGCTGCGGGCCTTCTGCGACGGGCAGTTGGCGCACTACAAGATCCCGAGCGCGCTGCGCATCCTGGACGCGTTCCCGATGACGGTGTCGGGGAAGGTCCGCAAGATCGAACTGCGGGAGCGGTACGCGGCCGGATAGGCGGCCTCCCGGGCCGGGGCCCCCGCCGGTCGTGCGCGGGGGCCCGCGTGCGGCCCGCGGGTCCGGCCCCGAGTGCCGAACCGTTCGCGTCGTCCGCCACTGATCACGTTCCCGCGCCGGTCGCGACCAGCTCCACCGCGGCCGCGTTCACCGGCTGCGGGGTGCCCGTGAGGTCCAGGACGAACAGGGCGACGCCCAGGCCGTCGGCGCGGTCACGGGCGTCGTCCGTGTATCCGGCGAGCGAGAAGCAGACACAGTCGCAGGACTCGGCCATCGCGGTCAGCCACAGGCATTCGACGTCGCGGGGCGCGGCCGGCTGGACCAGCGGGTGCACCTGCACCAGGACGCCGCGCGCGGCGAGTCCGATGCCGTGCGGCTGGCGCTGGTCGGCCCGGCGGATGTCCTTGTAGCCCAGCCAGCGCAGATAGAGGGCGACGGCGGTGACCGCGTCGCGCGCGGTGCGAATCGTGACGGGCTGGAACGTGGCTCGCGACGCGGTGGGCGGTTCCACGGGCGGTTCGGCCGGGTCGCCGCCCCCGGTGCCCAACGGCTGGGCGGCGACCGTGACGGGCACGCGCAGCACGGTCCCGCAGGAGCAGCCCAGCTCCGGATGGGGCCACTGGTCCGCGCGTCCGCAGCTCCCGCAGCGGACGGTGACCCAGTCCTCGTCCCAGGTGCGATGGGTGACGCAGACGGGGGCGGCGCGCCGGTTCAGGGGCGGCGCGACCGGGGTGCCGCACGCACAGGGGTAGGCGGGCGCGGCGTACTGGTGCTCCCGCCCGCATTCCGGGCATCGCACCGCCATGGTCTCGCTCATGTCCCACCCCACCACCGAGCTCACCGGGTCCCGTCGCGACAGCCCCCTCATCGTCCTCCAGCCGGGGGCGCACCGGCAGGGGAACGCCACGACAGGCGCGGACGATTCGGCGGTCCCGCCCTTGACGGCCTCCCCACCGGCTCCTACATTGCTTCCAGATAGTAGAAATCACTTTCCGTAATACGGAAAATAGAATCACGGAAGTGCTCGCGGCGGGGCGCGACGGGAGCGCGAGTCCGGCAGCTGAAGCAGGAGTACGCAATGGCTCGTATGACCGCTGCCCGCGCGGCAGTCGAGATCCTCAAGCGCGAGGGCGTCAGCGACGCGTTCGGCGTCCCCGGCGCCGCGATCAACCCCTTCTACGCCGCCCTGAAGGCCGCCGGCGGCATCCACCACACCCTCGCCCGGCATGTCGAGGGCGCCTCGCACATGGCCGAGGGCTACACCCGCACCCACCCCGGCAACATCGGGGTCTGCCTCGGCACCTCCGGGCCCGCCGGCACCGACATGATCACCGGGCTCTACTCCGCCATCGGTGACTCCATTCCCATCCTCTGCATCACCGGCCAGGCACCCACCGCCGTGATCCACAAGGAGGACTTCCAGGCGGTCGACATCGCCTCCATCGCCCGCCCGGTCACCAAGATGGCCGTGACCGTCCTGGAGGCGGCGCAGGTCCCCGGCGCCTTCCAGCAGGCGTTCCACCTGATGCGCTCCGGCCGCCCCGGACCGGTCCTCATCGACCTCCCGATCGACGTCCAGCTCACCGAGATCGAGTTCGACCCGGAGACGTACGAGCCGCTCCCCGTCTACAAGCCGGCCGCGACCCGCGCCCAGATCGAGAAGGCGATCGGGATGCTCAACGCCGCCGAGCGGCCACTGATCGTCGCGGGCGGCGGTGTCATCAACGCCGACGCGAGCGAACTGCTCGTCGAGTTCGCCCAGTTGACCGGCGTCCCGGTCGTCCCCACCCTCATGGGCTGGGGCGTCCTGCCCGACGACCACGAGCTGAACGCCGGCATGGTCGGCCTGCAGACCTCGCACCGCTACGGCAACGCGACCTTCCTCGCCTCCGACTTCGTCCTCGGCATCGGCAACCGCTGGGCCAACCGGCACACCGGGAACCTGGACGTCTACACGGCCGGGCGGACGTTCGTCCACGTCGACATCGACCCCACGCAGATCGGCAGGATCTTCGCCCCCGACTACGGCATCGCCTCGGACGCCGGGGCCGCGCTGGAACTCTTCGTCCAGGTGGCGCGGGAGCTGAAGGCCGAGGGCCGGCTGCCCGACCGCTCCGCGTGGGCCGCCGAGGCACAGGACCGCAGGGCCCGCCTCCAGCGCCGTACCCACTTCGACGACGTCCCGATCAAGCCGCAGCGCGTCTACGAGGAGATGAACCGGGCCTTCGGCCCCGACACCCGGTACGTCACCACCATCGGCCTCTCCCAGATCGCGGGCGCCCAGATGCTGCACGTCCACCGGCCCCGCCACTGGATCAACTGCGGCCAGGCGGGCCCGCTCGGCTGGACCGTCCCCGCCGCGCTCGGCGTCGCCAAGGCCGACCCGGAGGCGTCCGTCGTCGCCCTCTCCGGCGACTACGACTTCCAGTTCATGATCGAGGAGCTGGCAGTCGGGGCGCAGCACAGGATCCCGTACGTCCATGTCCTGGTGAACAACTCCTACCTGGGCCTCATCCGGCAGGCGCAGCGCGCCTTCGCCATCGACTTCCAGGTCAACCTGGAGTTCGAGAACGTCAACTCGCCCGAGCTGGGTGTCTACGGCGTCGACCACGTCAAGGTCGCCGAGGGCCTCGGCTGCAAGGCGATCCGGGTGACCGACCCGGCCGACCTGGGCGCCGCCTTCGAGGAGGCGAAGAAGCTCGCGGCGCAGTACCGGGTGCCGGTGGTCGTCGAGGCCATCCTGGAACGGGTCACCAACATCTCGATGTCCACGACGAACGACATCAGTGCCGTCGTGGAGTTCGAGGAACTCGCGACGGAGCCATGGCACACGCCGACGTCGATCAGGACGCTGAAGGCCTGACAGGGGCCTCGTCCGCACGTGGGCGGGGGGGCCTCGTCCGCACGTGGG
>NZ_LIRK01000506.1 GCF_001419765.1 Streptomyces torulosus
GCGGCGGCCCGCTCGGGCAGGCCGGGGTCGGGCGCACGGCACTCCAGGTAGCCCTGCCAGAAGGCGTGGACGCGCGGCAGATGGCGGCGCAGGCTCGCCGAGCCCCGCCCGATGATCTCCTCGTGCGCGAGGCCGAACCCGGCCCCGCCGCCCCGCCGGTCGTCCCCGGCGTCCCCGGCGTCGCCGGTCGGCGCGAACACGGAGTACGTCGCGTGGAACAGCCACTCCCCCGCGAACGCCCCCACGTCCCGCGCCGGGTCGGCCAGCCGGAACTCCTCCCAGTCGCACAGGTACAGCGGCCCGCGGCCCTCGTCGGCGCCGATGAACTGGTCGAAGCGGAGGTCGCAGTGCGTGGGCGCGTGCGGCACGCTCGCCTCGCCCTCCCGCAGCCGGGCCAGCGCGTCGACGACCTCGCCGTCGTCCTGGACGAGCTGCCAGGCGGCGATCTGCGCCATGCTGCGCTCCTGGACGGCGCTCCAGGGCAGCGCGCGCAGCCAGGCCAGCGGCGGCAACGGCGCCTCCCCGGTGTCGAGGCCGTCCCCGGCCGGCAGCGTGTGCAGCGTCCCCACCGCACGCCCCGCCGCCCGGCACAGCGCGTCGTCGAAGTCCCCGTCCAGCGCCAGCTCCGCCCCCGAACGGGCGCCGGGCACCAGCCGGTGCACGGTCACCCCGGCCGCCGGGTCCGCGCCCAGCAGCTCCGGCGAGCGCAGCGGCGAGCCGCCCGGCAGCCATCGGGCCGCCGACTCCTCGAAGCTCAGGGCGCGTTCGAGCTCGGGGCAGCCCCCGTCCGGCAGCGGCGTCACCGTCTTGACGAAGACCTGCTCGCCGGTGGTGGTCGGCCCCGCCCAGTTGTCGTTGCGGCCGCCGAACGCGGTGACCGCAGCCGCGTCGAGGCGGCCGAGCCCGAGCCGCTCCAGCAGGGCGTTCACGGCGGGCACGGTGCCCAGTTCGGTGGGCCGGTAGCGCTGCCGGGTGCGGACCGGCTCCGCCGGGTCCGTCCTCGTGGGTGTGTCGGTGGTGATCGTCATCGTGTCGTGGCTCCCCCGGGGACCGCGCGGCGGCCCTCCTCGTCGATCAGGTCAGCGATGAAGGCGGTGTAGTCGGCCAGTTCGTCGCTCCAGCCGCAGTACGCGGCGAAGTCCCGCATGTGCGCGGCGATCCGCAGCACCGCGGCGCGGGCCGCGAGCTCCCGGTCCGCGCCCGGCCCGTACGCGTCGAGCAGGACGCCCGGCAGGTCGACGCCCGGACCCTCGCCCCACACCGGTACGGCCCAGGCGAGTTCGGCCAGATCGCCGAGCAGCCAGCCCAGGTCCAGTTCGGGCCGGGCGGCGCCCAGGTCCTCGCCCGTCAGCAGCGCCACCGGACCCCGGCTCAGGGGTGGGATCAGCGCGCCGAGCGAGGCGAAACCGTGTACGAGGACGAGTCCGTGGCCGTCCCGGCCCTCTCGTTCGCTCCCGTCGCCGGACGCGGGGGCGACGGTGGAGGCGGGGGCGGGTGCCGCGACCTCGGCGCACCAGGAGCGAAGCGTCGAGAGGCGGGCGGCACCCCACACCCGTACGGCGTGCTCCCGCAGACGCCGTACGGCGGCGAGGTCACCGTCGCCCCCGTCCGTCCCCTCGGCGAACCCCCGCAGTCGGGTGAGCGCGGGCGGCGGCGCCCCGGTCGGCGCGGGCGTGGCGTGCAGGTCCCGTAGCGCCGTACCCGCCGCCGCGAGCGCGTGCGCGACCAGCCGCCGGGCCGCCGGCCGGGGGTCGCGGAGCCAGGCCGCGGCCGAGTGCGGGCCGTCGGCGAGGTAGGCGAGCCCCGCGCCCGAGGCCTCCGGGGTGACCAGCCGGGCGCCGGCGGTGTGCCGGGGGACGTGTGCGGCGAGGGGCGCCGTCGGCGGGGCCGCCCGCCGGGATCCCGCCCCGTGCCACCACTCGTGGCGTCCGTCGGCCGTGGGCCGTACGCGGGTGAGCTGGAGCCCGGTGCCGAACTCGGCCTCCGGACCGTCGACCTGCGCCGCCGGTGTCACCTGTACCGTCTGAGCCCCTGGGGCCGCCTGTGCTCCTGGTGCCGTCCATACCCGTGGTGTCGTCCGTACGGTCACTCGTCCTCCCCCTCGGACCGCCGGGCCCGCGCGTACGCGCCGACGCACAGGCCCATCAACTCGGACAGCGGCAGCGCCCCGCCGTCCTCCATCTCGCCCGTGCTGGCGCTGACGGCGGGCACGGTCGGCGCGACGACCACGCCCGGGCGGTCGCGCAGGGTGTCCAGGTGCCCCTGGACCACGGGGCTGAGCTGCGCGCCGGGCGGCAGCGACGGGGCCACGCCCACGAGGGCGGACGTCGACTGCAGGGCGCACAACAGGGGGGTGTCGGTGAGGCCGAGCGCGTAACGGCCGAGGAAGTGCATCGTGGCCGGGTGGACGAGCACGAGGTCCGGCCAGCGGGCCAGTTCGACGTGCGGGACGGCACCGGGCGCGGCCTCGGACCAGTCGTCGGTGACGACCTCCCGTCCGCAGAGCGCGGATATCGCGTCCGCGGAGACGAATCGCCGCGCCGAACGGGTCAGCACGACCCGTTTCTCCATTTCCGGGAAGGTATTGCCCAGCCAGTTGATCCAGAACGGCAGGAATGCCACGCTGAGCGCGCCGGTGCCCACGAGGAGCACCCGGCGAAATCCGGGATCCGCGACTCCTGTGGGGTCCATTCCCGCCTCCTTGTGCATGCTTTTCGGTGTGTGTCGCGTTGCCCGGGGAGGGGCCGGTGGCCGGCACCGGCTCCTCCCCGCGGGTCACTGCTCCGGTCGCCCGGTCGTCAGCACTTCTTCTCGATCGTGCGGGCGGTCAGCGAACCGAGGGCCGCGGCGCACTGCTGCGAGGAGCGGGCGGTGATGATGGTGGCGCGGATCGCCCACGGAATGGTCGGGCTGAACGCGGGCGCGGCGTCCTTGCCGTCGTACAGGCCCAGCTCCTCGGCGGAGGTGTAGGCGGTGTAGCCCTCGAACAGGTCCTTCTCGTTCTGCGTCGACTGCATGAGTCTCTCCTTGATTCATGGTGCGGGATTACGGTTCTCCGAATTCCCGGCCGCCTTACGGGCTTTCCGGCTTTTCGGCCGGTGCCCCTTGGCGACGAGATAACTATGGCCCGCCGGAAAAGCCGCCCGCTATTGGCAGTTGCGGCATTACCGCACCCGGCATGACCGCTCTCGGCATCGCCGAAGGCGGCAATACCACTGTCGGCAATACCACTCTCGGCAATACCGCCCCGGCATGACCCGAACCGGCGTCGCCGGGCCCGGCATTGCCGCAAGCGCCAATACCGCCGCACCCGCCCGTACGCGTAGAAAGTCCAGGGTGAACACACATGACTCCGCGAGGCCCGAGCCTCCGCCGCCCCAGCTGACGCAGACGCCCGATCCCGCGCAGGCACCCGATCCCGCGCAGGCACCCGGCCCCGTACAGGCGCCCGATTCCCCGCAGGGCACCGACGCCCCGCGCCCCCCGCTCCGCGCGCTGCTCGCCCACGCCCGCCCGCACCGCAGGGTGTTGCTGCTGGTCCTCGTCCTGACCCTGGCCGGCAGCGCGGCGGGGCTCGCGCAGCCGATGGTCGTGGAGTCGTCGCTGACGGCGCTGATGACCGGCGGCGACCTGACCCGCGAACTCCTGCTGATGCTGGCCCTGTTGGCGGTCTCCATCGCGCTGACCTGGACGCAGGCCCTGGTGAGCGAGCGCACGGCGGAGAAGGTCGTGCTGCATGTGCGTCGGGGGCTGATCCACCGTCTGATCCGGCTGCGGACCGCCGAGTTGGACAGGACGGAGCCGGGCGGTCTCACCACCCGTGTGACGTCCGACAGCACGCTCGTGCAGCACGCGGCGACCAGTGGTGTGATCCAGCTGCTCGACGGCGGTATCCATCTGATCGCCACCATCGTCCTGATGGGCATGACCAGCCTGCCGCTGCTCGGCATCACCTCCGGTGTGCTGCTGGTGGTCGGTGTCGCGATGGGCGTGGTGATGCCGAGGATCCGCCGGGTGACCACGCGCGCGCAGACCTCGGTCGGCGAGATCGGCGCCGCCCTCGACCGCGCGCTCGGCGCCGCCCGCACCGTGAAGGCCAACGGCGGCGAGGCGACGGAGACCGCGCGGGCCGTGGCCGCCGCCGAGGACGCCTACCGGGCAGGTCTGACCGGCGCCCGCTACCACGCCACGATCGCCGTGCTCTCCGCCCTGGTCGTCCAGGCGTCGTTCCTCGCGGTCATCGGCTTCGGCGGCGCCCTGGTCGCCACCGGCGCCCTCGACCTGGCCGCGCTGATCGCCTTCCTGCTCTACCTGTTCAACCTGGGCGGCCCGGTGCTGTCCCTGGTCGGCGGCACGACCTCCCTCCAGCAGGGCCTCGGCGCGCTCACCCGCATCGAGGAGGTCGAGCGGATGGAGATCGAGACGGACGTCGACGAGACCCCGGCCCGCCCGGCCGGCCCGCCGCCGCGCGTGACCCTGGAGAACGTCACGTTCGCCTACCCGGGCCGCGCCACCACCCTCGACGGCGTGGGCCTGGTCGCCCCGGCCGGCGGTGTCACCGCCCTCGTCGGCCCCTCCGGCAGCGGCAAGACGACCGTCTTCTCGCTCCTCCAGCGGTTCTACGAGCCGGACTCCGGACGCGTCCTCCTCGACGGCACCGACATCGCGACCCTCAGCCGCGCCGAGGTGCGCCGCCGGATCGCGTACGTGGAGCAGGACACCCCGATGCTCGCCGGCACCCTCCGCGAGAACCTCCTGTACGCCGCGCCCGACGCGGCCGAGGACGAGGTCGCCCGCGTCCTGCGGGACACCCTGCTCGACTCGCTGGTCGCCCGGCTCCCGGAGGGCCTCGACACCCAGGTCGGCGCCCGCGGGCTCGCCCTGTCCGGCGGTGAACGCCAGCGCCTCGCCATCGCCCGCGCACTGCTGCGCCGCCCCCAGGTGCTGCTGCTCGACGAGGCGACCGCCCACCTCGACGGTCTCAGCGAGACGGCGCTGCGGCACACCGTGGAGCGGGCCGCCGAGCACTGCACGGTGCTGCTCATCGCCCACCGGCTGTCCACGGTGACCTCCGCCGACCACATGGTGCTGCTCGCCGGCGGGCGGGTGCGCGACCATGGCCGGCACGGGGAACTCCTGGGCAGGGACGAGCTGTACCGGGACCTCGCCGCCACCCAGCTGACCGCCGCGGGAGCGTGAGCGCACCCCCCTCCGTCCTACCTGACGTACCGACCACCGTCAGCCCCCCACACACAGCGAAGGAACACCGCAATGCCGAAGGACCCGGCCCCCACCACCTCGCTCGCCAAGAAGACCGACGAGGACGCGTACGACGCCCACGAGGACCACCCGTACGACGACCGCGACGGCCATGACGGCTACGACGACCGCGACGACTACGACGACGCGGACGAGTACGAGGAGAGCGGGCCCAGGCCCGTGGTCGAGCACACCGTCGAGGACGACCGGTTCGGCGCGCTGACCGTCCGGCTGGACTCCGAGCGGGGCGAGGTCACGGTGACCGGCGAGCGGGTGCCGCGGGTCGAGCTGTGGCGGGCCGAGGGGACCGAGGGCGAGGACCACATCCCGGTCGGCACCCGTGACGGTGCGCGGCTCACCCTGACCGTCGACGGCGAGGAGGCGGTGATCGACCCCGCCAAGGGCCGGCTGACCCGGCGCTCGTACCGCGTCGACGTGCGGTACGCGGAGCGCTCCTGGCGGCTGGTGCCCGACTCCATCCCGGGCAGCCGGCTGGTGCGGGCCGGGGCGTACCTCGGGGACTTCTCCTCCGACGGCGACGGGAAGGTCCTGGTGGAGTGGCGCGAGGACGCCGAGCCGGAGGCACTGGACGCGGCCCTCGGCTACGCCCTCGCCGCCGCGTTCGGCACAGGCGCCCAGCCCCTGTGGATGACGGCGATCGAGATGGTCGGCGACCTCCTGCCCGGCTGACCCCCGGCACACCACGGAAAGGCCCTGCCGGTACTCCCCAGTACCGGCAGGGCCTCATGCTGTTCCCCGCGGTGGTCAGCCGCAGGTTCCCCTGATGTCGTCCTCGTACAGGTGCGAGACGATCGCCGCCTCGAACCGGGACTTGAGGTCGAGCTTGCGCACGATGCTGGCGGTGTGGGCCCGTACCGTGCGCTCCGCGATGCCCAGGCGGCGGGCGAGCCAGCGGTTCTGCTCGCCCGTCGCGAGCAGCAGCAGCACCGCCCGCTCGCGATCGGTCAGCGCGGAGAAGTCGAGTGCGTCCTCCCGTACGACAACAGCCATGTGAGTCCCCCTGGTTGTGTTCGGTCGTGTCGGCTTCCGTCGGCTCGTGGCCGGAGAATCCGTGCGAATCCATCGGTTCGTGTCCGACGTCCATAGGTTCGTGTCCGACGTCCATCGGTTCCCGTCCGACGGATTCCAGCCTGCCAAGCGCTTTCGGCCGGATCCCACCCCGCGGGGCGCAGCTTGCTGCACCGGCGCGACACCATGCTGCGAGCGAAACTTTCGGCCCACGCCGTTCGTTCGTGTCGTGGCCCGGGCTCTTCCGTCACACATTCGCCACACGTTCCACGGCGTGCCGCCGTGAAACGGACGAAGCCTTGACCAACGCATTACTGTGAGTCCCGATCATTTCGGTGGATTCCGTATCGCCGTGGCCCGACCAGCCACACCCGCGATACCGGCCACCGGCCCGGGCCGTACGGGAGGAACACGGGGGGACAGATGAACGATGCGGGCAGCATGGGGCTGTTGGGGCTCACCGCGATGGAGGAGCGCGTCTACCGGCACTTCCTGAGGAATCCGGGGACGACGGCGGAGGACATCCACCTCCTGCTCCACGCGCCGCAGGACGTCGTCGGTGCCGCGCTGCGGCGACTGACGGAACTGGGCCTGCTCCGCCGCGCGGAGGCGACGGCGGAGGGCGGGGCGCAGGCGGCGGAGTATCCGGCCGCCGCAGGGAGCGAAGCGGGCGGCACCCTGACGGCGGCGGACCCCGAGGTGGCCGTCGGTCTGCTCACCGACCGGCGGCTGAGCGAGCTGCACCACGAGCTGCAGCAGGTGACCCGGCCCCGTCACCTCGTCGCGGAACTCCGCGCCGAGCAGGGCGCCCACACCCAGGCCGGCGGCGGCGTGGAGCGGATGACGAACCTGGCGCAGATCCGCGACCGGATCGACGACCTGGCGTTCTTCGCCCGCGAGGAGATCCTCTCCGTCGAGCCCTACCGGGCGCTCACCCGGGAGAACATCGCGCACGCGCGGCCGCTGGACAGCCGCTGTCTGCGCCGGGGCGTCCACATCCGCAGTGTCGTCCTCAAGGACGCCCTGGACGATCCGGCGACCGCCGCCTATCTGCGCGAACTGAACGCGCAGGGCGCGCGGATCAGGGCCGCCGCCGACATCGCCGAGCGCGTCCTCGTCTACGACCGGCACACCGCGCTGGTCCCGGCGGACCCGTCGGACACCTCGCGCGGCGCGCTGGTCGCGCAGGAACCGGGCCTGGTGGCCAGCATCCTGGCCCTCTTCGAGAAGATCTGGGACCAGGCGACGGACCTCACCGATCTGCTGGGCGCCCCGGCACCCGAGTCGGAGTCCCTGACGCCGATGGAGCTGGAGGTCCTGAAGTCGATGTGCCGGGTCACCAAGGACGAGATCGGTGCCCGCGAACTCGGCGTCTCCCTGCGCACCTACCGCCGGCACGTCGCCGACGTACTGCGCACGCTCAACGCCTGCAACCGTCCGCACGCGGCCCTGCTGGCCCGGGAGCGGGGCTGGATCTGACCCCGCCGATCAGGGCGCCCCGGCGGCACGCCAGCCGCCCAGCGCCGGGTCGGTGAGGACCTCCGCCAGCCAGTCCCGTACGGCATGGGCGGGCGAACCGGACGGGGGCCGGATCCGAAGGTGGATCCGGCCCCCGTCCTCGTCGAGTCGCCAGGCGTGTTCCCAGCCCCCGGGCAGTTGGCCGAGGACCCTGATCACGGCCGTCGCGGCGGGTGCGTCACCGGGAGCCCTGCGGACGAGGACCAGTTCCCGGAACCCACCGTCCCGGTACTGCTCGTCCCGGTGCTCCCCGCGGTGCTCCCTGTCCCGGTGCTCACCGTCCTGGAACTCCACGGTCGTCATCCCGTCCGTTCGTCCCGCCGGCTCACTGCCAGCCGTTGACGGACAGCGCGACCGACGGCCCGGACTTGACGGCCACCGTCGCTCCCAGCGGCAGGGTCATGATCAGCGCGAGCGCCGACAGTGTCCTGATGATGCGTGCGTTCCCCGTGTTCCCCGTGTTCTTCATGACCACGACTCTGCCAGCGGGAACACACCGCCTGAAGGCTCCGCGATGTCAGGATGCTGCACCGGGCGGGACACTTGCTGCCAGGCACTTTGCTGCCAGGCGGCGGCTTGCGGAGGCGGCTTGCGGGGGCGGCTCTCAGTCCGAGGCCTGCTGCCGCTTCGGCCGCCACACCACCAGCGCGCTCGTCTGCTGCACCTCCTGGTAGGGCACCAGGTCACGCCGGTACGACGCGTGCACCGCGGCCTCGCGCTGCTGCATCGCCGCGGCGGCGCCGTCGAGCGCGGTCTCCAGCTCGACCACCCTCGCCTGGAGGGCGGCGACCTGGTTCTCCAGCTCGATGATGCGCTTGATGCCGGCCAGGTTGATGCCCTCGTCCTGCGACAACTGCTGGACGGTGCGCAGCAGTTCGATGTCGCGGGCCGAGTAGCGCCGGCCGCGCCCGGCGGTGCGGTCGGGCGAGACCAGGCCGAGGCGGTCGTACTGGCGCAGGGTCTGCGGGTGCAGACCGGACAGCTGAGCGGCCACCGAGATGACGTACACCGGTGTCTCTTCCGTCAGCTCATAGGGGTTACGACGGCGGCCGGGTGTGTCCATGGTGTGGTCATGCTCCCTTCGCGGCCTGGAACAGCTCCGCCCGCGGGTCCTCGCCCGCGGTCGCCTCGCGATACGCCTCCAGTGCGTCACGAGCCTTCCCCGACAGATCCTTCGGGACACTCACCTCGACGGTGATCAGCAGGTCCCCGCGGGTGCCGTCCTTGCGGACCGCTCCCTTGCCGCGGGCCCGCATCGTACGCCCGTTGGGGGTGCCCGGGGGCAGTTTCAGGGTGACCGGGGGGCCGCCCAGGGTCGGGACCCTGACCTCCCCGCCGAGCGCCGCCTCCGGGTACGTGACCGGCACCGTCACCGTGAGGTTGTCGTCCTTGCGGCCGAACACCGGGTGCGCGTCGACGTGCACGACCACGTACAGGTCGCCCGCGGGGCCGCCCCGCTCGCCGGGCGCGCCCTTGCCGCGCAGCCGTATCCGCTGCCCGTCGGCGACGCCGGCGGGGATGCGGACCTGCATGGTGCGGGACGACTTGGCCCGGCCGGAGCCCTTGCAGATGTCGCAGGGGTTCTCGGCGATCAGGCCCCGGCCCTTGCAGTCCGGGCAGGGGTCCGTCAGGGAGAAGCCGCCGCCGGAGCCCCGAGCGACCTGGCCGGTGCCGACGCACGTCGGGCACACCCGGGGGGTGCCGTTGGCGTCGCCGGTGCCCGAACATGCCTTGCACGGGGACTGCGAGGACATCCGCAGCGGCACGGTGGCGCCCTCGATGGCCTCGGTGAAGCTCAGCGTGACCTCGGACTCGATGTCCTGGCCGCGCCGGGGCTGCACCCGCGTGGTGCCGGAACTGCCCCGGTTGAACAGGCCCCCGAAGACGTCACCGAGCCCGCCGCCGAAACCGCCCGCTCCCTGTCCGCCCTGGGCGCCGCCTCCGAAGAGGTCGCCCAGGTCGAAGTTGAACGAGCCGCCGCCCGCGCCGGGGCCCGGCCGGAAGCCGCCGTTGCCGAACAGCGCGCGGGCCTCGTCGTACTCCTTGCGCTTCTTGGGGTCGCCGAGGACGTCGTTCGCCTCGGAGATCTCCTTGAACCGCTCCTCGGCCTTGGCGTTGCCCTTGTTGGCGTCCGGGTGGAACTCGCGGGCGAGCTTCCGGTACGCCTTCTTGATCTCGGCCTCGGTGGCGTCCTTGGGGACGCCGAGGACCTTGTAGTAGTCCTTCTCGATGAAGTCCTTGGTGCTCATCCCCGGCGTCCCTCCTTCCCGTTGTGTTCCGCGTCGTGGACGTCAGCCCTCGTCCGGGCCACCGTTCTCCTTGTCGTCGGCCGTCTCCGCGGACTCGCCGTCCGCCTTGACTGTCTGCGCCCCCGGCTGGGGTTCGGCCACGGCCACCCGCGCGGGGCGGATGGTCCGTTCGCCGATGCGATACCCCGGCTGCAGAATCGCCACGCACGTCGTCTCGGTGACGTCCGGCGCGTAGCTGTGCATGAGGGCCTCGTGGATCGTCGGGTCGAAGGGCTCGCCCTCCTTGCCGAACTGCTGCAGACCCATCTTCGCCGCGACGGTCTCCAGCGACTCGGCGACCGACTTGAAGCCGCCGACGAGTTCGCCGTGCTCCCGTGCGCGGCCGATGTCGTCGAGCACGGGCAGGAGCTCGGTCAGGAGGTTCGCGACGGCGATCTCCTTGACCGTGATCCGGTCGCGCTCGACCCGCCGACGGTAGTTCTGGTACTCGGCCTGGAGGCGCTGGAGGTCCGCCGTGCGCTCACCGAGCGCCGTGCGCACCTGGTCCAGCTGGGCCGTCAGGCCGGCCACCTGGGCCGCCGCTGCCGCGTCCCCGGCCGGGGCCGCCCCCTCCTTGGGGGCGGCCTTCGGCTCGGCGTCCTCGGAGCCGGAGGAGGGGACGTCGGGCTGCTGCGGCTGACCTTGCGGCTGCTGCTCGTCGAAGCCCGGGGTCTCCTCCGTCACGCGGCACCGTCCTTCCGGTCCTCGTCGACGATCTCGGCGTCGACGACGTCGTCGTCGGCCTTGGCACCGGCTGCGGCACCCTCCGGGCCGCCCGCGGCCTGCGCGGCCTGGGCGTCGGCGTACAGGGCCTGGCCGAGCTTCTGCGACACGGCGGCGACCTTCTCGGTGGCCGTGCGGATCTCGGCGGTGTCCTCACCCTTGAGGACGTCCTTCAGCTCGGCGACGGCGGCCTCGACCTCGGTCTTGATCTCGCCGGGAACCTTGTCCTCGTTGTCCTTGAGGAACTTCTCCGTCTGGTAGACGAGCTGCTCGCCCTGGTTGCGGGTCTCGGCGGCCTCGCGGCGCTTCTGGTCCTCCTCCGCGTACTGCTCGGCCTCCTGGCGCATCCGGTCGACCTCGTCCTTCGGCAGCGAGGAGCCGCCGGTGACGGTCATCTTCTGCTCCTTGCCCGTGCCCAGGTCCTTGGCGGTCACGTGCATGATGCCGTTGGCGTCGATGTCGAAGGACACCTCGATCTGCGGGACGCCGCGGGGCGCCGGCGGCAGACCGGTCAGCTCGAACATCCCGAGCTTCTTGTTGTACGCCGCGATCTCGCGCTCGCCCTGGTAGACCTGGATCTGCACGGACGGCTGGTTGTCCTCGGCCGTGGTGAAGATCTCGGACCGCTTGGTCGGGATCGTGGTGTTGCGCTCGATGAGCTTGGTCATGATGCCGCCCTTGGTCTCGATGCCGAGGGACAGCGGGGTCACGTCGAGGAGCAGGACGTCCTTGACCTCACCCTTGAGGACACCGGCCTGGAGCGAGGCGCCGATGGCGACGACCTCGTCCGGGTTCACACCCTTGTTGGCCTCCTTGCCGCCGGTCAGCTCCTTGACGAGCTCGGCGACGGCGGGCATACGGGTGGAGCCACCGACGAGAACGACGTGGTCGATCTCGGACAGGGCGATCCCGGCGTCCTTGATGACGTTGTGGAACGGCGTCTTGCAGCGCTCCAGCAGGTCCGCGGTCAGCTGCTGGAACTGGGCGCGGGTGAGCTTCTCGTCGAGGTGCAGGGGGCCCTCGGCGGAGGCGGTGATGTAGGGCAGGTTGATCGAGGTCTCCGTGGAGGAGGACAGCTCGATCTTCGCCTTCTCGGCGGCCTCGCGCAGACGCTGCAGCGCCATCTTGTCCTTGGCGAGGTCCACGCCGTGGCCGGCCTTGAACTGCTGCACCAGGTAGTCGACGACGCGCTGGTCCCAGTCGTCACCACCGAGGTGGTTGTCACCGTTGGTGGCCTTCACCTCGACGACGCCGTCACCGATCTCCAGCAGCGACACGTCGAAGGTGCCGCCACCGAGGTCGAAGACCAGGATGGTCTGGTCGTCCTTGTCGAGGCCGTAGGCGAGGGCGGCGGCGGTCGGCTCGTTGACGATGCGCAGCACGTTGAGACCGGCGATCTCGCCGGCTTCCTTCGTGGCCTGCCGCTCGGAGTCGTTGAAGTAGGCCGGGACGGTGATGACCGCGTCCGTGACCTTCTCGCCCAGGTACGCCTCGGCGTCCCGCTTCAGCTTCTGCAGGATGAACGCGGACATCTGCTGCGGGTTGAACGGCTTGCCGTCCAACTCGACCTTCCAGTCCGTACCCATGTGCCGCTTCACGGACCGGATCGTCCGGTCCACGTTCGTGACCGCCTGGCGCTTGGCGACCTCGCCGACCAGCACCTCACCGTTCTTCGCGAAGGCGACGACGGACGGCGTGGTCCTGGCACCCTCGGCGTTGGTGATGACGGTGGGCTCGCCGCCCTCCAGAACGCTGACGACGGAGTTAGTCGTGCCCAGGTCGATGCCGACCGCACGTGCCATTTCAATTCCTCCAGCTGACTTGAGTGGAACGGACTCAAGTGTGCACGACCCTCCCCGCCCGGTCAACAGACCTGAGTCGGACCGACTCAACTTTTATCCCCCGCTTATGTGCAGGAGGCCGCTGAACTGGGGTTTAGCCCGGCTACGGGGCCCAGAACCGTACCTCGGGATGGTGAACGGAGGGACCGTCGAGGAGGGGACGGGGGCGGTTCCGCAGCTGCCGGTCCAGGAACGCGCCGACGTAGGCACGGGTGATCTCCACCCCGCGCGCGCCCGAGAGCCCGGCTTCCGCGACCGGCCCGTCCGCCGCCCTCTCCGCCTTCCCGCCCGCCGTCCCCTCGGCCGTCCTGTCCGCCGCCTCCGGGGCGGCCTGATCGACGAGCGCCAAAAGGTCGGTGAAGGACTCGTGCTGACCGCCGTCGACGGTCAGCCAGCGCTTCCACCCGGACAGCGCGGACCATGTACGGCCCCAGTACGGCTCCCCCGCACCACCCGGCGCGTTCTCGGGCGTGCCCATCATCAGGAACGGCCGGTCCACCCCGGGCGTGGAGACCTCGGCCAGACCGTCCAGGGTGAGCCCCGCGTCGATCCTGCGGTCGCCCCGCATGGCCGGGACGGTGCTGTACCCGCCCGCGGAGTGCCCCACCATGGCGACGCGCCGCCCGTCGACGGCCCTGCCGCCGCCCCAGACCGGACGGGGGCCGGTGAGCCGGTCGAGCACGAACCGCATGTCGGCGGCGCGGCCTTCGCCGATCCTGGTCAGCTTGGCCTGGTCGTACGGCGGGGTGCAGGCGGAACACGGCGTGGTGCGCCCGTCGGGGAAGGTGGTCGCGACGGCCTCGTGGTTGTGCCCGACGCCCGCGACGACGTAACCGCGGCTCGCCAGGTCCTCCGCGAGCGACGACAGCGTGGCGCGCGGCAGCTTGAACCCCGGCGAGAGCAGGACCAGCGGCGAACGCCGCGCCAGCGGGCGGGCGTCGGCCACGGAGTACGTCCGCACCTTCGCCAGCGTGTCCTCCGGTACGTCGTCGGCCCCCAGCAACTCCAGCAGCGCCGCCGACTCCCGCTCCGTCATGTACGGCGCCGGCCGGGCACCCCTGGCGGGCACCGCCGGGTACCACAGCGACACCATCAACTCCCGCCGCTCCCCCGCGACCCAGGGGTCGGCCCGAGACGCGTCCCGCAACGACAACATGGTCCGCCCCACGGTGAACGGACCGGTGGGGCGCGGCAGTTCGAGGACGGGGCCGGTGCCGGTGCCCGGTACCGACGGCATGGCGGAAGGCGCGGCCGAGGCGGCGGAGCCGGTCAGCGCGAGGCCGGTACAGGCCATGGCCATGGCGAGGGCGACAACCCGGGCGAAGGCCCTGCCCCTGCCCCTGGCCCTGCCTCTGCCCCAGGGCCTGGTCATGGGCCTGGTCGTCGCGGGAGCGGCACGGCGGAGATCACGAAGGGGGCTCTTTCGATCGCTCGTCACGCCCCTTGAGACGTATCCGGACGGTTTTTGCCTCCAGATCCACGTGAAAAGGCGGATCCTCCGCCGGCCGCACGTTCTTGCGGACGCGTTCCTGCTCCATGGCCCGCCTGGCGGCCCCGGCGGCGGGGTCGACCTCCTGCACGAGCCCGGCGCCGATGGAGGACAGCCTCTTCGTCCTCCGCCAGTAGACCCAGCCCCTGCCCTCCATCCACAGCAGAAGCCGGTCCCCCGCGAACCCGGCCGCCCCCACTCCGACGACCACCCCGACGATCAGTAAGACGATGTCCACGCGTCAGCCGCCCGCACGCAGGGTCAGGCTGTAGCGGAGCTTCTCCTTCGGGCGGGCGCCGAGGCGGTCGTAGAAGCGGGCCGCGCCCTCGTTCCAGGCGGGGGTCTGCCACTGGATCTCGTCGAGGCCGAGGGCGCGGGCCTCGGCCTCGACGAGATCCA
>NZ_LIRK01000507.1 GCF_001419765.1 Streptomyces torulosus
TGCGGGCGGCCGCCCGCAGGTTGACGACCTCCAGCCACAGCTGCGCCAGCCGGTGCTTGAGCGCCTGGAAGCCGCCGACGGGCCGGTTGAACTGCTTGCGTTCCTTGAGGTAGCGGACCGTCTCGGTCAGCGTCCAGTCGGCGAGCCCGAGTTGCTCGGAGGCGAGCAGCCCGGCCCCGGCGCGCAGGGCCCGGCGTACGGCGGGTTCCGCGTCGCCGAGGAGGCGGCCGGGCGCCCCGTCGAGCGCGACCGTCGCCAGCGGCCGGGTCAGGTCCAGGGACGGCTGCGGGGTGACGGCCGCGGCGGAGGCGTCGACCGCGTACAGGCCGCCGTCGTCGGCGGGCACGAGCAGCACATCGGCGACGGCCGCGTCCGCGATGCCGGTCAGCTCGCCGTGCAGGGCGCCGCCCTCGAACCGTACGACCTTGTAGGCGCCGCCGGCGGGGACGTTCAGCGCGACCGCGAGGGCGCCGATCCTGCGGCCGGAGGCCAGCTCGGCGAGCAGGTCGTCGGCGGCGCAGGCCAGCAGGGCCTCGGTGGCGACGACGGCGCTCGTGAGGTACGGCAGGGGGGCGACGGCACGCCCCAGCTCCTCCAGGACGACGGCGGCCTCGCGGTGGGTGGCGCCCTGGCCGCCCCGGTCCTCGGGCACGAGGAGTCCGGCGAGGCCCATGCCCTCGGCGAGCGCCTTCCAGGCCGCCAGGTCGTGCGGGGCGTCCGTCTCCACGCGGGCGATGACTCCGGCCGCGTCGCAGTGGTCGGCGAGCAGGTCGCGGACGGCCGCGCGGAGGGCCTCTTCCTCCTCCGAGTACAGCAGGTCGGTCATCGGGCGAGGTCCTTCCAGGCGACGTCCTTGTCGGTGCGCGGCTCCGGGGGCAGGCCCAGGACGCGTTCGGCGACGATGTTCAGCAGGACCTCGGTGGTCCCGCCCTCGATGCTGTTGCCCTTGGAGCGGAGGTAGCGGTAGCCGGCGTCGCGGCCGACGAAGTCGACCAGCTCGGGGCGGCGCATGGTCCAGTCGTCGTACAGCAGGCCCTCCTCGCCGCGGAGTTCGACCTCCAGGCCGCTGATCTCCTGGTTGAGGCGGGCGAAGGCGAGCTTCATGCCGGCGCCCTCGGGGCCGGGCTGTCCGGCGACGAGCTGCTGGCGCAGCCGTTCCGCGGTGAGGCGGGCGGCCTCGGCCTCGACCCACAGCTTGAGCAGCCGCTGGTGGAGGTCGTGGGTGCGCAGCTCGGGCCGTTCGCGCCACGTCCTGGAGACGGGGCCGATCATGCCGCCCTCGCGGGGCAGCCGCATACCGCCGATGGCGACGCGTTCGTTGTTGAGGGTGGTCTGGGCGACCTTCCAGCCGTCGCCGACGTCGCCGAGGCGGCGGGAGTCGGGGATGCGGACGTCGGTGATGAAGACCTCGTTGAACTCGGCCTCGCCGGTGATCTGCCGCAGCGGCCGGACCTCGATGCCGGGGTCGGTCATGTCGCAGATGAAGTAGGTGATGCCCCGGTGCTTGGGCACGTCCGGGTCGGTGCGGGCGATGAGGATGGCCCAGCGGGCGACATGGGCGCTGGACGTCCACACCTTCTGCCCGTTGACCACCCAGTCTCCCCCGTCCTCGCGGACGGCGCGGGTGCCGAGCGCGGCGAGGTCGGATCCGGCGCCGGGCTCACTGAACAGCTGGCACCAGACCTCCTCCCCGGTCCACAGAGGCCGCAGATAGCGCCGCTTCTGCTCCTCGGTGCCGTAGGCGAGGATCGTCGGCGCGGCCATGCCGAGGCCGATGCCGATCCGCCGCGGGTCGTTGTCGGGGGCGCCCTCCGCCGCCAGGTCCGCGTCCACGACGGCCTGGAGGGAGCGCGGGGCGCCGAGGCCGCCGAGGCCCTCCGGGTAGTGCACCCAGGCGAGCCCGGCGTCGAAGCGGGCGCGCAGGAAGTCCAGCCGGTCGGTGGTGGCGGGCGGGTGCGCGGCCAGCAACTCGGCGGTGCGGCGCCTCAGTTCGGCTGCGTCGGTCATGCGGCGGCTCCGTTCTCCGGTGCGGGCACCACGACGACCCGGCCGGTGGTGACACCGTCCGCGACGCGCTGGACGGCGGCCGCGGCCCCGTCGAGCGGCACCCGCTCGCTCACCAGGGGCCTGACGACGCCACGCGCCGCCAGTTCGGTGAGCTGTTCGTGGCAGTGCTGGACCAGCTTCGGGTTCTTGGTGTTGTACAGGCCCCAGTGCAGGCCGAGGATCGAGTAGTTCTTGACGAGGGCGTGGTTGAGGCCGGGGCTCGGGATGGTCCCGCTGGCGAAGCCGACGACCACGATCCGCCCCTCGAAGGCGACGACCTTGGTCGACTGCGTGTAGGCCTCGCCGCCCACGGGGTCGTAGATGACGTCGGCGCCCCGGCCCCCGGTGGCGTCCTTCACGGCGGAGACGACGTCCTCGCTCCGCCGGTCCACGACCACGTCGCAGCCCAGCTCCCGGGCGACGGCGGCCTTGTCGGCGCCGCCGACGACCCCGATGACCGTGGCGCCGGCCGCCTTCCCGAGCTGCACGGCCGCGCTGCCGACCCCTCCTGCGGCAGCGTGGACCAGCAGCGTCTCCCCCGCTTCGAGGCGGGCCCGGCGGTGGAGGCCGAACCAGCCCGTCTGGTAGCCGATGTGCAGCGCGGCCACCTCCGCGTCGTCCAGCGCCTCGGGCGCCGGCAGGAGGGCCGCGGCGTCCGCCACGGCGTACTCGGCGAAACCGCCGTACGGCAGCGCCGGGGTGGCGATGACCCGGCGGCCGTCCTCGGTCTCGGCGCAGATCTCCACGCCGGGCGTGAACGGCAGCGGCGGGCGGACCTGGTAGTGGCCCCGGGCCATCAGGACGTCCGGGAAGTTGATGTTCGCGGCGCGCACCTTCAGCAGGACCTGGCCGTCACCGGGCGTGGGCCGCTCCACGTCCTGGAGCCGCATCACCTCGCTCGGCTCGCCGTTCTCGTGCACTTGCCATGCCTGCATGCGGTGCCTCCACGGGACAGCTTCGTCGGACCGGGGTCGACTGACATCCGCATACTAAGCGGTCGCTTGCCCTCCGGGGAACACTCGGCGGACAGTAGCGTGCGTCACGGGCGGGCGGGCTTGGCCCGGACGTGCATCCGCTCCCCCTGCGGCCCGAACAGGCTGAGGAACTCCGCCGGCGCCTCGCCGGCCGCCCCGAACCAGTGGGGTACCCGGGTGTCGAACTCGGCGGCCTCCCCGGCGGTGAGCACCACGTCGTGCTCGCCAAGCACCACCCGCAGCCTGCCTGAGAGCACGTACAGCCACTCGTACCCCTCGTGGGTGCGCGGGTCGGGGACCTGCTGCCCCTCCGGCTCGACGCGCACCTTGAAGGCCTGGAGGCCGCCCGGCTGGCGGGTGAGCGGCCAGTACGTGCGCCCGTGCCGCACGATCGGCTTGGACCGGACCCGCGGATCACCGACGGGCGGCTCCCCGATCAGTTCGTCCAGCGGGACCTGGTGGGCCCGCGCGATCGGCAGCAGCAGTTCCAGGCTGGGCTTGCGCAGCCCCGACTCCAGCCGGGAGAGGGTGCTCACGGAGATCCCGGTCGCCTCCGACAGGCCCGCGAGCGTCACCTCGCGCTCCTTCCGCAGGGCCCGCAGCCTCGGCCCGACCCCGGCGAGCACCTCGTCCGTGCCGCTCGCCCCGTCGCTCTTCTCGCTCATGCGGCCATTGCAGTTTCGGCAAAGAGGTTTGTCAATACGGCAGCTCTCGGGCGACCGTTTCCGTGGAGGTGGTCACCGTGACCCAGCAGTACGAAGTGATCGTGATCGGCGGCGGCGCGGCCGGACTGTCCGCGGCCCTGGTCCTCGGCCGGGCCCGCCGCCGGACCCTGGTCGTCGACGCCGGGGAGCCCCGCAACGCGCCCGCCGCCCACATGCAGGGCTATCTGTCGCGGGACGGCATGCCGCCGCAGGAGTTCCTGGCCGTGGGCCGCGAGGAGATCGCCCGCTACGGCGTCGACCTCGTCCGGGGCCGGGCGGCGGACGTCTCCCGCGACGAGGACGCGGGGGACCCCGGCTTCTCCGTGACCCTGGCCGACGGCCGGACCTTCCACGCCCGGCGCCTGGTCGTCGCCACTGGCCTCCAGGACGAGCTCCCGCCGGTTCCCGGCCTCGCCGAGCGCTTCGGCCGGGACGTGCTGCACTGCCCGTACTGCCACGGCTGGGAGGTGCGGGACCAGGCGTTCGGTGTGCTCGCCACGACCCCCATGAGCGTGCACCAGGCCCTGATGGTCTCCCAGTGGTCCAAGGACGTCACCCTGTTCCTTCACACCGTCCCCGAGACCGACCTCTCCGACGACGACCTCCGCCGGCTCGCCGCGGCGGGTGTCTCGGTCGTCCCCGGCGAGGTGGCGGCCCTGCTGACCGAGGACGACCGCCTCACCTGCGTCCGCCTCACCGACGGCACCACCCACCCCCGCCACGTCCTCTTCGCCGCCCCCCGCCCCCTCCCCCAGACCGCCCTCCTCGAACA
>NZ_LIRK01000508.1 GCF_001419765.1 Streptomyces torulosus
GCCGACCGGGTCACCCGGGTCGGCACGGGTGGTCGACATACCGACGGGAGCCTCGTGCGGGCCGACCGCGTCACCCGGGTCGGAACGGGGGGGGCGGCAGTCCGACGGGTGCCCGGTGCGGGCCGACCGACCAGGTAGGCAGGCGCCCGGTTCGCACCCCGTACGCTGTCGCGGAGCCCTATCCGAAGGAGTCCCCGTGCTCGTCCTGCTGCCCCCGTCCGAAGGAAAGGCCCCCTCAGTGGGCGGCGCTCCGCTGAAGCTGGAGTCCCTTTCCCTCCCGGCGCTCACCGAGGCGCGGGAGGCGGTGCTCGGTGAACTGGTCGAGTTGTGCGCGGGCGACGAGGACAAGGCCCGCGAGGTGCTCGGCCTGAGCGAGGGGCTGCGCGGCGAGATCGCCAAGAACGCGGAGCTGCGGACCGCGGGGGCCCGCCCGGCCGGCCAGATCTACACCGGCGTGCTCTACGACGCCCTCGACCTGGCGTCCCTCGACACCGCCGCGAAGAAGCGGGCGGCACGTTCGCTGCTGGTCTTCTCCGGGCTGTGGGGCGCCGTCCGCGTCACGGACCGCATCCCCTCCTACCGCTGCTCGATGGGCGTGAAGCTGCCCGGCGTGGGCGCGCTCGGCACGCACTGGCGTACGCCGATGGCATCGGCGCTTCCCGAGGCGGCCGGCGACGGGCTCGTCCTCGATCTGCGGTCCTCGGCGTACGCCGGCGCGTGGAAGCCGAAGGGTGAGATCGCCGGGCGCACGGCGACGGTACGGGTGCTGCACGCGCCGACCCGGAAGGTGGTCAGCCACTTCAACAAGGCGACCAAGGGCCGCATCGTCCGCAGCCTGCTGTCGGCCGGCGCGGCCCCCAAGGGCCCTGAGCAGCTGGTGGAGGCGCTGCGGGACCTCGGGTACGTGGTGGAGGTGGAGCCTCCGGCCGGGGCGGGGAAGGCGTGGACGCTGGACGTGCTGGTGACCGAGGTGCACTGACGGGGCGCTGACCCCTGGGACTGAGGGCCTGAGGCACCGAGGCACCGAGGCACCGAGGCACCGAGGTGGCGCATTGCAGCATGCACAACGACCTTTGCGCATGCTGCAGAGGCCGGGCAGCATGAGGCCATGGCCTCTCCGTCGCCCGTCGGTCCCGTCTCGACGTCCTCCGTGCTCGACCTCGCCCCCGTCGTCCCGGTCGTCGTCATCGGGGACGCCTCCGACGCCGTGCCGCTCGCGCGGGCGTTGGTCGCCGGGGGGCTACCGGCGATCGAGGTGACGTTGCGGACTCCCGCCGGGCTCGACGCGATCCGGGCGATCGCCGGGGGCGTGCCAGACGCGGTGGTCGGGGCGGGCACGGTCGTCACGCCGGAACAGGTGACGGCGGCGGTGCGGGCCGGGGCACGGTTCCTGGTGAGTCCTGGCTGGACGGACGCGCTGCTGACGGCGATGCAGGCGTCCGGGGTGCCGTTCCTGCCGGGCGTGTCGACCACGTCGGAGGTCGTGGCGCTGCTGGAGCGCGGCGTACGGGAGATGAAGTTCTTCCCGGCGCAGGCGGCGGGCGGTACGGCCTATCTGAAGTCGCTCGCGGGGCCGTTGCCGCAGGCCCGGTTCTGCCCGACCGGAGGGATCGGGCCGGACAACGCGCCCGAGTACCTCTCCCTCCCCAACGTCGGCTGCGTCGGCGGGACCTGGATGCTCCCGGCCGACGCGATCGCCGCACGGGACTGGGGGCGGATCGAGGCGCTGGCGCGCAGCGCGGCGGCCCTGCGGTGAGCGTACGGCCGCCGCCGCTCAGCGCAGATGTGACGTGTCGTTGAGGAGGCGGAGCGTGGCGTTGCCGTCGGCGTAGTACGCCAGGGCCGTCAGGGAGGCCGCCGACAGTTCCATGCGGAACAGGGACTCGGGGGGTGCGCCGAGGGCCAGGCGGACCAGGGTCTTGATCGGCGTGACATGGCTGACGAGCAGGACCGTACGGCCCCGGTGCGCCTCGGTCAGCCGGTCGCGGGTCGCGGCGACCCGGTGGGCGACGGCCTCGAAGCTCTCCCCGCCGCCGGTGGGCTCCGCGTCCGGCGAGGCGAGCCAGGCGTTCATGTCGTCGGGGTACCGCTCCCGCACCTCACCGAAGGTGAGCCCCTCCCAGGCGCCGAAGTCGGTCTCCCGCAGCCCGTCGTCGAGGGTCACGGCCAGCCCGAGGCGGGCCGCGACGATCTCCGCCGTCTCGCGGCAGCGGGCCAGCGGCGACGACACGACCTCCTGGATCGTCCCCCGGGCGGCCAGCGCGGCGGCGACCCGTTCCGCCTGGTAGCGGCCGACGTCGGAGAGCGACGGGTCGGAACCGCCGCTCCCCGAGAACCGCTTCTGGGGCGTCAGGGGTGTCTCCCCGTGCCGGAGCAGCACGAAGGTCGCGGGGGTCCCGAGATCGGGGGCGGCGGAGGCGACGTTCTTCGCGGCGCGGATGTCGGCGCTCGCCGCGGTCCTCCGCACTCCAGGGGTACCGGCCTCGCTCCTCTCGGCGGCGGTCTTCCTGGCGGCAGAGGCCCCGATGGGAGCGTCGGGCTCGGCAGGGCGGGCCTCAACGGCGTCGGACTCACGGGCCTCACCAGCGCCCGGCTCATCGGCGCCCAGCTCATCGGCGTCGGGCCCGGCGGCGGTCGTACTCGTCGCCGCGCCGCCCCCGTTCCCGGTCTCGCCCCGCGCCCCCGCCAGCGCTGCCCTGGCCCTCGCAGCGCCCGCGGCCGCGTCCCCGGGCGGGCCCGACGGCTCGGGGTCGGTGGCGGACGGGGCAGCCCCCGCCCTCTGGCGGGTCGCGCGGGTGTCGAGGTCCGCCGTGGACGTGGACGGCGACCACTGCTCGCCCCGCTTGCCCGCGTCCATCGCCTCGTTGGCGAGCCGGTCGGCGTGCTTGTTCTGGTCGCGCGGGATCCACTCGTAGGTGACGTGGCCGGGGGCGTAGACCCGCAGGGCCTCGGCGGCCAGCGGCTTCATGTCGGGGTGCTTGATCTTCCAGCGGCCCGACATCTGTTCCACGACGAGCTTGGAGTCCATACGGACGCGGACGGTGGCCGTGGGGTCCAGCGCGTACGCCGCCTTCAGGCCCGCGATGAGGCCCCGGTACTCGGCGACGTTGTTCGTGGCGACCCCGATGTACTCGGCGGCCTCCACCAACGGCTCCCCCGTCGCCCCGTCGAGGACGACCGAACCGTAGCCCGCGGGCCCCGGGTTGCCCCGGGACCCCCCGTCGGCCTCGACGATGAACTCCCGCACCACATCAACCTCTTGGTCTGTCGACTACGGCCGCTCGCAGGCCCCGGCTACAGACCCGACTCCGAGGTGCGCACCAGGATGCGGCGGCAGTTCTCGCAGCGGACGACCGTGTCGGGCGCGGCCTTGCGGATCTCGCTCAGCTCGGTGATCGCCAGCTCCTGGCGGCAGCCCTGGCAGGTGCGCTGGTACAGCTTGGCCGCGCCGATGCCGCCCTGCTGCTCCCGCAGCTTGTCGTAGAGCTTGAGGAGGTCGGCGGGGACGGACGCGGCGATGACCTCGCGCTCCTTGGTCACCGAGGCGGCCTCGCCGTCGAGCTCCTCGAAGGCCGCGTCCCGGCGGGCGGTCGCGTCGTCGATCTTGCCCTGGACGGCGCCGACCCGCTCGGTCAGCTCGGCGACCCGCTCCTGGGCGGACTCCCGGCGCTCCATGACCTCCAGGACGATGTCCTCCAGGTCGCCCTGCCGCTTGGCGAGGGAGGCGATCTCGCGCTGGAGGTTCTCCAGGTCCTTCGGGGAGCTGACCGCGCCCGAGTCCAGGCGCTGCTGGTCGCGGGTGGCGCGCTGACGCACCTGGTCCACGTCCTGCTCGGCCTTGGTCTGCTCGCGGGCGGTGTCGCTCTCCTCGGTCTGCGCGGCGACGAGGAGGTCGCGCAGCTGGGTGAGGTCCTTCGTCAGTGACTCGATCTCGGCGTGCTCGGGCAGCGACCTCCTCTTGTGCGCGAGCTGCTGGAGGCGTACGTCGAGGGCCTGGACGTCGAGGAGTCGGATCTGGTCGGCGGGCGCGGCGTTCAGTTGGGGGCTCCCAGGTTATCGGTGGCGGTGGTGGACGCCGCGTGGGCGGTCCAGGGGTCGGTGACCGTCTTCGAGACGTGGACGCGCAGGTCCCATCCCTTCCGGTCGGAGATCTCGTCGAGCTGGGCGGCGGCCAGCTCGACGAGATCTCCGA
>NZ_LIRK01000509.1:0-342 GCF_001419765.1 Streptomyces torulosus
CCCCACCCCCACCCCCGCATCACGAGGAGAAGGCATGACCACCACCGCACCGCACACCCTCGGCCGCACACTGCTCGGCGGTCGGCTGGACGTGTCCGCGATCGGGCTCGGCTGCATGGGCATGGCCGAGTTCTACGGCGACACCGACGAGGCCGAGTCGATCCGCACCATCCACGGCGCCCTCGACCGGGGCATGGACTTCCTGGACACCGCCGACATGTACGGGGCCGGCCTGAGCGAGGAGATCGTCGGCCGCGCGCTGGCCGGCGGGCACCGCGACCGGGTCACCCTCGCCACCAAGTGCGGGCTGATCCGCACCCCCGACGGGGTACGGGTCGACGC
>NZ_LIRK01000509.1:364-5492 GCF_001419765.1 Streptomyces torulosus
CGCCGCGCACGCCGTGCACCCGATCACCGCCGTGCAGACCGAGTACTCCCTGGCCAGCCGGAACCCGGAGCGGTCGGTCCTGCCCACGGTGCGTGAACTCGGCATCGGCTTCGTCGCCTACAGTCCCTTCAGCCGGGGCCTGTTGTCCGGCGAACTCTCCGGCGCCGAGCTGGCCCCGGACGACATGCGGCGCGGCCTGCCCCGCTTCTCCGAGGACAACCTCGGGTTCAACCAGAGCCTGGTGGCCCGACTCGGCGAGCTGGCGGCCGAAGTGGGCTGTTCCCCCGCGCAGTTCGCCCTGGCCTGGCTGGTCGCGCAGGGCGTCGTCCCGATCCCGGGCGCCCAGCGCCGTGCGCACATGGCCGAGAACGCGTCGGCCGGGGCGGTCACCCTGACCCCCGAGATTCTGCGGCAGGTCGACGAGATCGC
This sequence comes from Streptomyces torulosus, assembly GCF_001419765.1. Classification (GTDB taxonomy): domain Bacteria; phylum Actinomycetota; class Actinomycetes; order Streptomycetales; family Streptomycetaceae; genus Streptomyces; species Streptomyces torulosus. The sequence goes on from NZ_LIRK01000509.1 coordinate 794, forward strand.
CCCGCCCGGTGCCTTCGCCGGCAAACGCTTCCCCGAGCACCTGCTGGCCATGGTCCAGGAGGACTAGGAGCTGACATGGAGCGGGCCCGGGCGGAGGATCGCCCGGGCCCGCTTCCTGTGCCGGTGTTCACCTACCAGGTCCGCCCCCGGCCCCCACCACCGGGGCGATGAGGCGGTCGGTGAGGGAGCTCAGCCGGCTCTGGGTGGTGGGGTCGTAGGCGAGGCGGTGGGCGGTGGCGCGGCGGGTCTCGTTGTAGTACTGGCCGCTCGCGCCCCTCGCCCCCTCGCCGAGGGCGTGGAGCACGGCGGCGGTGCCCTCCGCCACGGTGGTCCAGGGGCGCACCCCGGCCTCGACGACCATGGCCGTGTCCATGTAGTTCGCGGGGTGCACGCAGTTGACCCGGATGCCGTCGCGCGCGTACTCCTCGGCGACGGTGAAGGTGAACGCGGCGAGGGCGAACTTGCTGCGGGTGTAGGCCTCCATGCCGTCGTAGCGCCGGGTGAACTGGATGTCGTCCGCGTCGACGGGGCTCTGTCCGATCGAGCCGATGTTGAGGACCTGGGCGCTGCCCGCGGCGCGCAGCGGGGCGCGCAGGGCGCGGGTGAGGACGACGGGGGCCAGGTAGTTGACGGCGAAGCGCAGTTCGTAGCCGTCGTGGCTCACCTCGCGGGCCCGCGCGTCCGATCCCGCGCCCACCCCGGCGTTGTTGACGAGCAGCCCCAGCGAGGGATGCTCGGCGGCGACACGGCGGCCGAGCTCGGCGGCCTCCGTCAGGGAGGAGAGGTCCGCGAGGTAGGGGTGGGCGGTGCCGCCCGCCGCGCGCACCTCGTCGACGACGGCGGCCAGCCTGCCTTCGTCGCGGCCGTGCGCCAGCACGGTCCAGCCGCGGTCGGCGAGGGCGTGTGCGAGGCTTCGGCCGAGCCCGGAGGTGGCGCCGGTGACCAGGGCGGGGGTGCCCGGCACCGGTCGGTTCCCTCGCCGCTCGGTGGGGGGTTCGTGTCGGCTCATGGGTGGATTCCTTCCTCCGGCGCGGTGGGCGTGCGGAGTTCGATGGCGACCATGACGAGCGTCCGGTCGGAGAGATTGCGTACGTAGTGCCTCATCGGCAGGGTGTCGCCGCGGTTGTAGACCACCTGACCGGTCTCCAGCGTCACCTCTTTGATCAACTCGCCCTTCTCGTCGAGGGATTCACCGTGGGCGCCGGAGAGCACGACGGTCACCCAGGGGTGGCGGTGGGTGTGGGCGGGCCGCCGTTCGCCGGGCGGCACGGTCTCCACCCAGCACTTGACGTGCTCCTCGTCCAGGACCAGCCGGGTGCCCAGCTCCTCCCACGGCTCAGGCGGCATCGGACACCTCCGGGTGGCTCCCCGAGGGGCGGGGCGCGGCGACACGGGTGAGCAGGCGCCGCGGGTTGTCGACGAGGAGGGTGCGGACGGTCTCCTCGTCGACGCCGGGTTCCTTCAGCAGCAGTGGCAGGACCCGTTCGAAGAGGTGCACATAGCTCCAGTGGGGGTAGAGGCCGCGGCGCTGTTCGTCCGTCAGGTAGTCGATGTGGACGGGGTGGTCCTGGGAGACGAGCAGCTGGGCGGTGTGACCGGCCCGGACGAGCGCGGCGAGGGTGGCGTTGCGCTGCTCGTCGGGGGCGAAGGGGGTCATGCCGTAGCGGTCGTAGCCGAGGACGCAGCCGGTGTCGGCGAGGGCGCGCAGTCCGTCGAGGTCGGCGGAGTCCCCGGCGTGCGCCACGACCACCGAGCCGGCGGGGACGCCCTCCTTCTCCAGGAGGCGGACGAGGGCGACGCCGTTGCCCTCGAAGGGGTCGCAGTGCACGACGACCGGGACACCGGTGCGCCGGTGCACCTCGGCGACGCAGGCGGCCATCCGGTGCGCGGCCGCGTCCGGCGGGGTGCGCTCGCAGGCGAACTTCACCAGACCGGCCCGTACGCCGCTGTCCGCGATTCCCCTGGTGACGTCGCGCAGCAGCAGCTCGATCAGCGGGTCCTCGGCCTCGACGGCGGCGCCGGGGCCACGGAACCGGGCGAAGAGGGGGATGCCGTCGACGCTGTAGACACCGGTGGCGAGCACGATGTTCACCGGGGTGCGCTCGGCGACCGCGTTGATCAGCGCGATGTCCCGGCCCTGGCCGAGGACGGTCATGTCCACCAGGGTCCGCACCCCGGCCGCGTACGCCTCGTCGAGCTGGCGCACGGCCTCACGGACTCCGGCCTCGCGGTCCCACAGGTGGGGGAAGTTGGACTGGAACTCGGCGCTCAGCACGAAGAGGTGCTCGTGCGCGAGCGTGACGCCGAGGTCGGCGGCGGCCACCGGGCCACGCACCGTCGGTATCGGGTCGTACGGGAACGGACTGTCCTTGCTCACGGGGAACCACCTAGGGACGACGGCCGGGGCCCGGCTGACATGGCGTCGGCTCGCTCGGCGCACGGAGGGCGTCACGCTCGACCGGCACCGGGTGCGGCGGCCGTCGAGTCGTCGCCAGGCCGTCGCCCTCGGCTGAGCCGGTACGCCGACGTCAGTCCATGGTGGCCCGGCCGCGCGGCCCTAACCAGGTGGTGTTCCAACTAGCATCATTGTGCGTCTGCCTACCTTCCGGCCCAGCTGACAGCGTCGATGGTGGCCGGGCGGTCATCTCCGCGTTCCCGGCCCCAGGCACCCGCCTGCGCCCACCCCATCGGCTCGTGACCAGGAGACGACCTTGTCAGCTTCACCCGCATCCCCCGCAACCCACGCGTCCCCCGCCGCCTCCGGCGGCCTGTCCGGCGCCCGCGTCGTGGTGATCGGCGGCTCCTCCGGCATCGGCAAGGCCGTGGCCCGCCAGGCCGCCGCCGCCGGCGCTCGGGTCGTCGTCGGTTCCCGCTCGCAGGACAGGCTGGAGCAGACCGCGAAGGAGATCGACGGCATCACCACGGGAGTCGTGGACGTCACCGACGAGGACAGCGTGCGCGCCTTCTTCGCCGACATCGACGCCCTCGACCACCTGGTGGTCTGCCCCGGCGACATGGCCGTGGGCTCCGTCTACGACGTGTCGCTCGACGCCGTGCGCGCCGCTCTCGACACCAAGATCGTCGGACAGCTGCTGAGCGTCCGCCACGCCGGGAAGAAGATCTCCGGCGCGGGCTCGATCGTGCTGATCGCCGGCGCGGCCGGCTACAAGTCCTACGCCGACATGAGCGCGACCGCCGCGGCCAACGCGGGCATCGGCGGCATGGGCCGCTCCCTCGCCGTGGAACTCGCCCCGGTGCGGGTCAACGTCGTCGTCGGCGGCATGATCGACACCCCGCTGTGGGACTTCCTGCCCGAGGACGCCCGCGCGGGCCTCTTCGAGCAGACCGCGCGGAGCACCCCGGTGGGGCGGGTCGGCCGGCCCGACGACGTCGCCGCGTCGGTGCTGCACCTGCTGGAGAACACCTTCGTCACCGGCGCCGTCCTGCACGTCGACGGCGGCGGCACGCTGTGAGCGAGGCGGCACGCGCCGGCGCGGCGGGTCTGACGGAACCCGTCGCGCCGGCGCGGCCGCGGGCCGGCCGGATCACGGTGCTGCTGCTCGCCACCGCGTGCGGCCTGTGCGTGGCCAACCTGTACTACCTCCAGCCCATCCTGCCCGAACTCGCGGCCTCGCTGCACCGCACACCCGACTCGCTCACCTCGTCCGTCTCCGCCACCCAGTTCGGTTACGCCCTCGGCCTGTTGGCGCTGGTCCCGCTCGGTGACGCCGTCGACCGCCGTCGGCTGCTGACCGTGCTGGTGACCACGGCGGCCGTGGTGCTCGCGGTGATCCCGTGGGTCGACGGCGGGCTGCTGGTCTGGCCGTTCTTCCTGCTCGGCCTGGTGAGCGTGGCGGCCATGGTGATCGTGCCGCAGGCCGCGGGCATGGCGCCGCCCGAACGGCGCGGGCAGGTGGTGGGCACGGTGATGACCGGGGTCATCCTCGGCGCGCTGCTCTGCCGGACCTTCGCCGGGCTGGTCGCCGACCTCGTCGACTGGCGCGCGGTGTTCTGGGGCGCGGCGGTCATGATGCTGGCGGTCTGCGTGATGCTGCGGCGTGTCCTGCCCGCCCAGGCTCCGCCGGCGCCGCTCACCGCGCGCGGCTATGTCCGGCTCATCGGTTCGCTGTTCACGCTGGTGCGCGAGTGCCCGGTCATCGTGGAGCGCTGTCTGTACGGCGCCCTGGGCTTCGGCGCGTTCACCGTGCTGTGGACGGCCGTGCCGCTGCGGCTGATCCAGGCGCCGTACCACTTCGGCTCGGCGGCCATCGGTCTGATGGGGCTGCTCGGCGCGGGCGGAGCGCTGGGCGCCAATCTGGCCGGCCGGTTCGCCGACCGGGGACGCCAGTTCGCCGTCAGCGCGGGAGCGTTCACCCTGATCGCGGTGTCGTTCGCCGTGGTGTCGGTGCACTCGTCGTCGCTCGTGCTCCTCGGCGCGGCCGTCGTCAGGCCGCGCACATCTCCAACCAGACGACGGTCTTCGGCCAGGTCGGCGACGAGATGCGCAGTCGGGTCACCACCGTCTACATGACCTGCTACTTCCTGGGCGGCGCGACCGGTTCCGCGCTGACCGGGCCGCTGTGGACGCACGGCGGCTGGCGCTCCACCGCCCTGCTCGGCAGCGCGGCAGGAGCCTGCGCCCTCCTTCTGCTCCTGACCTACGCGGCCACGCGCCGCCCCGAGCCCCCCGGAAAGGCGA
>NZ_LIRK01000051.1 GCF_001419765.1 Streptomyces torulosus
TCACGGTCGTCCGGCTCGAAGCGCGCGAGGCCACGGTAGGGCGGGGCGGCCTCGGCCTCTTCCGGCTTCTCCTCCCCTGCCAGCGCCTCGGCCTCCGCCCACCGTGCCTCCCACTGAGCGGGGTCGGCGCCACATGCCTGGACGTACGCCCGGAACACGGCCAACGACGGCAGTCGCTCGCCGCTCGCCGCTTTCGCCAGGGTCGTCACCGAGAAGCCGGCGTTCTTCGCCATGGTCCGGTACGACACACCACCCGCCGAACGGCGCAGCTCCCGAAGATCATGGGCGAGTCGCTGCACCGGACCGGCCGCCGGGTCGACCGGTAGTTCAGGACGCCCCATCGACGAATCCTCTTTCACGCACACCAAGAACAGGCTGATCAGCGATCCAAGGTACTTTTCGCCCGCCTCGGGCGAGAACCCGTTCCGACTGTGATGTTCGCCAGTGGGCTCGTGAAGAACGCGATGCGCGCCGCCGAGGAGAGCACCGTCGCCGGAGGGGCCGGTGGCGGGCGGACTCCACCACCGGCCCCTTCCGATGAAGCGCCGATGGTCAGCGCAGTCGGTCCTTGGCCTTGTAGTACGCCCCGCCGAAGGGCAGGAACCAGGCGGTGCCGTTGTAGAACGGCACCGGAACCTTGGGGAAGCCGAAGCCGCGCAGGGGGTTGGCCTCCGGGTGGCCGTCCATCACCTCGGCCATGGCCCGGCCCATGTACGTGGCCATCTGGACGCCGTGGCCGCAGTACCCCATGGAGTAGTACAGGCCGTCGGCCTCACCCGCGTGCGGGACGCGGTCCCAGGAGAAGCCGACCATGCCGCCCCACACGTAGTCGATCCGCACGTCCGCCACCTGCGGGAAGATCTCCGCCAGTTCCCGCTTCAGGACGTCACCGCTCTTGAGGTCCGAGGCGGGGTCGGAGGGGGCGAAGCGGGCCCGGCCGCCGAAGGCGAGGCGGTGGTCGGGGGTGATGCGGATGTAGTGGCCGATGTTCTTGGAGTCCACGACCACGCGGTTGTTGGGGATGAGCTGCCGGGCCCGTTCCTCGCCCAGCGGCTCGGTGACGATGACGAAGCTGCCGACGTTGATCAGCCGCTTGCGGAACCAGGGCATGGCCTTGTCGCTGTAGGCGTCGGTGGCCGCCATCACCTGCTTGGCGCGGATGGTGCCGTGCAGGGTCTCGACGAGGAAACCGCCCGCCGGGACGCGGTGCAGCGCGACGGCGGCGTTGCGTTCGTGGATCTCGGCGCCGGCGCGTTCGGCGGCCTCGGCCAGGCCGTGGACGTACTTGCCGACGTGCAGGTGTGCGCTGAGCGGGTCGAGCAGGGCTCCGTGGTAGTAGTCGGAGCCCAGCTCGGCACGGAGATCGCTCTTGCTCAGGAGTGTGGTCTCGTGGCCGAAGTTCTCGGCCAGGTCGCGCTGCTTGTCCCGCATGCTCTCGAAGTGCCGCGGCTTGAACGCGACCCCCAGACGCCCTACACGCTGGAAGTCGCAGTCGATCCGCTCCTTGACCGTCAGCTCCTCCACGACGTCCACCGCCGTGCGGAAGGCGTCGTACAGTTCCCGGGCCCGCGGCTGCCCGTAGCGCTTGCGCGCCTCGGCGGGGCTGATGGTGATGCCCTGCGTGCACATGCTGCCGTTGCGTCCGGAGGCGCCCGAGCCGACCTTGTCCTTCTCCACGAGGACGACGTGGGCGCCCTTGCGTGCCGCGTGGTAGGCGGTGGACAGGCCGGTGAGGCCGCCGCCGACGACCACCAGGTCCGCCCGCTCGGGCAGGGGCTTGCCGGTCCGGTCGGGAAAGGCGGGGGCGGTGTCGAGCCAGTAGGGGATCTGCTTCATGACGTACGTCCTCGGGTCTTCCTGGTCGTCCAGGGGTGTTTCTCTTGGTCCCGGCCTCAGCAGCCGAGCAGGGCCGGCAGGCCCGACAGGTCGGGCAGCTCGTCGTAGGGCCGGTAGTCGGCGCTGCCGCTGTGGAACTCGTAGCGGTTGATCCACACGCGGCGCGCGAGACCGAGGTCGCGGGTGGGGATGAGGTCGTACTCCCAGCCCTGGGCCACGTGGATGACCTGGGCGGGGTCGATGTCCATGGCCTGGAAGGCGTACTCGAAGGTCTGCCGGGACGGCTTGTACGCCTTGGCCTGCTGGGCGGTGATGACATGGTCGAACTCGACGCCCATGTGGGCCAGGTTCTGGGCGATGAGGTCGTCGTCCGTGTTGGAGATGATGGCGATCTCGTACCGGGACTTCAGCGCCCGCAGGGCGGCCGGGACCTCGGGGTGGGGGCCGAAGGTGGGCACGGCCTCGACCAGGGCCTCACCGTCGGACGTCCGGTACTCCAGACCGTGCAGACGCATGGCAGCCTCCAGGCTGGAGGGCAGCACCTCGCGGAAGGGGCGGTAGGCCTCCAGGACTGCCTGGAACCGCATGACGCGGAAGTCGTCGAGGAACTCGTCGACGTTCAGGCCGTCCAGGTCCAGCCGGTCGGCGAGGAGCTTCAGGGTGGTGGGGCCGAGCTGGAAGTCGACCAGGGTGCCGTAGGCATCGAAGGTGACGATCTGACGCATGACGTTCAACCTCTTTCCGGGCATATGGGACACCTCGTGCATCGAGGCGTCATGATCTACGTCGAGTGCGGCCGGGTTCGCCGCATCGGGGGTGGTTTCAGGGGGCCTGCCGCGGCGTTGGCGGCGACCCGTAGAGGACGGTGGATGCCGGTCAGGCAGTCGGCGGCAGCACCACTGCTGCTCCGAGTGCGATGAGCGGTTCTCCCACCCGAGGTGATGCGTCAGTGAAGCACCGTGGAGACTTCGGCAACAAGGGACGTGAGGCCGCGAGATCGACCGCGCATATTGTGCCTGTGCACACTCACGTTCCGAGGATCAGGACATCGTCGCCCGGAAGCGGGCGCCCGCGTCGGTCTCCAGCCAGGCCAGGGCGAGGACCAGCCGGGCGGCGTCCGCCGGTCTGGACAGCTTCAGCCCGGTCGCCTCTTCCGCGGCCTGCAGGCGGTTGCCCACCGTGTTCCGGTGGCGATAGGTGCGGGCGGCCACCTCGGCGACCGAGCCCAGGTCGAAGTAGCAGCGCAGGGTCTCGAGGATGCTGTCGCTGTCACGCAGTCCGAGGAGTGGGCGCAGCACGCCGGCGGCCATCGCGCCGGGGAGTTCCTCCTGCGCCGACATGATCGCCCCGACCCAGTGGCCCTCCACATGCCGCACTCCGGGCCGCGTGGAGCTGCGGATCGCGGCGCGCGCGAAGCGGATGCCCCGTGCCGTCAGCGCCAGCCCGGGGACTTCCGCGACGCCGCAGCGCCACGGGGCGAACGGCTGGAGCAGGGCGAGCATGGTCTCCTGGTCGGACCGTCCGTGGCGGATGATGCCGAGGAGTTCGTCGCCCATCCAGCCGAAGTGGCGCAGCAGGCCGCCCCGACGCAGCGCGTCGTCGACCTGGGACAGAGCCGGGTCCCCCGTGGGAACGGACTCGACCACGACCACGGTCAGGGCGACGTGCTCGGAGAAGCCCAGCAGCGTCGACGCCTCGGCGACCGTGGAGGGGTCCTGCTCGCCTTCCAGGACGAGGCGGCTGAAGGCCCGGTTGCGTACCTCCGTACGACGGCTCGCCAGGTCGCGTTCGGTGCGGCGGTAGGCGTCGACGACTTCGACGCTGTTGGCGTCCGTCGCCTCCCAGACGCGGATCAACCCGTCGAGGAAGTCGGGATCGGCGCTGATGCCCCGTGCTCGCCCCTCCTCCAGCACGGCCTCCCACAGGGTCCTGAGGTCCAGCTGGAAGGAGTGCATCAGCGCGGTCAGGGGGAACGCCTGTTCCGCCCGCTCGCGTCCCACGTCCTCGGTGGCGCGTGAGACCGCCGCGGGCACGGGACCGCCGGCCAGCCGGGTCAGGGCGAGTTCGAGGGTTCGCCGCATCCCCTCGCGTTTCTGGACCGGGTCCCAGTCCGCCGACGCGTAGGCGGCCTCCTCGGCTTCCAGCTTCGCGAGAGCACGAGAGGTCAGTTCGTCGAGTCGTTCGTCGAGGAGTCGGCGCGCGATCGCCTGGACGGCGTCGTGGCGTGCCCCACCCATGGGGCGTCCGGGGCTGCTCATGAGGACCGCCTCTCCCGACAACAGCCGTCACCGCACGGACAAGGGGTCGGCTCCGGGTGGTGCCGCCGCCACACCGGGGCGGGCCCCTCACCGAGATTGTGCACAGGCACAAACTACAGGGTGGATGTCGCGGCCTCACGTCCCTTGTTGCCGGATTCCCAGCGGTGTTTCACTGACGCAGCACCTCGGGCTGGAGAGCCGTGGCAGGCCACGCACGTGGAGCAGCCCCAGACGCCGCCGCGGTAGCCATGGCCGCCATCTCCCAGGAACCGCGTCGATCGGACGGTCCGGGAGCCGACCGGCAGCGTCGGGCGAAGGCCCGACACGAGTGGGCGGCAGGGAACAGGCCGAGACCGAGCGCGTGACGCAGGTGACCCGAGCACGTGACGCAGGCCCCCTGTGAGTGATGAGCGGCCTGACGACGAGAGAGAGAACGCACCGATGACCTCAGTGACCACCACCGCCGACCGGGACGGAGCTGCCCTCCCTGGTCCCACCGGCCACCTGCCGGGCCCGCTCCTCGATCACGTGCTGCGGCAGTCCTTCGGGCTCGAGGGATACGTCCAGCACCCACTGGGAGGGGAGGTCGACCAGAACGTACGGATCACCGGCGGCGACGGCATGCGCTACTTCGTACGGGTCACCCGCGCGGAGCCGGACTCGGCCGACGTCCTCTGGCAGAACGCGCTCCTCCAGCATCTGGCCTCCACCGTTCCCGACCTTCCGGTGCCACGGCTGGTCCCGACCCGGGAGCGACAGTGCCTGGCCGCCGTCGTCCACGAGGGCCGGACGCACGTGGTCCGTGTGATGAGCTGGCTGGAGGGCCGGGTGCTGGCGGAGCTCGACGACCACCCGGCGGCGTTGCTGCGTCGGTTGGGAGAAGCCGCTGGGCGGCTGAGCCTCGGGCTGTCCAGCATGGAGCCGCCGGTGGGCTTGGAACCGCACGACTGGGACATGCGCCGGGCCGCCGAGATCGTCGAGGGGTCGCTGCACGCTGTCCAGGACGCGGACCGGCGGGAGTCGGTGCGCACGATCATGGGCTGGTACGACGCTCTCCTGCCGGCATTGGACCGGCTGCCGTGGAGTGTCCTGCACCAGGATCTCAACGACGCCAACGTTCTGGCCGATGCCGACGCCGACGGGGTGCCGCGGATCTCGGGCATCGTCGATCTGGGCGACTCGCTCTACGGTGTGCGCGCGGCGGAGGTGGCGATCGCGGCGGGCTACGCCATGGTCCGCAAGGCCGACCCGCTCGCCGCGGCGGCCGAGGTGGTGGCCGGCTTCCATTCGGTGCTTCCCCTCACGGCGCAGGAGCTGGCGGCTGTCTATCCGTTGGCGGCCGCCCGGCTGTGCATGAACGCCGTGACGTGGACGCGCCGGGTCGCCGAGAGCGACACACCGTACGGCCGGACCCGCGTGCAACACACCTGGCCGACGATCGCGCGGGTGGCCGGGGTCTGCCCCGAGGTCGCCGAGGCGACGTTCCGGGTCGCGTGCGGGCTCCCCCCGACGCGGGAGCAGGGGCGGTTGGAAGAGGTCTTGGCGGAGGCGGTCCGAGACGGTGTCCCGTACGCACCGGCTCCGCGGTTGGTCGACCTGCGACCGGCCAGTGATCTCTACGACGAAGTCGACTGGCACGACGCGAGCGCGGTACGCGCGCGTATCGACGACATCCTCGACGGACGGTGGCGGCGGGGCTACGTGCCCCACCTCAGTGCCTCGCTGCTTCTGGGGGGCCGGCGCCGCCCGGGAGCCGACGAGCCCGCGACGGTCCAGGTCGGCGGCACGCTGATCGTGGCGGACGCCGAGGAGGTCGCCAGCCCGCTGTCCGGCGTCGTCGAGGCCCACGGTGGTCCCGGTGAGCCGTTGGTGCTGCGCCATGCGGTCGAGGGGCTGGAGTTCTGGACGTGCTGGTGGGGGCTGGCCGACTCGCCGCCCGTCGGGGCGAGCGTCCCGGCCGGGGAGCCGTTGGGACGCGCCGGCGTGAGCGAGGGGACGGATCCGCTCGGGCCGCGCGTCCAGGTACAGGTGCACCGCACCGCCCGGATGGCGACCTGGCCGCCGCCTCGTGCCGTGCCGCCCTCCGCACGGCAGGTCTGGAGCCGGCTGTCACCCGACCCCGCCCGGCTCCTCGGGTTCACCGAGTCCCCCGCCGCGGCCCCCGCCGTCGACGACGTCGTCTCGGTGCGCCGTCGCCACATCGCTCGCTCCCAGCGCAACTACTACCGCAAGCCGATGAACCTGGTGCGCGGGCGGGACGTGTGGTTCCACGACGAGGACGGCCTGGCCTATCTGGACTCGCTGAACAACGTCACCCACGTCGGCCATGCCGAGCCACGGGTGACGGCCGCCGCCACCCGACAGCTGCGCAAGCTCAACACCAACAGCCGTTTCGTCTACCCGCAGATCGCCAGTTACGTGCAGAAGCTGGTGGCCACGCTGCCCGACCCGCTCGAGGTCGTCTTCCTCGTGTGCACGGGCAGTGAGGCGAACGACCTGGCGCTGCGGATCGCCCGCCAGGTGACAGGGCGCCGGCACATCGTCAACATCGACGGCGCGTACCACGGCAACACCGGCGTGGTGACCGGGATCAGCCCGAACCGTTACAAGGGCCCCGGCGGCGCCGGCGCACCCGCCACCACCCACGAGGTCGTCATCCCGGACCGCTACCGCGGCACCTACGGATACGACGACGCGGACGCCGGAGCCAAGTACGCGCGCGACGCCGCGGCCGTCATCGAGCGGATCTCGGCCGACGGCCGACCCCCGGCCGCCTTCATCGCCGAGTCCCTGATGGGATCGGGTGGGAACATCGTGTTCCCCGACGGCTACCTCGACGGCGTGTTCACCGCTGCCAGGCGGGCGGGCGCCCTGTGCGTCTCCGACGAGGTCCAGGTCGGCGTCGGACGCCTCGGGCCCTGGTGGGGCTTCGAACTC
>NZ_LIRK01000510.1 GCF_001419765.1 Streptomyces torulosus
GGGCCTGTCCAACGACGAGATCGCCGAGAAGCTCTATCTCAGCCCGCTGACCGTGCGCACGCACATCCACCGCGCGATGACGAAACTCGGCGCCCGCGACCGGGCGCAACTGGTGGTGATGGCGTACCAGTCGGGCCTGGTGCAGGTCGCACCCCCGGAATGAGCGGTGCACCGCGCCCCGACGGGGACACGGTGCACCGATGCGGCTCGCTTCCGCGGACACCTCTTCGTCCGCCGGGCGGCTACTCCTTGTAGAAGGTGGCGTCCTGCCGGTCGAGGGTCGTGCTGACCGGCTGGGTGTAGAGCAGGTTGTTGAAGTGCCGGATGTAGCGGCCGGGGAAGTTGTACGACTCGTACGACACCCCGGCCGCGCTGTCGGCGAGACCGGCCCGCTGGTGGAAGGAGGCGTCGGCGTCGAACAGGGCCGTGCCGTCGTCCTTCTCCACCCACAGCTCGTTGTTCTTGTGGCGGAGGTAGTAGCCGGGGAAGTTCGCCGACTCCAGGGAGACCGTGCCGCTGCCCGTCAGACCGGTGACGATCCGGAACTGCGAGTCGGCGAGGTTGGTGACGTTGCCCTCCAGCTTCGCGCGGTACTCCCAGTGCCGGATGAACTTGTCCGGGTAGTTGTACGAGGAGAGGCGGACCGGGGTCGCGCCGTCGGCGACGGGGATGCCGAAGTTGGGTGTGCCGTCGGCGTTCCAGTACAGCTTCTGGTACCGGGTGCGGCGGTTGGGGTCGTTGAGCGGGTCGCCGCTGATGTCCTTGTAGTCGCGGTCGTGGTAGACCAGGATGTCCGACTTGCCGTCCTCGGAGACCGTGAAGGTGTTGTGGCCGGGCCCGTACTGGCCGGTCCTGTCGTTGCTCTTGAAGACCGGTGTGGACGTCTTCGCCCAGGAGGCCGGGTTCATCAGGTCGGCGGTGGCGTCGGCGGTGAGCAGGCCGAGGCAGTAGTTGGCGTCGGTGGCGCTGGCCGAGTAGGCCATGAAGACCTTGCCGTTCTTCTGCAGGACGGCCGGTCCCTCGTTGACGCGGTGGCCGACGGTCTCCCAGGAGTACTCGGGCTTGGAGATCATCACCGGGCTGCCGCTGATGGTCCAGGGGTTGGACATCTTCGCCAGGTACAGGTTGGTGCCGCTGCCGACCGCCGGGTCGTTCTGCGCCCAGCTGAGGTAGCGGGTGCCGTTGTGGGTGAAGGTGGTGGCGTCGAGCGAGAAGGTGTCCAGGGGCAGGCTGATGCGGCCCTTCTCGGTCCAGCTGCCGGTGAGCGGGTTGGCGGAGCTGGACTCCAGGACGTACGGGCGGATCTTCCAGATGTCGTTGGAGGCGCCGGCCGCGAAGTACACGTACCACTTGCCGTCGATGAAGTGGATCTCCGGGGCCCAGATGTGGGCGCCCATGTCACCGCTGGCGTGCTTGGTCCAGATGGTCGTCTCCGGGGCCGTGGACAGGCCCTGGAGGGTGGTGGCCCGGCGCATCACGATCTTGTCGTAGGCGGGGACGGTGGCCGTGAAGTAGTAGTAGCCGTCGGTGTGCTTGAAGATGTGCGGGTCGGCGCGCTGGAGCGCGATCGGGTTGGTGAACGTCACGGCGGGGGACGCGGGCGCGGCGGCCTGGGCGGGGGTGGTCACGCCGGTGAGCACGGCGAGCGCCGCTGCCGCGGCCACCACGGCCCGTCTGACGAGTCGTCTCATGTTGTGCGGCCCTTCGGGGTTCGGATGTGCGGGTGGAGCGGACCGGCGGACGGCGTCGGTGTCGGCGTCGGCGTTCGCGGAGGCCGGGGCAGTCCGCCGGTCAGGCGGTCAGGCAGCCGTGTGGTCAGGCAGCCCTGTGGTCAGGCGGGTCAGGCGGTGGTGGGGACGAGCCGCCACTGCTGGCAGTTGTTGTTGAGCCAGGACCACTGGCGTACGTCGGTGCCGTTGGCGGTGCCGCAGTCGGCGGCGTCCATGACCTTGCCGGTGGAGGCGTTGACGATCCGGACGTAGTCGCCGCCGAGGTAGACCATGCGGAACTTCTGGCAGTTGTTGTTCAGCCAGGACCACTGGCGGATGTCGGTGCCGTCGGCGGTGGCGCACTCGGCGACGTCGGCGACCTTGCCGGTGGCGACGTTCACGAGGCGGCTGGTGTCGTCGGCACGGTCCTCGATACGCCACTTCTGGTTGGCGCCGCCGTTGCAGGTCCACTGGAAGATGTTGGTGCCGTCGGCCGTGTTGCCGCCGTTGACGTCCAGGCACTTGCCGCTGTTGCGGTTGACGATGGTGTACGCGTTCGGGGTCGTCGCCGTCTCACCGGAGGGGCCGGCGAGGGTGGTGCCGAGGGCGACGGGCGTACCGAAGTTGGGGGTGCCGTCCGCGTTCCAGGTGAACTTCTGCGCCCGCGTCGTACGGCCGTTGTCGCAGCCGTCGCTCGCCGCGTCGTTGGCGTGGTAGACGATCCAGTTCTCGGTGCCGTCGGGCGAGGTGAAGAACCCGTTGTGGCCGGGCGCGTAGACCCCGTTGGCGTCGCTCCGCTGGAACACGGGGGTCTGCTTCTTGGTCCAGGAGGAGGCGAGCAGCGGGTCCGAACCGGTCAACTCCAGCTGCCCGAGCTTGTAGTCGGGACCCCAGCAGGCGCTCGCGGAGTAGATGAGGAAGGTGCGCCCGTTGCGGTAGAGCGGCTCGGGCCCTTCGTTGACCTCACCGCTCTGCGTCTCCCAGCTGAGCGTGGGGCTGGAGATCACGGTGAAGGTGGAACTGGCCAGCGTGTACGGGTTGCTGAGCGGTGCGATGACGAGGCTCTGCTTGCTGCCGCCCGCCGAACCGCTGCCGACCAGGTACAGCTTGTTGTTGTGCTTGAGCACGCTGGCGTCGATCAGCCAGCCGTTCGGGTTGAGGTTGGACCCGGCTAGCTGGTTCTTGTAGGTGTACGGCCCCATCGGGTCGGACCCGGCGCTCTCCAGGACGTGGGTGCGCTGGTCGTCGCAGCAGGCGGAGCCGCGCGGCCCGGCGGAGTAGTAGAGGTACCACTTGCCGTCGAAGAAGTGGATCTCCGGGGCCCACATGTTCCAGTTGCGGGTGGAGGTGCTGTCCGACCACACCTGGACGCTCGGCGCGGTGCTCAGCCCGGCGAGCGTGGGTGACTTCCGCATGGTCAGCTCACCGGTGAACGAGGTCGTCACCAGGTAGTAGTTGCCGTTGTAGTACTCCAGCCAGGGGTCGGCGCCCTTCTGCGACTTGACCGGGTTGGTGAACGGCTTGCCGTCCGCCGCGGCGGCGGTGCCGGCGGGCTGGACGGCGAGGAGCGACGCGAGGAGGGCCACCAGAGCGGCCCCCCAGGTCACCCAGTGGCGGACTCGTATGCGGACCACGGCAAGTCCCTTCCGGGAGCGGCTCAGCGGGGGGATTGTTCGACATTGCGAACACTGTGCGTAACTTCGGCCAGAAGGTAAGCGTGAGGCAGGAGGGGCGTCAATGGATCGGACACGTTTTTCGTGGCGGACGCCCTCGGAACATGAGCGAGACCCCGACGGAATAGATCACCCTGCGCCTCCGGTTGGCGCCTGCATGGTGAAACAGAACACGGCACGCCACGGCATCTGGAGCAGGGAACTGCGGGCGGAGGACCCCACCCGGCGCGGTGAACTCGCCGAAGCGGCAGCCGAGTTGGAGGAACTTGGCTTCGGCGCGGTCTGGCTGGGCGGCAGCTCCGCCGTACGCCACGCCGTCCCGCTGATCGAGGCGACCACCCGGCTCACCGTGGCCACCGGCATCCAGAGCATCTGGCAGTACGAGGCCGCCGACACGGCCGCTGAGTACGCCGCCCTGGAGGCCACCCACCCCGGCCGCTTCCTGCTCGGCCTCGGCGTGAGCCACGCCAAGCTCGCCGACCAGTACCGGCGCCCGTACTCGGCGATGGTCGCCTACCTGGACGCCCTGGACGCGGCCGGCGTCCCCGCGGAGCGCCGCGTCCTCGCCGCCCTCGGCCCGAAGATGCTCCGCCTCTCCCGCGACCGGGCGGCGGGCTCGCACCCGTACCTGGTCACACCGGAGCACACGGCGGAGGCGCGCGAGGCGCTGGGTGAGGGGCGGCTCCTGGCCCCCGAACTGAAGGTGATCCTGGAGACCGACCCGACCCGCGCCCGCACCACCGCCCGCGACCACCTGTCCTTCTACCTGGGCCTGCCCAACTACACGAACACATTCCTCCGCCTCGGCTTCACCGAGGCCGACCTCACGGACGGCGGCAGCGACCGCCTGATCGACGCGGTGTACGCCTGGGGCGACGAGAACCGCATCCGGGCGCGGGTGGACGAGTTCCACGCGGCGGGGGCGGACCATGTGGCGTTGCAGGTGATCGAGGCGGGGGCGGCGGGGGACGCGCTGCCGAGGGAGGAGTGGCGGCGGCTGGCGGCGCTGCTGAACTGACCAGCCGACGAAGCTGTCGCCTGACGCTGCAAGTACCCGAAGATCGAGAAGGGCCTCCGACGCAGGTCAGAGGCCACTTTTCCAGGCAAAGCCGCAGGTAGCGGCAGACGAGTCGGGCTGTACGCCGGGTTCTGTCGCCCGGTCGCCTCGCGGCGGCCGGGGAGACGGCCATCCATCTAGGGCCGGTGTTGCCACCGGCCTCGTGCGGTCTACCCGCGGACTCGGGCGGGCAGCCCTCGAACGTCCGCGCAGGGCCGCTTCTTACGGCGACCCCTCTTGACCTTGCTCCGGGTGGGGTTTACCTAGCTGCCCAGGTCACCCTGGGCACTGGTGGTCTCTTACACCACCGTTTCACCCTTACCGAGGACCGAGGTCCCCGGCGGTTTGCTTTCTGTGGCACTGTCCCGCGGGTCACCCCGGGTGGCCGTTAGCCACCACCCTGCCCTGTGGAGCCCGGACGTTCCTCGGGAAGCCCCCTAGGGGGACTTCACGCGGCCGTCCGCCCGGCTCGTCTGCCGTGTCGACCATGTTACCGGGCGGCCGGGGCGCTCCGGTCCCGCGGCGGCGTCGGCTGCGACGGCACCCGCCCCGTCCGCTTCCTCCTCGGCCCCGACGTCGCCGTCGCCAGGAACGAGCCCGCCAGGATCAGGGCGAACGCCGCCAGCACCGTCCCCGTCAGGCGCTCGTCCAAGAAGAGCGCGCCTGCCGCCACCGCCACCGCCGGGTTGACGTACGTGAAGACCGTCGCCCTCGTCGGGCCGACCTCGCGGATCAGCTCCAGGAAGACGACGAAGGCGAGCGCCGTGCAGATCACTCCCAGGCCCGCCAGCGAGGCCAGGACGGACGGCGCGGGCATGCTTGTCGGCCAGGTCAGGGCCGCCGCGGGGGCGTAGACGATCGCCGACAGGAGCAGCACCGGGGCGATCAGCTGCAGCGTCGGGACCTGCTTCAGGTGGCGGGCCATGATCAGCGGGGCCGTCGCGTAGCCGATCACCGTGACCGCCACCTCCGCCAGCGAGCGGGCGTCGCCCCCGGTCAGGTGCGGGACCGTGAGGACCCCTACTCCGGCCAGGCCCAGGATCAGTCCCGTCAGTCGCCGTCCGCCCAGGTGCTCCGTGTCGCCGAAGAAGCGGGTCAGGAGCACGGCCACGATCGGTACGCCCGCGATCAGCAGGCCGGCCGTGGAGCTGGAGAGGTGGCGTTCGGCGTCGGTCAGGGTCCACCAGGGGCCGATCACCTCGATCACCGCGAAGGCCAGCATGGGGCGCCAGTGGGTCCGTACGGTCGCGGCCAGTCCGCCCTGGCGGATCGCGAAGGGGAGCAGGAGCGCCGCGCCCAGGGCGCAACGGACGAACACCACCATCGACGGGGACACGCCGTCCACCGCCACTTTGATCATCAGGTAGGGGATGCCCCAGAGGACTCCCATCAGAGAGAAGAGGAACCAGCCGCGTGCAGTCATGGGATGAGTGTCCGGCCGGTGGGGGGTCCGGGTCTTGAACGTTGTTGCGGAGGGAGGAGCGGGCGGGCCGCCCGTCGGGGCCTACGGTCGTACGCCCGTCCTGTACGCCGCCGGGGTCACCCCCAGGACCCGTCCGAACCAGCGGGTCATGTGGGCCTGGTCGGCGAAGCCGACCTGGCCGGCGACCTCCGCCGGGCGGCCGCCCAGTTCCAGGAGGGCGCGGGCCCGGCTCACCCGGTACTGGGCCAGCCAGGCGTACGGGGGCATGCCCATCGTCGTACGGAAGGCGCGCAGCAGCTGGTAGCGGGAGAGGCCCAGGTCGGCGGCCAGGTCGGCGAGGGAGGGCGGGGCCTGGAGTTCGTCGGCCAGGCGGTCGCGTACGGCGAGGGCGATGGTGCCGACGCCGGGGACCGTGTCGGAGGTGGGGCGGGCCGTGGAGTGGCGGCGGGCCAGGGCCGTGAGCAGCCAGGGGACGCGGGACTCCGCCTCCAACGGGTCGGGGTAGGTGCTCAGCTCCGTGTGGGCGATGCGCAGGGCCGCGGCGAGTACGGGGTCGTCGAGGAGGGGCTCCCGGAAGTGCGGGGTGCCGCCGAGGATGCCGTCGGTGAGGAGGGTGGGGGCCGGGTAGAGGGCGCGGTAGGCGTAGGTGCCGTACGCCGACTCGCCGGTGTGGACCTCCCCGGGGGCCAGCACGACGATCGAGCCCTCCCCCACGGTGAGGGCACCGCCCCGGTAGTCGATGCACGAGGCGCCGAGCACGCAGATGCCCACGCTGAACTCCTCGTGGGTGTGCGGGGCGTAGCGGTGGCGGTCGAAGCGGGCGGTCAGCAGGTCGAGGGGGCGGTCGGGACCACCGAGGGTCGCTCGTGTCCACCGGGTTTGTGGAGTCTGGGGGGCCTGCGGGCCCTGCTGCGTCTGCCGCTGCGCCTGATGCTCCTGCTGCGTCTGATGCTCCTGCTGCGTCCGCTGTGCCTGTGCCTGCTGTTCCGTGCCGTCCACGTCCCGTGCCCCCTTCGACGGTCGTCCCGGAGGGTGCAACGCGCGAGTGGCTCGATTCCCTTCCCCGCCGGCCGCGGTGGGCGGTGACCCAGGCCCCGTCACCAGACCCCGTCACCAGACCCCCGGCACCGAGCGGCTCCGTCGTCGCGATCCTCGCCGCCGGCCACTCCTGACCGGAACCCGACCTGTCCTTCGGGGCAGTGCCCCAACAGCCAATAGAAGCACTGTAGTTGAGGCCCCTAACGTGCTTGCCTCACGGACGGCAGCCGCGGGGCGGTGTCGTCCTTCCCATCGACGAGGGGACGCACAGCCATGCGCATCAGCGCGCCCGGAAAAGCCGTCATAGGTGCCTCTCTCGGCACGCTCCTCCTCACCGGCGTCAGTGCCGCCTCCGCGCAGGCCGCACCGGCGCACTACAGCCTCACCGCCGCTCAGGTGTCGAACGTCAGGACCGTCCACGCCGACACGGCCGCCGCGGCGAGCTGCAGGATCAACACCATCAACATCACCCGCACCAGCATGTGCCTGTACGTCGACGCCCGTGTCGACGTGCTCAGGAACGGCAGGCCGGTCGGTTCCGCCACCTTCGACATCAAGCACTCCATGACGTTGAAGACCGACAAGCTGAAGTGGGCGGAGAGCTTCACCGTCGGCAAGGCCAGGCTCGTCAACGCCGGCGGCATACGCGTGAACGTTTCTGTCGGTGGCGGCAAGGGTGTCAAGACCGCCGTCAAGTTCCCGCAGGGGTCCACGCTCGGGCCCGCCCGCAAGGGAACCGTCGGCTATGCCGCCAGAGTCGCGAAGAAGAAGCAGCTGGCCAGTCCCGCCTCCTACCGGTTCACCTTCACCAAGCCCGGCTACTCGACGGGCGGCTTCACCTACAAGTCCGCCAAGTACCGGTGCGACGACACGTTCTGGGGCCCCAAGAAGCGGACCAAGAACCCCGGCTGCGTCTTCCCGGGCGCCTCACCCGTCTTCTCCCTCTCGCGCGGCGACGCGAAGGTGAAGGAGTCCGCCCAGCACATTCTCGACGCGCAGACCAGGATCGCCGGTCACCCGGGTGCCTCGACCCCGCTGCACCGCATCACCAACGAGAAGACCATCAACGCCAACCGCAAGGCCATGTGCGGGAACGTGCCCAACCCCGACCCCACGAAGTACGACTGCGACGAGTACCCCTTCGCGGCGAGCAAGGAAGGGGGCAACCCGGCCCGCGGCAGCACCCGCATCATCTCCGCCGGTGACAACCGCAGCGCCGGGGCCCGCCTCGGCGGCTTCTACAAGAGCCAGCGCGTCCTCAACGGTGACGCCTACTACGTCCACATCCAGTAAGACAGGCGCCATCCAGTAAGGCACGCGACTCGCCTTCCACCGTGCCCGTCTACGCTTCCGAGACACAACCGGCGGGCACAGAAGCACGATGGGGGTTCTCCATGCAGCGTTCCACCTGGCCGCTCCTCGACGGTCGCACCCGGCCGCTCAAGTTGAAGGAGTGGGGGGACCTGGCCGTCATGGACCCCGACGCCGGCAAGCCGCCGCGCGGACACGGGTTCCTGGCCGCCGAGAAGGACTGGCTGCACATCGACGCCGGGAGCGCCCTGGAGAACCCCATCGTCACCCTCTACGCCGGTCAGGACCCGGGCGCGGAGAGCGGCTGGGACGAGGTCGAGGAGATCGCCGTGGTCTCCACGACCGGCTTCCTCACCCTGTGCGACAGCGGGTACGAGCCGTTGCGCAAGGAGAATCTCGCCACCGCGGGAGCGGGCGCCTACCTGGTCCGCGTCCACGCCAGCGACCGTTCGGTGGACGGCAAGCGGCCCCGCTTCCTGATCCAGGTCATCCCCGGCGACCGTACGGGCGCCGAGCCCGAACCGCCCTCCACCACCATCGAGGACGCCGCCGGACCGCTCCTCGTGCGGACGTCCTTCGAGCAGCCGGACGCGTGGGCACGTCTGCTCCAGGCCCTCGAAGAGGGCTCGGAGCACCATGAGTCGATCACCGTCGTCGACAACCCCGCCTACGCCGGGTTCACCGCGGAGCAGATCCTGGCGCGGATCGGGCGCGACGACGAGGACTGGCCGGACAGCACGCTCGTCCTCGTCGCCGACGAGCGGGCACTGGGGTCCGCGGAGTTCCCCTTGCTGGCCGTGAACAACCTGCCCGACGAGGACGACGCCCCGTTCAGGATCACCCTCTCGGCCGCCGGTTCCTTCGTCGACAACATGGAGCTGTCGAACACCTACTTCAGCGAGTGGGCCGGCGGTGTCGAGGCGGACGGCGTCTACCGGGAAGAACACTACTGACGACAGTACTGACAGCTCGTCAGGCTCCATGAGTTCGCCGTCATGAGCTCGCTGCGATGAGGGGACTTGGTCATCGTCCACCGAGCATCCACCGTCGCGGGTGCGGGTGCGGGTGCGGGCGAGCAGCGGGGCCACGTGGCCGCCACCTTGACCCTGCCGCGACGTCAACGTTTCTACTGGTCCCATGCGGATCGGAGAGCTGGCCGCGACCGTCGGGGTGACCACTCGGGCGGTGCGGCACTATCACCACCTGGGGCTGCTGCCGGAGCCGGAGCGGCGGGCGAACGGGTATCGGGACTACACCCTGCGGCACGCGGTCGTGCTCGCGCGGATCCGGCGGCTGACGGAGCTGGGGCTCGGGCTCGCCGAGGTACGTGACGTGCTGGCCGACGACGCGGGGCGTGAGCTCGTCGAGGTGCTCGGCGAGCTGGACGAGGACCTCGCGCGGCAGGAGTCGGCGATCCGGGAGCGGCGGGCCCGGCTGCGGGTCCTGAGGGAGGACGCCCAGCGGGGGCTGCTGCCCGCCGAGGGGCCCGTCTCACCCGAACTCGCCGCCCTCTTCGGGAAGTTCGGGCCCGTGCCGCCCGCGTCCCCCATGGCCGCCAAGGACCGGGAGGTGTTCGCGCTCCTGGAGACGACCGCGCCCCCGGAGGCCCGTGCCGAGCTGCTGGCCGGACTGGAGGCCATGATGGCGGCGCCCGGCGCGGTGGAGCGGGCGCACGAGGCGTACGCGCTGCTCGACGACCTCGCCGACGCCGGCCTCGACGATCCTCGTGTCGACGAGGCGGCCCGGCTCCTCGCCGGCCTCATCCCCGCCGAGCTCATTCCGGCCGACGTCGACCTCGGGCTCGGCACCGGCACCGGCACCGGCACCGGCACCGGCACCGGCGGCCCCGACGCGCGCGGCGGCGGCAACAGCGCCTTCCTGCGGGCCTTCTTCGCCGACTTCGCTCCAGCCCAGGCGGAGGCCATCCGCCGCACGTTCCGGATACTCACGGAGGACCGCCGATGAACCCACCGAGGACGCCGAGGACACCGGGGACGACAGGGACGCCGAGGGAACCGAGGACGCAGAAGACGCCTGCCGTATTGATCGGTGGTGCCCACCGGGTCGTCCGTGCCCTCGTCCGGCACGAACTTCTGCTGCTGGCCAGCCTGTTCCGCTGGATGGTGCGGCGGCCGCACGGGGTCGGCGAGGGGCGGGCCTTCGGGTACGCGCGCGGGCAGGGCGCGATGATGCTCGGCTTCGGGTTCGTGTGCGTCGTCGAGACGGTCACCATGTCCGTGCTGCTCAACGACCATCCGCTGGCGCACCGGGTCCTCCTCGTCCTCGACCTCTACACGATCCTGATCGTCGCCGGACTGCACGCCGCCTCGGTCACCCGCCCCCACGTCCTCACCGACACCACCCTGCGGTTGCGCCGCTTCGCCTCCGTGGACCTCCTCGTCCCGCTCACGGCCGTCTCCTCGATCCGCCGCGAACTGTGCCTGACGCACGAGAAGAAGGACGGGGAGCTGAGTCTGGAGGCCGGTTCGCAGACCACCGTCACCCTCGAACTCTCCGACGACGCGCAGTACTTGACGTTCTTCGGGCGACCCAGGGCGGTCCGGCTCGTACGGTTCCACGCGGACGACGCCGATCGGCTCGTGGGCGAGATCGACCGACTCCGCCGAGCCCAGGGGGACTTCACGCCGGTACGAAGCGAACCTTCGCCACTCCCGGCTCGGCCTGTGTGAGCCGTACGCGCAGCCGTTCCCCCAGCGGGAGCGGCTCGCCGTCCCGGCCGTCGACGCGGCCGATGACCGCCGGGGACTCCAACTGGACGATTCCCCTGGCCGGTCCGCCCTTTCCTGTCCGCTCCTCCTCCACGTCCACCACCCAGCCGTCGAAGACCTCGCCGACCCTGTCCCGGAGCAGCGCGGCCTCCACGAGGTCCACGCACTCGCGCTCCACGCGACCCGCCAGGCGGCTGCCGCCGGCCATCTCGTCCGGGAGGGTGTCGAGGGCGGCCAGGACCCACTCGGGGGCCGGGGTCCCGGCGACCGCGGCGAGGCAGAGTTCCGCGGTGTAGCGGTCGACGAGACGGCGGAGCGGGGCCGTGCAGTGGGCGTAGGGCGCGGCGACGGCGGAGTGCGTGGTGATGTCGGGGAGGGCGCCGTTACGGAAGACCGTGTAGTGGGCGCCGCGCAGCAGGGTCGTGCACTCCTGGAGGAACGCGGCGTGACGGGGGTCGTGCGGGTCGAGGGCGCGGACCAGGCTCGCGTACGAGACGTGGTGCGGCCAGTCGATGTGCAGCGCCGTCGCGGTGCGGCGGAGTCGGCCGACGGCGCCGTCCGGGGCGGCGGGCAGCGTGCGGAGGATTCCGGTGCCGCCGCCGAGCATCAGCTCCGCGGCGGCCATACCGGTGAGCAGGGAGATCTGGGCGTTCCAGGCGTCGGCGGGGAGGGGCGCCCGGTAGGCGAGTTCGAGTGCGTACGCCCCCGGGGCTTCGTGGCCGCCGGTGTCGTCCTGTGCGTACGTCCCCGGCGTCTCGTGCCCGCCGCTGTCGTCCCGTTCGACGATCTCCTGTTCGGGGACGTGGAGGGAGATGCCGCCGCGTTCCACTTCGAGGCGCTCCCGGAGGTGCCCGATCTCCTTGAGGAGGGCGAGGGGTTCCTCGGCGGTGCCCGCGTCGATCTCCTTCTGCACGGACGCGTAGTCGAGCTTGGCGCGGCTGCGGACGAGGGCGCGGCGCACGTCGACGCTCTCGGTACGGCCGTCCGCGTCGAGGTCCAGCGTCCACAGCACCGCCGGGCGGGTGTGGTCCGGGAGCAGACTGGCGGCACCCTCGGAGAGACAGGCGGGGTGGAGGGGGACCTTGCCGTCGGGGAAGTACAGGGTCGTCACCCGGCGGTGCGCCTCCGCGTCGAGCGCGGTGCCGGGGGTGACGAACGCGGCGACGTCGGCGATGGCGTACCGGACCCGGTAGCCCCGGCCGTCGGCCGCGCCCGGGCGGCGGGACAGGTGCATCGCCTGGTCGAGGTCGGTGGAAGTGGGCGGGTCGATGGTGAAGAGGGGGATGTCCGTGGCGTCGTACGACGGGAGCCGGGGCGACTTCGCGGCATGCTCCGCCTCGACGAGGACCTGGAGGGGGAAGGCGTCGGGCACGCCGAGTTCACCGCGGAGCGCGCGCAGGGCCGCCCGCAGGGGGGCCTCGGGGGCGCCCAGGACGCGGAGGTGGCG
>NZ_LIRK01000511.1 GCF_001419765.1 Streptomyces torulosus
ATGGCCTTCATGCCGCCGGGCCATTCGGCCTCGTCGACCGTGATGTTGCCCGCGTTGTCGCGGGTGCCCTGCCACCAGCCCTCGTCGATGTTGATGTACTCGTATCCGGCCTCCGGAAGCCCGGCGGCATGAAGGCCATCGCCGACTACATCCACAGCAAGGGCCTCAAGGCCGGCATCTACACCGACGCCGGCAAGGACGGCTGCGGCTACTACTTCCCCACCGGCCGCCCCGCCGCGCCCGGCAGCGGCAGCGAGGGCCACTACGTCCAGGACATGACCCAGTTCTCCCGCTGGGGCTTCGACTTCGTGAAGGTCGACTGGTGCGGCGGCGACGCCGAGGGCCTCGACCCGAAGACCACCTACCAGGCGATCAGCGACGCCGTGACCCAGGCGACCGCCACCACCGGCCGTCCGCTCGCCCTCTCCCTGTGCAACTGGGGCTACTCCAACCCCTGGAACTGGGCGCCGGGCATGGGCCCGATGTGGCGCACCAACACCGACATCTTCTTCCACGGCGGGACACCGTCGTACGGCAACGTCCTCACCGCCTTCGACCGCAACATCCACCCCACCGCCCAGCACACCGGCTACTACAACGACGCCGACATGATGGTCACCGGCATGAACGGCCTGACCGCCGCCCAGAACCGCTCCCACATGAACCTGTGGGCGATCTCCGGGGCGCCGCTGCTGACCGGCCTCGACCTGACCACCATGTCCGCCGACACCAGAAGCGTCCTGACCAACCCCGAGGTCATCGCCGTCGACCAGGACCCGCGCGGCCTCCAGGGCGTCAAGGTCGCCGAGGACACCCCCGGCCTCCAGGTGTACGGCAAGGTCCTCTCCGGCACCGGCAACCGCGCCGTCGTCCTGCTCAACCGCACGTCCACCACGCAGAACATGACGGTCCGCTGGTCCGACCTGGGCCTGACGAACGCCGCCGCGACCGTGCGTGACCTGTGGGCGCGGCAGAACGTCGGCACCCCCGGCACCGGCTACACCACCAGCGTGCCCGCGGGCGGCTCCGTCATGCTCACGGTCACCGGGGGCACCGAGCAGCCCGCGGCCACCTACAACGGCACGGCGAGCTTCTCCGGTGTCAGCGCCGGCAGCACCGGCCTGAAGACCGTCGACGTCTCCTACACCAACACCTCGTCCACGGCCCGCGTCGGCACCCTCACGGTCAACGGCCAGACCCCGACGAAGGTGTCCTTCCCGCCGACCGGCTCCACCCCCGGCAACGTCTCCGTGCAGGTCGGCCTCACCAAGGGCGCCGCCAACACGATCGCCTTCTCGGGCGCCCCGACCCTCGAAGGCATCGTCGTACGGCCGCTGCCCGGCGCGAACGCCACGCTCGTCACCGGCACCCAGTCCGGCCGCTGCGCGGACATCAACAACAACACCATCACCAACGGCACCGACGCCCAGCTGTGGACCTGCAACGGCGGCCTCAACCAGCAGTGGTCGTACCACAGCACCCGCAAGGAGCTGGTGGTCTACGGCAACAAGTGCCTCGACGCCTACGACCACGGCACCACCAACGGCACCCGCGTCGTCATCTGGGACTGCACCGGCGGCACCAACCAGAAGTGGAACGTCAACGCCGACGGCACGATCACCAACGTCAACGCCGGGCTCTGCCTGGACGCCTACCAGGCGGCCACCACCAACGGCACGAAGCTCGTGCTGTGGTCCTGCAACGGTCAGAACAACCAGAAGTGGAGCCTGACGTGAGCGACACGAACCACGGCACCGGGCTGTCCCGCCGGACGTTCCTCGGCATGGCGGCGACCGTCCCGCTGGCCGCGACGGGCGCGCTGACCCTCGGCGCGGGCACCGCCCACGCCGCCGACTCGGCGTACGTCATGGTCTACTTCACCGAGTCCACCACCATGCTGGAAGCCGACTACGGGCTGCACCTGGCCGTCAGCCAGGACGGGCTGAACTGGACGCCGCTCAACCAGAACGCCCCCGTCGTCACCCCGACCCTCGGCGCCGGCGGTCTGCGCGACCCCTTCGTGATGCGCAAGCAGGACGGCACCTTCGTCGTCCTGGCGACCGACCTCAACGGCACCGACTGGAACCACGACAGCGTCAACATCCACGTCTGGGACTCCACCGACCTGCGCACCTTCACCGGCTACCGGCTGCTGAAGCTGCACGACATGACCGACACCCACAGCTGGGCACCGGAGGCGTTCTGGGACCCCGGGCGCGGCCGGTACGGCATCCTCTACTCGTCGGTGAACAGCAGCGGCCACAACGTGATCATGGTCAGCTACACGACCGACTTCCGCACCACCACCGACCCCCAGGTCTTCTTCGACCCCGGGTACGACATCATCGACGGCAACCTCACCATCGGCGTGGGCGGCGTCAACTACCTCTACTACAAGAGGAACCAGCAGCTCGTCGGCGCCCGCTCGACGTCCCTGAACCCGGGCAGCTTCACCCCGTTCAGCACCCCGGTCGCCCACGGCGGCACCGAGGCGCCGACGGTGGTGAAGTCCCTGACCTCCAACGCCTGGTACCTGTGGGGCGACACCTACACCCCCAACGGCGTCTTCTACGTCTGGCAGTCCACCGACCTCGCGTCCGGCACCTGGACCGCCCTCGACCAGAAGCTCTACACCCAGCCGCTCAACTCCAAGCACTGCGGCATCCACCCGATCACCTCGACCGAGTACTCCAACCTGCTCGCCAAGTGGGGCGCCCCCGCCTGGAACCGGCTCAAGTCCTACAACTACCCGTCCCGTTACGTCCGGCACAGCAACTACGCGGCCCGGATCGACGAATACCCCTTCGACCCGTTCACCGACTCCCAGTGGAAGCTGGTCCCGGGCCTCGCCGACTCCTCCGGCGTCTCCTTCCAGTCGGTCAACATCCCCACCCGCTATCTGCGGCACTACAACTACGCCCTGCGGCTCGACACGAACGACGGCACCTCCACGTTCGCCGCCGACGCCACCTTCGTCCGTACCGCCGGCCTCGCGGACTCCACCTGGTCCTCGTTCCGGTCGTACAACTTCCCGACCCGCTACATCCGGCACATCGACTACGCCCTGCGGATCGACCCGGTCTCCACGGCGGCGGAACGCGCGGACGCGACGTTCCGGGTCGGCTACTGAGCCGTCGGCACCCACTTCGCCCCCGGTGAGTCGAACGTTTCGGCCGCTTCCCCCGTCCCAGTGGGGACAGCGGCCGCGCGGGCGGCCGCCCGGGGGCCGGAGGGACGTATGGACAGGCGGATGAGGGCGCGCGTGGGTACGGCCGCGGCCGGTGCGGTGCTCGCGCTGGCGGCGTTGCAGGGGTCGGGCGCGGGAGCGCAGACCGTGGCGGACGTGTCGTCGTCGCCGGCGACGGTGTGCCACGGCACCCGGCCGGAGGGCACGCTCCCGGACCTCGGCTTCCCCGACGACACACCCCTGCAGCGCACGCTGAACCACGTGGACAAGATCGCCTACGGCCGCTACGCCGAGAAGTTCACCAGCATGGCGGTCGACGAGGAGGGCTCCAGCGCGGACGTCTACCGCGTCCCCTCCGCGTCCTTCGACGCCGCCGTCTGCGGGATCGCCGAGAAGGGCGTCACCCTCCGGCTGCACGACACGGACATCAACGAGGAGGGCCTCACCGCCATCGTCGACCGGATCAGCGAGGACATGGGCCGCTGGGACGGCACCTTCCAGCTCCGCGAGGTCGGGCACGACGGCAGGGGACACGTCCACATCGGTGTCGACGACCCCGAAACGGCCGAACCGATCCTGCGGAAAGCCTTCGGCGAGCGGATCGCCAAGTACCTCCGGGTGGGGTACACGCCCCAGGCGGAGCTGCAGTGAGCGTGCTCGATCACCGGTTCGCGGGTCCCGCGAAGATCCGCTATGGTTGAGCACGAGCCGCTCACCGGAACACCGGAAAGCACTCAATGCGTTGGTCGTCTAAGGAAAGACGCCCCACTTCCTGTGGGGAAATGCAGGTGCAAGGCCTGCCCGGCGCTCCACTACGAACCCCGTCCCGCGGTCAGCGGGACGGGGTTCGTGCTGCTCGCAGCCCTTCTACTCGGTGGCCGTCCACTTCCGCGCGGCCCCCATCGCCGCGTCCACGTCCCGCAGCGGCCGCAGCCGGTAGGTGTAGGCGTAGTCGCGGTCGGCGAACAGCTTGTACTCGTCGTGCGTGTGGGCGCCCCAGCTGTTGTCGCCGCCCACCCCCATCTGGCGGTGGTTGACGCGCAGGACGACGGCGTCACGGGGCGTCAGCTGATAGTCGTGGCGAACACCCGAGGAGAGGTCCTCCGGGGTGAAGTGCGACGCGTTGACCTCCAGCAGGGAGCCGGGCTCGGCGGAGACGAGGAGACCGGCACCGGCACGGTCGGTGAGCGCGGCCCAGCGGACGTCCGTCTTGTTGCCGTTCTCCTGGGGGCGGATGTACGGCGTCCACTGCCCGGCGACCGAACCCGAGTAGCGGCCGACGTCGGTGGCGTCGTTGCGGTCCCAGTGGTTCTCCTCCGGCCCCCGGCCGTAGTAGTGCAGCCGGTCCAGCCGGCGGGGCAGCAGGAGCAGGGTGCCCACCTCCGGGATGTACGGCAGGGACGACGCCCCCGGGTGCAGGGTGTTGTCGACCTTGATCTCCCCGTTCCCGAACACCGTGTACGTGGTGGTGTACGTCGACTCGGTGGCCGTCGGCAGGGTGCCGCCGACCTTCACCTGGACGGCCCTGTCGGTGCCGAGGACCCGTACCGACACGTCCGTCACCTCGCGCCGGGCGCCCGCGTCCCGCCAGGTCTGGTTGCGGGTGTGGTGGCCGTTGCCCCGGTCGTTGTCGGTCGGCGCCCGCCAGAAGTTCGGCACGGCACCGGAGTCGAGGAGCCGGACGCCGTGCGCCTCGTACGAGGTGAGCAGGCCGTCCGCCTTGTCGACGGTCACGGAGAAGTTCCGGCCCCTGACGGTGACCTTCCCGGCGGTCTCCTCGTGGCGCAGCGTCGGCACGCTCGCCAGCCGGGTGGGCTTCACCGCGGGGACCGCGGCCTTGACGGGCAACTGCTGCTTGGCCACCTCGAAGCCCGCCTTCGCCCAGGGGGTGCGTTCCCTGGTGGTGAAGGAGAGCTGGAGGAAGTACTCGGTGCCGGGCGCCGGGGAGGACGGCAGCCGGAAGGGGACCGTGATGTCCTTGCTGGAGAGCGGGGCGACGTTCAGCTGGGCCCGGGTCAGACGGCCGCGCTGGACCACCTCGCCGTCGGCCACCAGCGACCAGTGGCCGTCGTAGGCCCGCAGATGGGTGAACAGGTTCTCGTTGGTGAGGGTGACCGCCGCTCCCTGGGTGAGGGTGCCGCCGGACGCCGGGGCCGCGTGGATGGCCTGGTAGATCTGTTTGACCTCGGCGGACTTGCCGGTGAGCCGGCGGTCGGCGGTGAGGATGCCGTCCGCGACGAAGGCGCCGTCGTTGGGGTTGTCGCCCCAGTCACCGCCGTACGCGAGGAACGTGCGCTCCTTCGGTTTCTTCTCCGTCACCTTCACGGTGGCCGCGTCGAACCAGAAACGCACGCCGTCGTCCCCCGGGCCCCGCCCGTCGGAGGCCAGCTCCGTCGCGCTCAGCGCCCGCGCGTACACCCGCGCCCGCCGTATCGTCCCGTTGAACTCCCGCGTCGGGTTGTCCACATCGGTGGCGAGCGACAACGGCGCGGTGTTGCTGCTGGGGCGCCGCGTGGTGGTGCGGGTCGCCTTCGCCTCGCCGTCGACGTACAGGGTGAGGGAACCGGCCTCGGCGTCGAAGACGCCCGCCACATGGTGCTCGCGCCCGGTCCAGCCCTCGTCCGGCACGTTCCAGCTCGCGCTGACCCACTGGCCGCCGCCGTGGATGAAGAACTCGACGCTCCGGTTCGTCTGCTTCAGCGCGTACTGCGTGTCGCCCTTGGCGAGGATCGGCTGGTGGCTGAAGGGGACGTGCGGGGTGAACCACGCCTCCAGGGTCAGCGACCCCGTCAGGTCCACGGACGCGTCACGCGCGAAGGCGGTCGCGCCGAAGACGCCCTTGTCGCGGTCGAAGCGCCCGGCGGCGGTGAGGAGTTCGCCCTTCAGCCCGTGCGGCCCGGAGTCCGTGAAGATCTTCCGCACCGGCACCGGCGTCGTCAGCGACTGGTCGATGAAGTCCCAGATCCAGCCGCCCTGGAGGACGTCGTAGCGGCGTACGAGGTCCCAGTACTTCTTGAAGTTGCCGGTCGAGTTCCCCATGGAGTGCGAGTACTCGATCATCACGTACGGGCGGGTGTCCGAGGTGTCCTTCGCGCGCTGCTCGACCCGCTGCGGGCTGTCGTACATCTCCGACCTGATCTGGCTGATCGTCGGCCGGTCGTCGCCCTCGTACTGGACGACGCGCGTCGGGTCGTAGGAGCGGATCCAGTCGTGCATGGCGACGAAGGTGCTGCCGCCGCCCGCCTCGTTGCCGAGGGACCAGATGACGACCGAGGCGTGGTTCTTGTCGCGGTGCACCATGGCCTGGGCGCGGGCCACGCACGCCTTCGTCCAGTCGGCGTGGTTGCCCGGGTACTGGTCGCGGATGCCGTGCGTCTCCAGGTTCGTCTCGTCGACGAGGTACAGCCCGTACTCGTCGGCCAGCTCCAGCCACAGCGGGTTGTTGGGGTAGTGGGAGGTGCGGATCGTGTTGATGTTCAACCGCTTGGCGAGCCGCATGTCCCGCTCCATGTCGGCGCGGGTCAGCGCCATGCCCCGGTCCGGGTGCATCTCGTGCCGGTTGGTGCCCCGGAACGACACCGGCTTCCCGTTGATCCGCATCAGCCCGTCCTTCAGGGCGAACTCGCGCAGACCGACGCGGTGCGACAGCGTCTCGACGACCTTGCCGCGCGCGTCCCGCAGCCGCAGCACCGCCGTGTAGAGGGTCGGACGCTCGGCCGACCAGAGCACCGGGTCCGGCACCGCCTTGCTCGCGCTGACGGTCACGTCCTCGCCGGGCGGGGCCGCGGACAGGTCGGCGGACCGGACGAGGGGCCGCGACCAGACGGCGTGCCCGCGCGCGTCGTAGAGCTGTGTCTCCACGGAGTACGCGCCCTTGCCGGCGCCCTTTCCGTAGGCGCGGACGCTCGCCGTGACCGACAGGTCGGCGGCCTTGTAGCCGTCGCGGATCGGGGTGTCCAGCTTGAAGTCGCGCAGGTGCACGGCCGGGGTGTTGAAGAGGTAGACAGAGCGGAAGATGCCGCTCAGCCGGATCATGTCCTGGTCCTCCAGCCAGTCGCCGTCCGAGTAGCGGTACACCTCGACGGCGATCTGGTTGGTCCCCGGCTTCAGATGCGGGGTGATGTCGTACTCGGCCGGGTCGTACGAGTCCTCGTGGTAGCCGACCAGCTCGCCGTTGATCCACACGTAGTGCGCGGACTTGACGCCCTCGAAGTGGAGGAAGGTCCGGCGGCCGTCCGCCGTCCAGTTCTTCGGGAGCGTGAACCGGCGCCGGTACTGCCCGATCGGGTTGTACCGGGTCGGCGCGGCCGGTGGCTGCGCCTCCTCACCGAGACCGTTCGGGCCCCACCACGGGTAGGTGATGTTGATGTAGATCGGGAAGTCGTAGCCGTGGTTCTGCCAGCAGGACGGCACGGGGATCGTGTCCCAGCCGCTGTCGTCGACGTCGGTGCGGTAGAAGTCCTCGTCACGGTCGTCCGGCCGGTCCGCGTACGCGAACTTCCACCGGCCGTCGAGGCTGAGACGGTACGGGGAGTCCGTGCGGTCGGCCTTGAGGGCCTGTCTGACGTCCGCGTACGGCATGAGCGTCGTATGGGGCGGCTCGGCGCCGACCTGGAACAGAGCGATGTCGCCGTTCCACTCGGTGCCGTCGACCGTGACGGCGGCCGCGGCGGTGGCCGCCCCCGCCGTCGCGGTGCGGGCCGCGGCCCGGGCGACGCCGTCGGGCAGGGCGAGGCCGCCGAGGAG
>NZ_LIRK01000512.1 GCF_001419765.1 Streptomyces torulosus
TCAGTACCAGACGGAGAACGTGGCGTCAGCCCTGGCGGTGGCGGTGGAGATCTGGTCGATGCGCAGCACGGAGTCGAGGTGCCGGATGTGGCGGTCGGGGTAGTTGTGCGAGCGGAACGACGACCAGGACGGGTCGGCGAGCCCGGCGGTCTTGTGGAAGGTGGCGTCCTGGGCGAATCTCGTGGTGCCGTCGTTGACGTCCAGTCGCAGCTGGTAGTAGGAGTGCCGCAGGTAGCGGGTCGGATTGTTGACGGATTGGAAGGAGACGCCGGAGGAGTCGGCCAGTCCGGGGACCAGCTTCCATTGCGAGTCGGTGTAAGGGTCGAACGGGTACGGGTCGATGCGGCCGATGTAGTCGGCGTGCCGCCAGTATCTGTTCGGGAAGTTGTAGGACTTCAGCCGGTTCCAGGTGGGCTTGCCCCACTTGGCGACCATGTTGTCGTACACCGTCTGGGGGATCGGCTTGATGTCGGCGTGCTTGGAGTTCAGCGGCTGGGTGTAAAGGCGCCGGTCGGTGGCGGTCCAGGTGCCGGTGGAGAGGTCGCTGGTCTGCCAGGCGTAGAACAGCGCGTTGGCGTCGCCCCACAGGTACCAAGTGCCGGAAGCCTGGGCGAGGATCGGGCCCTCGATGCCTCCTTGCGGCGCCAAGCCCGAGGTGAAGACGGTGAAACTGCCGGGATCGAGCGAGGTGGACCTCGCACCCACGAGGCTGTTGCGCGCCTTGAAGTACAGGTAGTTGACGCCGTTCACGTTCATGGCCAGGGAGCCGTCGATGATGTCGTAGCCCGGGTCGAAGAAGACCTGCGGCGCCGTCACCGTCTTGAAATCCGTGGTGTAGTTCACCATGATCACGTTGTGTCCGCTGCTGTTGACGGACGAGTAGATGATGGCGTACTGGCCGCGGGAGGCGTCCCAGAAGGCCTCGGGCGCCCAGGTGTGGGTGGCCATCGAGTGCAGCTTCAGCAGGCGGTAGTTGTCGAAGGAGCGCAGGTCGGCGGAGTCCCAGACGTGGATGTACTGGCTCTGCAGATTCCAGTTGGTTCCCTTCAGGTCAGTCGCCATGACGACGAAGGTGCCGTCCTGCTTGGGCAGGATGAAGGGGTCGCGCAGGCCACCCGTGCCCCCGGTTGGGGTCACGACGGGGTTGTTCTGGTTCAGCGGCATCCACTGAAGCGCGTCGGTGCTGACCGCGAGGTGCAGGCCGTAGTCCGTGCCAAGGCCTCTCGGTGACTGGGTGAAGTAGCACATGACAAACGGGGAGCCGCTCGCGGCGGCCGCGGACTGGCTACCGATGGTCAGCGCGCCGGTCATGGACAGCGGCACGGCCGCGGCCATGCCGAGGAACAGCCGGCGCGACGGGAGAGGGGTTGCGCTTGTGCTCATCTGATGTCTCCAGGGGGTACAGGGGTGGGGAAGTGGCGCATCGAAAGTCCGGTCTTCTTCCTGCAAGGGCCCCTCAGGGTCCCTAGCCGGTGGCGCGCTGAAAGGTCCGTCGCTGGTTGGTGCTGCCGACGTCGCGGTACTGGATCAGCGCGGCATCGTCTGTGGTGCTGCCTCCGCTGACGTCGAGTACCTTGCCGCTGTTGCGGTTGACCACGGCGAACGCGCCGCCGGTCTGGGGGCGCAGTTGCCACTGCTGGCTGGTGCGGCCGTCGGCGGTCGCCTGTACGACTCGCGCGCCGTCCGCGGCGTTCGGCGCGTTCTTCCAGCGCATGGTCCAGGAGGCTGACCTTGCCGGTGGGGCCTGGGCCGACATGATCGCCACGTCGGCCCGGGCCAGGCCCGTCGACTCGTCACATCAGCTGGTCGTCCACGGCCTTCGTGGGCTCGACAGCCTCGGACTCGGACACCGTCTCGCGGGTCATCGACGCGGCTTCCATGATCGGGATTTCCACCGATCGTCGTACAGTCCCTCGCACTGTGGTGCGGGCTACGACAGGGTCCACTTCTGGGTGTTGCTGCCGTTGCAGGTCCACAGGACCTCGAGGTTGATGTACTTGTACCCGGCCTGCGGCAGTCCGGCCGCGACGAACGCGTCGACCTGCGCCTTGATCACGTTGTAGTCGATCTTCGCGGCGAAGGTGTTCCACGAGGCCCAGCCCATCGGCGCCGGGGTACCGGGATCTGGTTGGACGTCACCGCGACCGGTTCCGCCCGGTCCAGTTCGGTGGCCTGCTGGTGCTGGAGGCCGACCAGGGTGCCGGCGGCCATAGCGAGCACCGCGGCCCGGACGAGGACGGCTCTGCACAGGCGTCTTGTTCGGGGGGGCGAGACACTGAAGGGGCATACGTGTTCCTTCCGGGGCATACCAATCGAATACAGAGCATTGGTCGACATTTCGAACAATGCTCGGATTTCCGAACAGGTATCGCCGAAGCTAGAGTTCCGGTTGCGCAGAAGTCAACGGGTCGTTCTGGCTTTTCTGAGGCGTCCTGGTGGTATGGGACATCTGCGCCGCGCCGAAGGGTGCGTCCGCGTCGATGCGCCAACAAGACGAGCCCCGGGCGCGCATGCTGACGCAGCGTTACCCGAACAGGCGCCGCTGGATCTCGCGCCGGTAGTCCTCCAGGGTTCTGTCGAGGTGTGCTGCGGTGGCCTGCGCCGCCTCCTCCGGGCGGCCGTCACGGATGGCCCGGTAGATCGCCTCATGCTCCTCGACGGCCGCCCCGGTGTTCTCGCCGAGCGTGTTGTGGATACCGATGGCGCTGGACTGGCGCTGCAGACGTCGCGCGTCCCGCACGG
The DNA here is from genome assembly GCF_001419765.1 of Streptomyces torulosus. Classification (GTDB taxonomy): domain Bacteria; phylum Actinomycetota; class Actinomycetes; order Streptomycetales; family Streptomycetaceae; genus Streptomyces; species Streptomyces torulosus. The sequence continues at coordinate 2,743 of NZ_LIRK01000512.1, forward strand.
CGCTGACGAGGAAGGTGTTGTGCGAGGCCGCGGACACGGCCGCGTGGAAGTCTTCGTCCGCCTGGTTGAACACGTCGACCTGGCCGTGGACGAACCCGTGCCGGCACTGCTCCATGGCCACCTCGATGGTGCGCAGTTCCGAAGGGGTGGCGCGGGTGGCCGCCAGACTGCTGGCGGACATCTCCTGGACCCTGCGGAACTCGAACAGCATCAGTACGTGGTCGATATCGACGGGACGGAAGAAACCTCCCCAACGGCTGGTGATGAGCATGCCTTCGTCGTCCGCGACGAACAGGCCCCTCCCCTTGTGAGCCCGTACACGGCCCAGTGCCGAGAGGATCTTCACGGCTTCCCGCACCACCGCCCTGCTGGTGTTCAGCGTCTGGGCCAGGTCGATCTCCGTGGGCAGCCGGTCACCCGCCACCAGCCGCTCCTCGGCGATGTACTCGAGGATCCGCTCCGCCACGATTTCGTACCCGGGACGGTAGTCGCTCCGCTCGTCCGAGCCGTTCACCGCCGGGGGCCCAGAAGGAAGGGCCTGAGCCGGCAAGGCCGCTTCGATCCCTGGTGTGTCGTCCATCTGTGATGCCTCCCGGGTGACTGCGGCGAACGCGACTGATCGCCGTGGAGCCGACAGCATCGTAGCTCAGAGGAACAGTAAGTCGTACTCATTCTGACCAAGATCTACGACGTAAGCTCTAGATTTCTCAGTGCACAAATGCCCTTAATTGGACATAACTGTGCACGACCACTACGTCATCGGCCCTAGATGCGCCAAGGAACGCCGTCCGTACCCTTGACGGAGCCCTGGATGAGGCGCCTAATTTCTTCCAGTCAGTAGCAGCACAGCCGCCTTCAGTGCCTGACGCCCGCCCGGGACGGCCCGGCGTCGGCCCATCCAAGCGCTACCCCCGACTTGCTCGAGGCACCCGCAAACCCAGTGGAGTCACTCATGACCGTCAACAAGCCTTCGTCCAACCCCAAGAGAGCGCTCAGCAAGAAGCGTGCGGCGTTGCTGGCCGGGTGCGCGGCCACGGTGCTGCTGACCGTGACGGCCTGTGGCGGCGGCAGCACCGCCGGTACGACCACCAAGGACGGCTTCGCCCAGGCGCCGCAGAAGGACGGCGCGTTGACCGTCTGGGTGGACGCGACCCGTATGGAAGCCGCGAAGCTGTACCAGCAACTGCACCCCGAGGTGAAGCTGGACATCGTCAGCTACGACGGCAACGCCAACGGCTCCAACTACCTCCAGACCAAGGTCCAGCTGTTCAACCGCACCAACAAGGGCTGGCCGGACGTCGTCTTCAGCTCCCAGAACAACGAGGCCTCCTGGGCGGTCGACGCGGGCTTCGCCGCTCCGCTCAACAAGGGCCTGATACCCGAGTCGACCCTGGGGCAGTTCGCGAAGGGCGCCAACGACGTCTGCACGGTCGACGGCACGGTCTACTGTCTGCGCAACGACCTCTCCCAGGCAGTGCTCTGGTACAACGCGCCGCTGCTGAAGAAGTTCGGCTACCAGGTTCCGGCGACCTGGGAGGAGTACCAGAAGCTCGGCGAGAAGGTGGCCAAGAAGCACCCGGGTTATCTCGTGGGCGACGCCGGCGACTCCTTCACCCCTGAGATCTATCTGTGGGCGAGCAAGTGCGGCGCCAACGACATCACCGGCCCCAAGGCTGTCTCGGTGAACACCACCAGCGAGGCCTGCACCAAGATGGCCAAGCTCCTGGACGTACTGATCAAGAACAAGTCCATGTCCATCAGCGGCGTCTTCAGCACCGACTTCGGCAAGAACAAGGCCGACAAGATCCTCCTCATGCCCGGACCCGCCTGGTTCGGCGGCGCGGTCTTCAAGGACACCCTCAAGACCCCGGCCGGGCAGATCGCGGCGGCGCCCATCCCGCAGTGGCAGGGAGACAACGCGCCGTCCACCGGCAACGTCGGCGGCGGCACCTGGCTACTGTCCAAACACTCCACCCACCTCAAGGCCGCCACCGACTTCCTGAAGTGGGTCACCACCGACAACGCCTACCAGGGCGAGAAGGGGCCGGGCTTCCCCGCGTACGCGCCCGCGGCCGAGACCTGGCTGAAGGGACAGGACGCCTCCGGCTACTTCGCCAGCGACCTGAGCGCCCTCTCGGCCGCCTCCTCACAGGTCTGGCCCGGCTGGGGCTCGGGCAAGTTCAGTCAGGAGGCGATCTGGGCGGCCACCGTCAAGCCCGGCCTGACCCAGGGCAAGTCCATCGTCTCGATGCTGCCCGCCTGGCAGGACTCCATCGTCAAGCACGCCGAGTCCAACGGATACAAGGTCTCGCAGTGACCCTCAGCCACTCCCCGTCCGGCTCCGCCGGTCGGCGCCCCCGCGGCGCCGCCCGGCAGAGCCGGGCCGGCATCGCCTTCGTCGCCGCCTACGTGCTCCTCCTGATCGCGTTCGGCATCCTTCCGACCGGATACGCCGTCTACTTCGCCTTCACCGACGCCGGGGGCACGTTCACCGGCTTCAGCAACTTCGTCAACACGGCGCGGGACTTCCGCTTCATGGACGCCGTAGGCCATGTCGCGCTGTACCTGCTGTTCTGGCTGGTCTCACTCGTGGTGTTCGTGGTGGCCCTGGCGCTGCTGCTGCACCGTCTCGCCTCGGGCACCATGAGCAAGTCCCTGCGCTTCCTCTTCTACATCCCCGGAGCGCTCGCCGGCGCCGCGAGTGTGCTGGTGTGGCTGTTCATGCTCGACCCGACGGTGAGCCCGGTAAGTTCACTGCTGGGCATGCTGGGCTTCCACACCTTCGGCGAGGTGATCGCCCCCGGCAACCTGCCCCTGCTGTTCACGATCATCGCGTTCTGGACCGGCGCGGGCGGCTGGATCGTCGTCATCTACGGCGCGCTCAACAACATCCCCACCGACGTCATGGAAGCCGCGCGCATCGACGGCGCGGGCGCCTGGCAGACCGCCTGGCACATCCAGATCCCCATGCTCCGCAAGTGGATCGTGTACATGGTGATCCTGGCCTTCGCGGGCGGCGCCCAGCTCTTCGTGGAGCCGCAGTTGCTTTCCCTCGCCAGTGTGGGCGTGGCCGGACGCGACTACTCGCTGAACCAGCTGACGTACGACTTCGCCTTCCAGATGAACAACATCAACGGCGCCGCCGCGGTCTCGGTGGAGCTCCTGGTCGTCAGCGTGTCGGCCGCCGCCGTCTTCGTCGCCCGGTCGGGGTTCTTCGATGCCGACTAGGACGTCTGCCGGCCCAGCCGCCGCCATACCACGCACTGAAGGGGAACCAAGCGCCATGAGCCGAGCGCACGACCAGGCCCCTGAGCGGCGGCGCCCACATCACCCGCGTCGCCTCGTGCCCCGCCTGCTGACCGGATCCATACTGCTCGTCTTCCTGGTGTTCTTCGTGCTGCCGATGCTGTGGCTCGTCCTCGCGGCGACCAAGACCGACCAGCAACTCGTCCATGGCAGCCCGCTGTCCTTCGGCTCCTGGCACGCCTTCAAGACCAACTGGGACGCCCTCACGGCGTTCCAGGACAACGCCGTCCTGCAATGGCTGGGCAACTCCACGTTGTACGCGACGATCTCACTGGTCATCACCCTCTGCGTGGCCGTACCGGCGGGGTACGCCCTGGCCATGACCGAGTTCCGCGGACGGCACACCCTGCTCGTCTCGACCCTCGTCGTGATGCTCATGCCGACCGCCACGCTGGTGGTGCCGTTGTTCCTGGAGATCAACGCGGTGGGCCTGATCGG
>NZ_LIRK01000513.1 GCF_001419765.1 Streptomyces torulosus
GCGACGAGGACGTCGACGTCCGGGCAGAGGTCGGCGAGTCGGGTGATGTCGTCGGGGTCGGAGAGGTCCGCGACGACGGCGCGGGCGCCGACCTCCGCGGCGAGGGTCTCCAGCGGACCGGCCTGACGTCCGGTCACCACCAGCGTGGCGTTCGCCCGGGCGAGCCGGTGCGCGAGGGCGCGGCCGATGCCTCCCGTCGCGCCGGTGAGCAGAACTGTCGCTCCAGCGATGTGCATCGACGCCGCCTCCTGTCCAGGGTTGCCCATCACGGGCACTGCTTGGCAATAAGTTGACTCCACTTATTGAGGATTGGCAAGTCAATTGCCAGACTGGTGGCAACAGTTTTCCACGACAGTGGCTCACAAGGTGGTTCTCATGGAACAGCGGGAGATGCGCAGGATCCGTCGCGACGTCTCGGTGGTGGGGCTCGGCACCTGGCAACTGGGCGCCGACTGGGGCGAGGTGGACGAGGACGAGGCCCTCGCCGTGCTCGACGCCGCGGTGGACTCGGGGGTGACGTTCCTCGACACGGCGGACGTGTACGGGGACGGGCGCAGCGAACGGCTCATCGGTTCCTTCCTCGGGCAGCTCGGGCCCGACCGCGCCGCCCGCATCCTCGTGGCGACGAAGATGGGGCGGCGCGCCCGGCAGGACCCGGCCGAGTTCACCCTGGACAACTTCCGTGCCTGGACGGACCGTTCACGAGCCAACCTGGGCGTGGACACCCTCGACCTGGTCCAGCTGCACTGCCCGCCCACGCCCGTCTTCTCCTCGGGGGCGGTGTACGACGCCCTGGACACCCTCGTCGAGGAGGGACGCGTGGCGGCGTACGGGGTGAGCGTGGAGACGTGCGAGGAGGCGCTCGCCGCGATCGCCCGGCCGCATGTGGCCAGTGTGCAGATCATCCTCAACGCGTTCCGGCGCAAGCCGCTGGAGCGGGTGCTGCCGGCGGCCCGGGAGGCCGGCGTGGGGATCATCGCCCGCGTCCCGCTCGCCTCCGGGTTGTTGTCGGGCCGGTACCGCCGGGACACACTGTTCGGCGCCGACGACCACCGCACGTACAACCGTCGTGGTGAGTCGTTCGACGTGGGTGAGACGTTCTCCGGCGTGGACTACGAGGTGGGGGTCGAGGCGGCCGCAGAGTTCGCGGCGCTCGTACCCGAGGGGGCGACACCGGCGCAGGCCGCGCTGCGCTGGGTGGTGCAGCAACCGGGGGTGACCTCGGTGATCCCGGGGGCGCGCACACCCGAGCAGGCCCGCGCCAACTCCGAGGCGGCGCGGCTGCCCGCGCTGCCGGAGCTGACCCTGAAGGCGGTCGAGGAGCTCTACGACCGCCGGATCAGGGGCCTGGTGCACGACCGCTGGTGACAGCGGGGCCTGATGAGGAGCCCAGGCTCACGACGGTGGCCCACGGGGAGATCCCCGTGGGCCACCGTCGTGAGCGGCGGGACTTCAGACCGTGTCGAGGAGTGCGTCCGTGAAGTCGTTGCGGAATGTGCCGGACGGGTCGTACTTGCGGGCCAACTGGGCGAACGCACCGATCTGTTCGTAGAGCGCGGCGATCTCCCCCGGGGTGAGGGCGGTCAACTTGCCCCAGTGCGGTCGGGCGCCGAGCGGCATCAGGGCGTCCTCGACGTCGGCGATGAGGGGCTGGACGCGGGCCAGGTCCTTGACCCAGGTGAAGTGGAAGGTGACGGAGTCCCTCCCGTGCGCCGGGCTCAGCCAGAGGTCGTCGGCGCGGACCGTACGCACCTCCGCGATGTGCAGGGCGGGAGCGAGGCGCTGTCCGAGGCCCCGCAGAGCGGCGATCGCGGCGGGGGCGGCGGCGCGCGGCAGGTAGTACTCGGACTGGAGTTCCTCCCCGGCGCCCGGCGTCAGCTCGGGCCGGAAGTGCGGGAGCCGTTCGCACCACGGGCCCGGCACGTCGAGTTGCTCGGTGCTGAACTCCGGGGGCATACCCGGTACGGGGTTCATCGGCCGGTCGGCGGGGCGGCCGCCGCTCCAGCCGCTGTCGGGCCGGTCCAGCCTGCGCTTGAGCCAGACCTGGGCCTCGTCCCCGCCCCAGTCGGTGAAGACGCTGACGCTGTGGGCCGCGCCGGACACCGCGTCGAAGTGGGCGGCCACCTCGTCGAGCGGGACGGCGACACGGACGCGCTGTGCCATCGCGTAGCTCGGCTCGATGTCGAGGGTGAGCCGGGTGACGATGCCGAGTGCGCCGAGCGCCACCACCGCGCCCGGGAAGAGGTCCGGGTCCGCGTCCCGGCTCAGCTCGACCAGATCGCCTTCGGGGCCGACCAGTTGCAGCGCGCGGACCGACGCGGCGAGACAGCGCTGGGTGTCACCGGAGCCATGGGTGCCGGTGGCGACGCTGCCGGCGATGGAGATGTGCGGCAGCGACGCCAGGTTGGCGAGGGCGAGCCCGGCACGCTCCAGGACGGAGATGACGTCCGCGTAGCGCAGGCCCGCGGAGACGGTGACGGTCGAGGCGTCCGGGTCGAGGTCGATGGTGGGCGGCAGGGCGTCCAGGCGGACCAGGTCGCCTCTGGTGTCGGCGACTGCGCTGAAGGAGTGGCCGCTGCCGACGGCCCGTATGCGGGCGCTGTCCGCCACGGTGCGGCGCAGTTCGTCGACGCTGCGCGGGCGGTGCCAGCGCGTGGCGCCGAAGGTGAGGTTCCCGGCCCAGTTGGTGGCCGTGTCGAGCGTCATGAGTACTCCGATCAGCAGTGGTCGTGGTACCCGCGCCGCGCGGATCGCCGCTCAGCCGGCGCGCGGCGAGTGGGGCATCGCGCCGGGGCGGGCTCTGCCCCGGCCTGGTTCCGTCTCGGCTACGCGGTCGGGCCCCGGTCGATCTGGGAGGACACCTTGACGGCGACGCGGTCGGCCTCGCGCAGGACGGCGTCCCGGTAGCGGGGGCTCAGCCGTGCCACCGGGGGAAGGACGTGGCACTCGTCGGCGTCGCCGTCCGGGTGGGGCAGCGCGAAACCGGCGAGCGGCAGCACGGTCAGCTCGGCGTGGGTGTCGAACAGGGCGGCGACGTCCGGTGCGGCGGTCCGCGTGGCGGGGTCGACCGCCGCGCCGACGACCACGAGACTCCTGCCGTTCACCGTGCCGCGCACGGTTCCCAGGGCGTGGCGCGGGCCGAACCCCGCCACAGCGGCCTCCAGTTCGCGTCGTACGTCGGGCAGGACGCGGGCGGTCTCCTGCCAGCCGAAGGAGAGGGCGAGCTCGAGCTCCAGGCGGGGCCACTTGGCCAGGTAGTAGCGGTTGTTGCGCTGCGCGGTGCGACCGTTGTCCTGGACGCTGCGCAGATGCGGCAGATGCAGCCCGTACACCTCCTCGCCGAGGACGATCGGGGTGCCGGTCAGGGCCACCCGCAGCGCCCACTCCTGGTCCTCGGGCCCCCAGCCCTGGAAGCCCTCGTCGTAGGTGAGGTCGTGGCGCCGGATGGTCGCGGTGGGGGCGGCGACGAGTCCGCCGCGTGCGTAGACCCAGGGGAAGCGGTGGAAGGCGGAGGTGTTGTCGGCGTTCCAGCGGTCGTCCATCACGACGTGGTCCCGTGCCTCCAGCTCGGCGAGGACCTCTCGGTAGTGGCTGAAGGGGGCGAGTTCGACGTGCTCGACGTCCGTCTCGACCACGTCGTCGTAGCCGATCATCTGCCCGACGACGCACACGTTCTGGCCGTGCGCGTAGTGCCGTTCGTACAGGTTGTCGAGGAAGCGGGTGGGCAGCACCATGTCGGCGTCCAGGATGAGCGTCACCTGGCCGCGGGCCTGGCGCATCGCCAGGTTCCTCGCCTTGCAGAGGTTCCAGTCGTCCGCCGAGAGGGTCGAGACGATGGTGAGTCGGTCGGTGAACTCCCGGCATACGGAGACGAATTCGGGTGAGTACTCCATCGCGCCGATGAGGACCTCGAAGTCGCGGTGGTCCATCGTCTGTTCGGCCAGCGCCGACAGGACGAGGCGGATGTTGTCCAGCCGCTGCTTGTAAGGGATCACGACACTGAATTTCAAGTCATCCATACCGAGAGTGTGACCCAATGTTGCCTAACTTGGCAACACTGTGCCTGAATAGTCAGCAAGCTTTTCGGAGTCGCTCGACGAGGTGGAAGTCATGGCAGAGACAGAGAACGGCACGGTCGAGGAGACCGAGGAGAACACGGCGAAAGCCGGGCAGGGCGGGGCGGTGCGCGACGCGCCGGGCGTGCGACGGCTGCGGTGGGCGTCGATGGCGCCGTTCTTCCTGACGGGGTTCGTCTTCGCGAGCTACTTCGTGCAGATCCCCGTGTGGAAGACGGGATTCGGGCTGTCCGAGGGCGCCCTGGGCCTGCTGCTGATCGTGCCCATCCTGACCGGGCTGGTGGCCATGCAGGCGACGGGTTCGCTGGTCGCCCGGTTCGGCAGCGCGCCCGTCGTCCGGGTGGCCGCCCTCGCGCTGCCGCTCTCGCTCGTCGCGTTCGTCCCGCCGTCCTCCGCGAACTCCGTCTTCGGGTTCGTCGTCGTCCTGGCCGTGTTCGGTGCGGCCGACGGTCTGATCGACGTCTCCATGAACGCCCACGCCATCGCCGTGGAGAAGGAGACCGGACGGCACATCATGAACAGCTGCCACGCGGCGTGGAGCATCGGCTCGGCCGTGGGCTCCCTGCTCGGTGGCGCCGCCATCAAGGCCGGCCTCACGCTCACCGCCCACTACGCCGCCGTCGGCGCGGCCATGGTCGCGCTGGCCCTCGTGGCGGGCAGGTCTCTGCTCCCGGCCAGGACCGATCGCGTCGGGAAGGCAGCGGCGGGTGAGGCGAAGGAGCGCGACACCGGTACGACGACCCGCGCCGGTGTGCTGTCCGGGTGGTCGACCCGGCTGCTGCTCCTCGGGCTGACCGGCACGGTCGTCCTGGTGTGCAGCGGTGTCGTCGGCAACTGGGGCGGCGTCTACCTCCACGAGAAGCTCGGCGCCACCCTCGCCACGGCCTCCCTCGCCTATATCGCGTACAGCGCCTGCGAGGCGGGCGGGCGGCTCGTCGGCGACCGACTGCACGCACGGTTCGGGGCGCGGGCCCTGGTCAACCGGGGCGGCGCCATCGCCGTCGTCGGTCTCACGGTCGTCGTGCTCGCGCCCGGCCCCGTGACCGCCGTCGTGGGCTTCGCGCTGTTCGGTCTCGGGCTCTCCGTGCTCGTGCCGGTCATCTTCAGCTCCGTCGGCCACGGGGGCGACGACCTGGATGCCGGGAGCGCGGCGCACGCCCTGGCGAAGGTCAACACCATGACGTACAGCGGCCTGTTGATCGGCCCGGTCCTCGTCGGCTGGTTCGCGGGCGCCTTCGGGCTGCGCACGACCCTCGCCGGGCTGCTCGTCCTGCTGGTCGTGACGCTCGCGGCGGGGCTGCGGAAGGTGTGACCCCGCACGACCCGACAGGAAGGGGCGGTACGGCCATAAGCCGTACCGCCCCTTCGGCGCGGGGCCCGGCGGCGCGGTCGCCCCGCCGGGCCCGTGCGTCCCGTTACGCGAGCGTTGACGAGACCGCAGCCGGTGCCTGCCCGGCGGCGTCATCCGTGGGTGCCGTCATCGCGTCCAGGCGGGTGAACCGGTAACCCCGTTCGAGCAGGCCCTCGATCATGACGGGCAGTGCGTCGACCGTCTGGGAGCGGTCGCCGCCGCCGTCGTGCAGCAGGACGACGGAGCCGGGCCGCGCCTGGTCGAGCACGACCCGGGCGACGGTGTCGGTGCCGGGCATCGACCAGTCGTCGGGCACCACGTCCCACAGGGCGGTCGTCAGCCCGGACTCGGCGAGCCAGCCGAGGACCTCCGGGGTGCGCGACCCGTACGGCGGCCGGAACAGGGTCGGCGCCGGCCCGCCGGACGCCTCGGCGATGGCCTCCTGGGTGCGTTCGATCTGCTCCGTGAGCTGGGAACGCGTCAGCTCGGGCAGGAACGGGTGCGACCAGGTGTGGTTGCCGAACCCGTGTCCCTGCTCCCGCATCCGGGTCAGGATGTCCGGGTGGGCGCGGGCGTTCATGCCGACGCAGAAGAACGTCGCCGGCACGCCGTAGCGTCCGAGGACGTCCAGGACGCGTTCGGTGTTGCCCGGCTGCGGCCCGTCGTCGAAGGTGAGCGCGATCTCCTTGCGGTCGCGCCCTCCGTGGCTCACCAGAAGACCGTCGGCGGTCAGCCGTGCCACCTCGGACGTCGTGCCCGCGATCCACGCCTCCAGCTCCGGCTCCCGGCCGGTCTGGGTGCCGCGGGTACGGACCAGACGGGCCAGGGCCGAGGGGGCTCCGGCGGCGGCCCGGGCGATCGCGGCGGCCGGGGCCGACCCGAACGCCGTTCTCGACGGCAGGAGATGGGGGTCGGCCCGGAACACCGTGAGGCCGGCGGCCATGAGTCGGCCGTCGAGTATCCCGTTGGTGCTCTCCACCACGGTGACCAGCCGCTCCTGGCCGAGGCCACGCAAGTGCCCGACCAGGTCGGCGATCCGGTCCGCGCCGAACCGCGCCCGGGGCGCGGCCGCCGCACCGGACTCGTCCACCACCTCGATCTCGTAACCGCCCGCGTCCCAGGCGATTCCCGCGTACAGCATGGGGTTCCTCCTCCGATCGTGACGGCGGGGGTTCACACGGACCTGACGTACTCCGAGAAGTGGCGCTCCGCGAACAGTTCGGGCCGGCCCCGGTCGAGGCCGAGGGCCCGGGCGCGCCGCAGCATGTGCCGCCAGTACGGCTTCACCGGCGGCCACGCGGTGCCCACCTGGCAGTACGAGGCGTCGACGAAGTAGCGGTCCTTGCCGCGCTGCCCGCCGGGCAGGGCGCGGCGGGCGTGGAACAGCGCGGAGTGCACGACGACGGTGGAGCCGGGCGGCAGGTGGTCGATGACGACCTCGCCCGGCAGTTCGGCGGTGCCCAGGCGGGCGCGGGCGTCCTTCTCGGCGACGTCGAGGTGCGAACCCGGCAGCACGACCAGGGAGGAGGTGTCGCTGTCGAGGCCGTCCAGGTAGTGCAGTGTGTGGATCATGGTGTGGCGGCGGTCGGTCTGCGGCCGCTGCTCGTAGTCGTGGTGCCAGTCCTTGCCCGGCAGGTCGGGCTTCTGCCGGTCGCTGTGCAGGTGGTGGAAGACGAAGTCCGGGCCCATCAGCTGGGTGAGCACGTCCAGCAGCGGCGCGTACGTGAGGAGTTCGCCGTGCGCCGCGAGTTCCAGCTCCATGACGGGCGGCAGGCCGTGGGTGACGGGGTCGACGCAGGAGGCGATCGACTTCTCCCGCAGCCCCGAGTCGACCCAGTGGTCGGCCTCGTTCCGCAGCCGGGAGGCCAGGCCGTCGGGCAGGAAGCCCGGCAGGATCACATAGCCGAGCCGCGCGAACGACTCGATCTGCTCGTCGCTCAGCGACGACGTCCGTTCGAGGGGGAGGGTGAGGTGCGGAGTCATGAAGGCGCTCTCCATTTCGCGGTGTTGATGGATGGCGATGTGTGGGGGGCTGGTTCGGGTCCCGGCCGTGGGAAGTGCTGTCACGTGATCCGGGAGAGGGGCCCGGTCGCCGCCTCCGGACCGGGGCACGCCGAGTCCGCCGGTGAGGGCCGGCGGACGGGGCGGGGCGCTCCGGGGAGAGCCGGGCGTCGTGCGGCCGAGGCGCGGTGACACGGTCGCCGCGCTCGTGAGGCGGACGCCGCGGTGGACACCGGACGCCGACGCGCCCGGGGAACCCGGCCGTCGGGGACCAGGGCCCGGGTCGGAAGCCGCCGGGGGCACGAGCACATGGGGTGCGGGCTACGTCGTCGGTGCGATCACGTCAGGCGCGATCCCCTGGGATGCAGTCAGCACGGGCCCGTCGCTCCCCGGCGGAGTCCCGCCTCCAAGAGGTCCGCGACGAAGGGGACTTGGGCGAGGGACGTACTCGGCGGGTGCGTGGCACACGGAGATGCCGGCATCCGCGGCGCGTACGTCGGTGTTCAGGGAAGCGGTACGGCGCGGGACGACAGGACGACGGCTTGACGGCCGCTCAGGTGCCTGACCGACGAGGGCGCCGGACGCGCCGGCACGATGAGCATGGCCGGAACGTGGCCGCTTGACGCTGTCCTGCCGGTCTTCGGGCAGCAGAGGGAACAGCGGCCGACGGGACGGGAACGGGTCGGGAGGCACAAGTTTGCCTGACATATGACATCAGGCGTCCCCGGCCGGGTTGGGAAGGGGAATCCAGGTCGCGCGGTCGACGCGGAGTGAGGCCCGGGCATACGGCCCGCTGGGGCCCCATGTCGGCATCGTTGTCATCCCGGCGTCCCGGCTCCGAGGGACTGCGGGCTCCCTGAGTGCTCACCCTGCGTGGGCGGCGACGGTGTGGGCGCGATCCGGCCGTGGTTACGGCCAGTCAATGTCCTCGTTGCCAGCAGAGGCAGAAGAGAAAGCGCTCTCCTTCTTGGGCCAGTCAATACCGCCGTCACTACCGGCGGCATGGGTGACAGCGCTCGCCTGCTTGGGCCAGTCGATGTCCCCTTGCGAGACGGAGGGCAGAGCCCCCAGAGTGATCACGGAGAGGGCGGCGACGGACACGGTGCGGAAACGCTTGTGCATAACAGCTCCTCTAGCGAAAACACAGGTGGGTGCGGACTTCGAGGTTCCGTGGAACCCGAAGCGATCCCAACCTAACCGGCCCGCCCGACGCTTGGCAACAAGTTGCCTGAGATTGACAAGAGCGTGCCAAGAGTCGAAGGGGGTCTTCCGGATGCCTTGGCAAGGAGGTGGGCAAGTTGCTTGCTGAGTCGGTCCGATTGGCACTAGACTCCCAGGTAGATCAGTACTTTGGCTGCTCGCCGAGAGTCGCGGGGGAGGTGGAGCCGCATACCTGTCACCGCACGCTAAGTGATAGTGAGACTTATATGCTGGAACAGCCGACTTTCGGCCGACGCCTCAAAGAGTTGCGAGTGGAGCGCGGTCTGTCGCAGGCCGCCCTCGCGGGCGAGGAGATCTCCACCGGTTACCTGTCACGTCTGGAGTCAGGCGCGCGACAGCCCACGGAGCGGGTGGTGACCTACCTCGCCCAGGTTCTGGGTGTCGATCGCTCCGCCTTCGACACCCCGCCGAGCGGAGGTTCCCTCGCGCAGGCCCTGTCCATCGCCACGTCCACGGACGGCGACGAGGGCATCGAGAACCTCATCGCCGTGCTCGGCCAGGTCCGTGAGGAGGCCCCGTTCCTGCGCTGGCAGGCGCTGTGGCTGATCTCCCGCTACTGGCAGCGCCGCGGCCGACGCGACGAGGAGCAGGCCTGCCTGGAGAAGCTCGCCCGAGTCGCCGACGAACTCGCCCTGCCCGAACTGCAGTGCAGGGCCGGCTCCCAGCTCGCCCGTTCGCTGCGCTCGACCGGTGAGGTGACGCGCGCGCTCGGCATCGCCGTCAACGCCTACCAGCTCGCCAAGGGCGCCGGACTGTCCGTCACCGACACCGGTGGCGCACTGCTCACGCTGGTCTCCGTGGAAGCGGAGGCCGGACGGCTGCCCGACGCCCGGGCACACGTCGACGAACTGGTCCAGCTCGTCGAGGGACGGTCCGATCCGCTGGCCGCCGAGGCACTGTGGTCGGCCGCCACCGTACGGTTCCGCCAGGGCGACCACGAGGTCGCGCGGAACTACCTCGAACGTGCCATGAAGGAACTGGACAGCAGCGTCGATCTGACGCTGTGGGCGCGCCTGCGGCTGGCCGCCGCCTCCCTGCACCTGCAGAGCACACCCCCGCAGACCGAACGCGGCCGCGCCTGCCTCGACGAGGCGGCCAGCGCCCTCGCCCTGGTCGGCACGCCGGTGCTGCGCCAGGAACTCCTCACCCTGCAGACGCATCTGGCCTTCGAGGAGGGCCGGTACGCGGACGCCCGTGCCCTGCACGACCAGCTGCACAGCGACGAACTGCGCCTCACCTATCGGGACCAGGTCCGGCTCCACATCCTCGACGCCCGCCTGATGCTTCTGGAGGGCCGCGAGGCGGAGGGCATCCACCGGCTGAAGGAGCTGGGCGAGCAGGCCCGTCAGCAGTCCAACATCGACCTGGCCGCCGAGATCTGGCGCATCCTCGCCGAATCCCTGGAGGACGCCAGCAGGGCGCGCAACAACGCGGGTTCCTGACCCGCGACTTCGAGCCCTACCGGCGTACCTCCCCTTCCCTGGCTTGCCCCACCCCGGCCTCTCCGACGCCGCCCACCTCGGCGCGGGGAGGCCGGGGTTGTCGTGTCGTGGGTGTACACGCCTTTACGGCCCGCCGGATGGTCCGGCGGGCCGTTGCGGTCGAGGGGTGCAGTGGGGGTGTGGGGG
>NZ_LIRK01000514.1 GCF_001419765.1 Streptomyces torulosus
CGCCATCCACTCGGGCCGAGGCCCCCACCCGCGTCCTGAACCGGCCCGACCGGAACGTCCGGCACTGACCGGCGTGCGGCGGCGCGCTAGCGGCGTCTCTTCGGCGGCCTCGCCACCGCCAGCCGCCGCATCAGCGCCAGCCACCCCGGTACGTCGATCTCCACCAGCACGGTCTTGCCGGGTGGCGTCCGCTCCCGTACCTCCCAGCGGTCGGCCAGCGCCTCGACGAGCGCCATCCCCCGCCCCGACTCGTCCAGCGGACCCGCGGCCTGCACGGCACCGGGGCCCGGCGGCCGGCCGTCACCCCGCGTGTCGGTGACCTCGATACGGAGCGAGCCGGTGGGCAGGGACAGGCGCAACTCGAAGTCCCGTCCCGGCACGCGACCGTGCGTCACGGCGTTCGCCGCGAGTTCCGCGACGACGACGGCCGCGCGCTCGGAGACGTCGGAGCCGTAGGCGATACCCCAGGCCTTCAACTGGACCAGCGCCGTACGTCTCGCGAGACGGGCGCCGAGCGGGGTCGAGCTGAAGCGGCGCGTGAACGAGGGCGCCGTGACGGTGCGTTGAGCAGCGGGCGGTGCGGTCATGCCCAACAATCTGGCCGCGGCGGGGGTCGTTTGGCCACCGGAACGCCGCGTACGCTCACGCAGCGTACGCCGTGACTCGCTGGACAGTAATGGTGACGTGACGTGACGATGTGCGTTGAGCGGTGTGGTCTGGTGGGCGGGCGCGCGGGAGGTGGCCGATGGGGGCCGACAACAGCGACATGGCGGTACTGGGCGGGAGCGGCGAGCCGGAGGTCTCCGACAGTCTGCGGACGTTCGGGGCGATGGTCCAGGCCCTGCGCGAGCACGCGGGTCTGGGCCGGGAGCAGTTGGCCGAGTCCATCGGCTACTCCAAGCACATGGTGGCGTCGGTGGAACAGGGCCGCCGCCTACCGGACACGGCGTTCGTGGAGGGGGTGGACCGGGCGCTGGGAGGGACACGGGCGCTGCTCGCGGCGGCACAGCACCTGGGGCGACAGCCGGGGTTGGCGGCGTGGTTCCGGAAGTGGGCGGGGTTGGAGGCGACTGCGATCGCCCTGTACACGTACGAGTGCCGCATGATTCCGGGCTTGTTGCAGACGAAGGCGTACGCGAGGACCCTGTTCGAGGATCGGCTGCCGCTCCTGACCGACGACGAGATCGAGGCGCAGTGGACGGCTCGGGCGGAACGACAGCGGCTGTTGCGGGAGCGGCCGAATGCCTCGTTCAGCTTCATCATCGAGGAGAGCGTGGTGCTGCGGCAATTGGGCGGGCCAGACGTGACCCGCTGTCTGCTGGACTACATGCTGCAGTGCGCGGCCCTGCGCAATGCGAGCCTGCAGATCATGCCGTTGAAGCGCACGCTCCACGCCAGCCTGTCAGGGCCGCTCCAGCTTGTTGAGACCCCCGACGGACGGCGGTTCGCCTACGCCGAGGGGCATATGAACGGCCACCTGATTGCTGAGCCGAAAGACGTCGCTGTCCTCCACCAGCGTTATGCGAAACTGCGATCGCAGGCTCTGACCCCGGAAGACTCCGTGAGCTTGCTGGAGCGACTGCGAGGAGCCTTATGAGTACCGCCCAACTCGCTTGGTTCAAGTCCAGCTACAGCACGGATCAAGGAGACAGCTGCGTCGAAGTCGCCCTGGAGTGGCGCAAGTCCACGTACAGCAGCCCCCAGGCCGACGACTGCGTTGAAGTCGCCTCCACCCCCGCCACCATCCACGTCCGGGACTCCAAGGACACCACCCTCACCCCCCTCGGCCTCCACCCCTCCGCCTGGGCCGCCTTCGTTCCGTTCGCGGCGGCCCAGGCCGGCTGAGCAGCGCGTCAGTCCACCGCTCGGACCTCCGTCTCGCAGTGCAGGCGGCGGTCCGGGCCCACCTCGCGTACGGGGCCCGTCAACGCGACGCGCACCCCATGGCGTACATCCGTGCTGGACGCGGCCATACGCAGTTCCAGCGCGCCCGGTTCCACCACGCGGCGCCCCGTGCGGTCGGCGAAGCACGACACGTCGGCGTGGAAGCGGAACCGCACCCGGCGGGCCTCGCCGGGGGCCAGGTCCAGGCGCTGGTAGGCGATCAGGCGGATGTCGGGGCGGGTCACCGTGGCCACCGGGTCGTGGAGGTAGAGCTGCACGACCTCCGCGCCCGCGCGGTCCCCGGTGTTGCGGACGGTCACCGCGACGTCGTACTCGCCGTCCGTGCCGATCTCCGGCACCCCGTCGCCGTCACCCCCGCCCTCGAAGTCGGTCCACTCGAACGTCGTGTACGAGAGGCCGTGCCCGAACGGGTACAGCGGGGTCGGGTCGATGTTGCTGGCGCCGCCGAACAGGCCCATCGGCGGCTGGAGGTACGTCCACGGCTGGCCGCCGGGGCTCTTCGGGACGCTGACCGGGAGGCGGCCGGAGGGGGAGATGCGGCCCGACAGCACTCCCGCCACCGACGGGCCGCCCTCCTCCCCGGGGAAAAAGGCCTGGACGGAGGCCGCGAGCCCGCCGTGCCAGCGACCCAGCGCGTAGGGGCGGCCGGTGAGGAGGACCAGCACGACCGGTGTGCCCGTGGCGACCAGCGCGTCCAGCAGCTTCGCCTGGACGCCGGGCAGCCGGAGGTCCTCCGCGTCGCAGCCCTCACCGGAGGTGCCCCGGCCGAAGAGGCCGGCGCGGTCGCCGAGGACCGCCACGCAGATGTCGGCCTCGGACGCGCGGGCGACCGCCTCCGGGAACCCTTCCGTGTCGTCGCCGTCGACCGCGCTGCCGGCGGCGTACGTGATCTTCGCGTCGGGGAGTTCCGTGCGCAGGGACTCCAGGACGGTCGGGATCTCGATGCCGAGGGCGGTCTCGGGGTGGGCGGGCAG
>NZ_LIRK01000515.1 GCF_001419765.1 Streptomyces torulosus
GGCGATCTTCGCGGCGATCTCCGGCGGGGTGCCCTCGGCGACCGGGGGCACGCCGACCTGGACGGCCTCGGACGCCTTGTCGAGCTGGTCGCCCGTGAGCGGCGGCAGACCGGCGTCGGCCCAGTTGCCCGGCAGGTCGCCGTCGACCTTGGACGCCATCACGGCGCCCAGGACGGCCGTACCGAGGCTGCCGCCGATCTGCATGGCGGCCTGCTGGAGACCACCGGCGACACCGGACAGCTCCAGCGGCGCGTTGCCGACGATGACCTCGGTGGCGCCGACCATCACCGGGGCGAGGCCGAGGCCGAGCAGCGCGAACCAGAGGGACATCACGGCGCTGCCGGTGTCCGTCTCCAGGGTCGACATGCCGTACATGGCGATCGCGGTGCAGGCCATACCGCCGGCCAGCGGGATACGCGGTCCGGCCTTGGTGATCAGCGCGCCGGCCAGGGGCGAGCCGACGATCATCATGCCGGTGAGCGGCAGCAGGTGCAGACCGGCGTCGATGGGGCTCATCCCGTGCACGTTCTGGAGGTAGAAGGTCACGAAGAACAGGCCGCCCATGAAGGCGATGGCCATCAGGACCATCAGGACCACACCCGCGGACAGCGGTACGGAGCGGAAGAGGCCGAGCGGGATCAGGGGCTCCTTCACCCTCGTCTCCCAGAAGGCGAACAGGGCGAACAGGACGAGGGACGCCGCGACGAACGTCCAGGTCGTACCGGAGCCCCAGCCCCACTCGGGGGCCTTGATCAGCGCCCAGACCAGGCAGAACATGGCCCCGGAGAGCAGGGCTATGCCGAGGACGTCGAAGGAGCGCGGGGCGTTCTCGGCGCGGTGGTCGAGGAGGATCCACACGCCGAGGGCGACGGCGAGGACACCGACGGGGACGTTGATCCAGAACACGGACTGCCAGCTGACGTTCTCGACGAGGAAGCCGCCGAGGATCGGGCCGCCCGCGGTGGAGGCACCGATGACCATGCCCCAGATGCCGATCGCCATGTTGAGCTTCTCGGCGGGGAAGGTGGCACGGAGCAGACCGAGCGCGGCCGGCATGAGCAGCGCGCCGAACAGGCCCTGGAAGACCCGGAAGGTCACCACGAAGGCGACCGAGTTCGACAGGCCGATGGCACCGGAGGCGGCGGCGAAGCCGACGACACCGATGAGGAAGGTCTGGCGGTGGCCGAAGCGGTCGCCGAGCTTGCCCGCGGTGATGAGGGTGACCGCCAGCGCGAGGAAGTACGCGTTGGTGATCCACTGGACCTCGGCGAAGCTCGCCTTGAGGTCGTCCGCGATGGCCGGGTTGGCGATGGCGACGATGGTGCCGTCGAGGGCGACCATCATGACGCCCACGGCCACGGTGAGGAGGGTGAACCACGGGTGGCCCCGCAGGCCCCGCCCCTGGCCCCGTGTCGGGTCCGACGGGGCTGCTGGCGCCTGGTCCCCCGGTCCCGTCTTGTCGACAGTGGTCTGACTAGTCATGCGTGCGAGGCTAGTGACAGCCACTGACAGTTGACAAACGAGTTCACAAGTCGGTAACTGTCACGTCACTCGGAGCACGGACCGGGTGGAGGAGAGGGTTCATGGAGACGGCGGAGGCGACGGCGGCGGAACGGCCTGGGCTGCGCGAACGGAAGAAGCAGCGCACCCACGACGCGCTGCTGCGGGCCGCCCTGGAGCTGTTCACGACCCAGGGGTACGAGGCGACGACCGTCGACGAGATCGCCGAGGCCGTGGACGTCTCGCAGCGCACCTTCTTCCGCTACTTCGCCGGCAAGGAGGAGGCCGCCCTCGCGGTCATCGGCCTCAGCCAGGAGCACTTCGTCGCGGCGCTGCGGGCCCGGCCCGCACACGAGGCCCCGCTGGAGGCCCTGCGCAACGCGGTCCTGGAGGGCTGGGACGCCATCGGCGAGGCCGTCGCGCGGATCGTCCCCGTCGACCTCTATCTGCGCAGCTACGGGATGATCGAGTCGACGCCCGCGCTGCTCGCCGCGCATCTGCGCCGCACGGACGAGGTGGCCCGCGAGATCGAGGAGATCGTCGCCGAGCGCGAGGGACTCGATGTGCGCACCGACCCCCGGCCGCGGGTGGCGGTGGCCGTCTTCGCCGGGGTCATGCGCGTCACCGAACGCCTGTGGGCCATGGGCGGCGACCTCAGCATGGAGGCGATGCGGGAGTTGACCGCCGCCCATCTGGACGCCGTCCGGCCCTCACTCGCCGAGAAGTGGCGGAACGGCTGAAATCCCCTCATAACAGCACCATGAGGACGTTCTTTGCGCACCGCGTGGAACAGGCGCGCTCGAAACGTGATCCCTCTCACTCGGTTAACGCGAGACCCTTCCGTTCTCTTAGTGTGTCCTTTCAGTGACTTCCTTCGACTCCTCCCCGCAACTGAACGTCTGGCGCGCACTGCTGGCGCTGGCCGTCGTTTTCGTGATGCTGGCGACCACCGGCTGGACTGCGATCCGCAGCCATCGAGGGGAGTCGCCGCTGCAGGCGTCGCTCTCCGCGTGGCGGCACGGACACCTCGACGGGCGTGAACTGCCCGACGCGGAGTCGTCGCCGCACCGGCTGACCGCCTTCTTCGCCTCGCTCACCGATCGGCAGCAGCGGCGGCTCGCCCACCGCTACCCGCTCGCGGTGGGCAACATGAACGGCGCCCCCGTCGAACTGCGCTACCGCGCCAACCGCATCGCGCTCCGGCAGCAGAGCAAGCGCGAACGGGCCCGCACGCACGACGAACGGCTCTCCGCGACCGGCCAGTACGAGGCGACCCGGCGCATGCACCGCTACGTCTCGCTGGCCGACGAGGACCGGCAGATCCTCGCCTTCGACCCCGACGGCTCCGGCCGGGTCGCCGAGGTCTTCGGCGACCTCGACAAGGCGGAGCGCGTCTCGGTCGTCGTCCCCGGCGTCGACACCGACATCCTCAACTTCCAGCGCACCAACCGCCGGTACTCGGCACCCGTCGGCATGGCCGAGGCGCTGTACCGGGCGGAGCGCACCGCGAGCACCCGGACGCGTACCGCCGTGATCGCCTGGGCCGACTACACCGCGCCCGACGGCCTCGGCCTCGACTCGGCCACCGCGCTCCGCGCCGAACAGGGCGCGATCCGGCTGAACACGCTGGTCAGGGCGCTGCCCGGCGGGTCCACCGTCGCCCTGGTGTGTCACAGCTACGGCTCGGTGGTGTGCGGGGTCGCCGCACGCTCCCTGCCGTCGCGGGTCACGGACATCGCGGTCGCCGGCAGCCCCGGCATGCGGACCGAGAAGGTCTCCGCGCTGCGCACGGCGGCCCGGGTGTGGGCCATGCGGGACGCCGACGACTGGGTCCAGGACGTGCCGTACCTGGAGGTCGGCGGGCTCGGTCACGGCACCGACCCGATGTCGGCGGAGTTCGGGGCGCGCCTGCTGTCGGCGTCCAACGCCGAGGGGCACAGCGGCTACTTCGAGCCCGGCACCGTGAGCCTGTACAACTTCGCGGAGATCGGGATCGGCGCCTACCACGCGGTGGAGTGCGCGCGGAAGAACGACGGGTGCCGGGCGGGTCTGCCGGACACCACCGCCGCCTGACGCGCGTAGAGGTGGTAAAAGTGCGGTTCGCCACGGGTCGGGACTTCACCGCCCCGTCCGCATACGATGAGCCGCATGGGTGACGTACTGGCCGGATTTCATGCCGCCTGGGAGTTCGAGTCCGACTCCGTGCTCATCCGCTTCGAACGGGGGATCCGAACACCGAAACTGTTCCAGGCGCTCGGCGAGCGACGCGTCCCCCTGGAGGCGATCGCGGGGGTGACGCTGACACCGGGCAAGCGGGGCACCGTCGTCCTGCGGGCCGTGCCGCGGCCGGGCGCCGACCCTCTGATGGAGGCGGCGGCCGAGCAGCTCAAGGAGGGCTCCGATCCGTACCGGCTGGTGCTGCCGGCCGAGCGGGAGACCCTCGCCGAGTACTACGCGGACGAACTGCGGGCCCGGCTGACCGGTTCGGGGCCGGCCGAGCGGTTCCTGGTGGCGGCGCCGGAGGTGCCGTTGCAGTTCAAGGCGTACGACGGGAAGGCGTCGTTCGACGGGCGGTCGGTGTCGTTCCGGTGGTCCTGGACGGGTGCCTCCTCGGCGAAGTGGAAGGCCGGGGACCAGAGTTTTCCGGTGAGCGAGCTGAGCGGCGTCGAGTGGCGGTCGCCGGAGGTCTTCGAGGGGTATCTGCGGCTGCTTCGGCGGGACACCGCCGGTGAGCGCCCGCCCCAGGCGGACCATGATCCGGCCGCCGTGGTGTTCGGGCTGGGGTACGGGCCGGTGCACGAGTCGCTGCCGTTCGCCGCGGCGGTCCTGGCGGCGGCGCGGTCCACGGGCGCCGGGGCCCTGGCTCCGGTCGCGGCCGGGCCCCGACGGGACCCGGCCGACATCGCCGACCGGATCCGGCACCTCGGGGAGCTGCACGAGGCGGGGCTGGTCACCGACGAGGAGTTCAGCGCGAAGAAGGCGGAACTCCTCGCGGAACTGTGAACCGGACTACTCCCTGCCTGCCGACGTGAACCTCATGTCCGCGTAGCGGTCGCCCGCCACCTCGGCCGCTATCGGCTCCAGTACGGCCAGGTCCGCCTCGGTCAGGGCGAGCCTCGTGGCCGCGGCGTTCTCCTCGATCCGGCCCGGCTTGCGGGTGCCCGGAATGGGGACGACCGGGAGGTCGTGCACGGAGGCCCGGTGGTGGACCCAGGCGAGGGCGACCTGGCCGAGGGAGGCGCCGTGGGCCTCGGCGACCTGGCGGATCGGGTCCAGGAGGGCCGCGTTCGCGGCGGCGTTGTCGCCGGTGAAGCGGGGCTGCTGGCGGCGGAAGTCGTCGGCGGTGAGGTCCTCGGCCTTGGCGAAGGAACCGGTGAGGAAGCCCCGGCCGAGCGGGGAGTACGCCACGAGCGCCACGTCGAGGTCGCGGGCCGCGGGGACCACGGTGGCCTCGATGTCCCGGCTGAAGAGGGACCACTCGGACTGGAGGGCGGCGATGGGGTGCACGGCGTGCGCGGCGCGGAGTTCCCCGGCCGTGACCTCGCTGAGCCCCAGGTGCTTCACCTTGCCCTCGCTGACCAGTTCGGCCATGACGCCGACGGTCTCCTCGATGGGGACGCTCACGTCCCGGCGGTGCATGTAGTAGAGGTCGATCGCCTCGACGTCGAGCCGGCGCAGGCTGCCCTCGACGGACTCGCGGATGTGCGGGGCGTCGTTGCGGATGATCCGCCTGGTCGGGTCGTCCGGGTGCACGGCCAGGCCGAATTTCGTGGCGATGACGACGTCGTCGCGGTGCGCCTTGAGGAACGGGGAGAGGAACCTCTCGTTCTCCCCCGCGCCGTAGGCGTGGGCCGTGTCGTAGAGGGTGACGCCCAGCTCCAGCGCCCGCTCCAGGGTGGCCCGGGACTCCGCCGCGTCCGAGGGGCCGTACGCGAAGCTCATGCCCATGCAGCCGAGGCCCTGTACGCCGACCTCGGGGCCGTTCGCTCCCAGTCGTGCCTTCGGGATCGCGCCGTTCGAGCCGTTCACGCCGTTCGTCATGAAGCCCTCTCCGACGCCAGGGCCTGCCCGGCGTCCGCGTAGAAATTGATCTTCCGGTCGAGCACGGCCAGGGTGTCCTGGAGCTCGGCGATCCGGGACAGGACGTCGTCCCGGGTCGACTTGAGCAGGTCGAAGCGCTCGGCGTAGGTGTGGTCGCCCTCGCGCACCAGCTCCGCGTACCGGACCATGTCGGCGACCGGCATCCCGGTGAGCCGGAGCTTGCCGACGAGGTCCAGCCAGTCGAGGTCGCGGTTGCGGTAGCGGCGCTGGCCGGTGTGCGAGCGGTCGATGTGCGGCATCAGGCCGATCCGCTCGTACCAGCGCAGGGTGTGCGCCGTCAGACCGGTGAGGGTGACGACCTCGCTGATCGTGTACTTGTCCTGCCCGTCCGGCCGCCGGGGCTGCCGCGGCGGTCCGGCACAACTGTCGGCACTGGCAGTACTGGTGGTACTCGTGGTCTCCATCACCGTCATGCCCTCCACGCTAAAACCTTGGAGTGGGCTCCAAGCAAGCGAATACGGTGAGAAAACATGAGGACGTGACGTGGGCCCGCTGGCCAGTGCTGTGACCGGAAAGGTTTGCCGGAAAGCTCGCGGCGTCCGGTGCGGTGCCTCGCAAGGCGGAGCATGACCCGCGTACTGGATGTACTCGGGTCATGCGACAACGCCGCGAGGTGCCGTGCCGGGCGTCGCGAGCCGGTGAACCTTTCCGGTCACAGCACTAGCGTGCGGGACATGGGTCTCGTACGGCGTGCCACGGACGGGGACGCGGCGGAAGTGCTCCGACTGCGTCAGGTGATGATCGACTCCTTGGCCGGGACGCCCGGCGCCACGGACTGGCACGCCGCGTCGCTGCCCACACTGACCGCCGAACTCGCCGACCCCGGAGGCAGGTTCGCCGCGTTCGTCGTCGACCTCCCCGGACGGCCGGGCACGTTGGCCGCGCTGGCGGCGGGGACGCTGGAGTACCGGATCGGGCGGGCCGGCAATCCGCACGGGCTGATCGGGTACGTCTTCAGCGTCGCCACGGACCCGGATGCCCGCCGCCGGGGGTACGCCCGCGCCTGCGTGGAGGAGCTCCTGGACTGGTTCCGGGAACGAGGCGCCGGGTATGTCATGCTCACCGCATCACCGGATGCGGAGCCGTTGTACGCGTCCATGGGTTTCACCCGCGACACGGACCCCTCGATGCGTCTGCTCCTCGGGCCCGCATAGGCTCGTCGCATGTCCTTGCAGAGCCTCGCCCTGATCGAGAACTGGCCGGTCCCCACGGCCGCCGCGGCCGTCGTCCGGGCGGACGGCACCGTCCTCGGGTCGCACGGCCCCACCGGGCACCGTTTCCCGTTGGCCTCGGTCACCAAGCCGCTCGCCGCGTACGCGGTGCTCGTCGCGTACGAGGAGGGGGCGATCGAGCTGGACGAACCGGCCGGGCCCGCGGGGGCGACCGTACGGCATCTGCTGGCGCACACCTCCGGGCTGGCCTTCGACGAGCACCGGGCGATGTCGGCGCCCGGGGAGCGGCGACTGTACTCCAACGCCGGGTTCGAGGTGCTCGGGGACCATGTGGCGAAGGCGACGGACATCCCGTTCGCCGAGTATCTGCGGCAGGCGGTCCTCGCGCCGCTGGGGATGACCGCCACCACGCTCGACGGGTCACCGGCCAAGGACGGCGTGTCCACCGTCGACGACCTCCTGCGGTTCGCCGCCGAGGTGCAGGCGCCCCGGCTGCTCGACCCGCGGACGGTCGCCGAGACGATGACCGTGCAGTACCCCGGTACGAAGGGCGTGCTGCCGGGCTACGGGCACCAGAACCCCAACGACTGGGGGCTCGGTTTCGAGATCCGGGACTCCAAGTCACCGCACTGGACCGGGACGACGTCCTCACCGGGCACGTTCGGCCACTTCGGCCAGTCGGGCACGTTCCTGTGGATCGACCCGACGGCGGGCCTCGCGTGCGTCGCCCTGACGGACCGGGCGTTCGGCCCCTGGGCGATCGAGGCGTGGACGCCGTTCACGGACGCGGTGCTCGCGGAGTCACGGGGCTGAGGTACGTGGGCTGAGGTACGTCCCTCACCGGCGGGACGATTGCGTGATTCACATCACCGGGCGCCACGCTTCGCTTACGCTCGATCACGCAACGAGACGAACGCCGCGAGGCGTTGGAGGCCGGAGGCACCGCAGTGGCCCACATCCAATCGCTCGATCCCAGCGCTTCCCCGCTCGACTACTACGGCTGGGAGCTCCGTCGGCAGCGCGAGGCGCATGGCCTCAAGCAAGGCCAGCTCGGCGACATCATCTTCTGCACGGGCTCGTTGATCGGACAGATCGAGACCACGAAGAAGATTCCCACCCGCGACTTCTCCGAGCGGGTGGACGCGGCGCTCGGCACGGACGGTGTCTTCTCCCGGCTGATCGGCCTCGTGCTGCGCAGCCAACTGCCCAGCTGGTTCCAGCCGTACGCGGAGATGGAGGCGAAGGCCACGTACATCTCCACGTACCAGGCGCAGGTGGTGTACGGGCTGTTGCAGACGGAGGAGTACGCGCGGGCGGTCCTGGCCACCGGCATGCCGGACGACCTCGATGGCCTGGTCGCGGCCCGGATGGAGCGCCAGCGCATCCTGGAGAGGGAGCAGCCGCCGCTGGCCTGGGCGATCCTCGACGAGGCGGTGCTGCACCGGCCCGTCGGGGGCCGTGCGGTCATGCGGAGGCAACTGGCCCGGCTGTTGGAGTTCACCGGGCACCGGTGGATGCGGGTGCAGGTGTTGCCGAACGTGGCGGGTGAACACGCGAGCCTGGCCGGGTCGTTCAATCTCCTGCGATTCGAGGAGGACCCCGATGTCGTCTACACGGAGGACGTCATCGCCGGTCATATGACGGCCAACCCTGACACCATCAAGGAAGCCGCGCGCCGTTACGCTCATCTCCAGGCCGCCGCCCTCTCCGTCGAGGCTTCGGCGGCATTGATCACTCGTGTGATGGAGGAGCGCTATGGCGAACAGCCCCGACCTGAGGAACGCACGGTGGCGTAAGTCCAGCTACAGCGGCAACACCGGCGGCGACTGCGTCGAGGTGGCCGACGGCTTCCCCGGCGCGGTCCCCCTGCGCGACAGCAAGAACACCGGTGGCCCCGTCCTGCTCGTCGGCCCGGACGCCTGGCGGGCCTTCGTCGACGGGCTCCGCCGGTAGAGCGCACCGGACGCAGTGCTCGCCGGGATCCACGGTAACTGCGCCCCCCAAGAAGGCCGTTGATCCACTCGGATAACCTCCCCATGCACACACGCCACGGCAGACGCGGAGCCTCGGGGGAGACGATGGGCGAGGTACGAGCGGGCGGGCAGTTCCGTCCCCTGGACGACAGCGATCCGAAAGTCGTGGCGAGTTACCGGCTCGCCGCCCGGCTCGGCTCGGGCGGCATGGGCACGGTGTATCTGTCGTACACACCCGGCGGGCACCCGATCGCCCTCAAGACGATCCGGCCGGAACTGAGCGAGGACCCCGAGTTCCGCCGCAGGTTCCGGCAGGAGGTGCGGGCCGCCCAGCGGGTGCAGGGCCTCCACACCGCTCCGGTCATCGACTACGACACCGAGGGCGACCGGCCGTGGCTGGCCACCGCCTATGTGCCCGGCCCGTCGCTGCACTCCGCCGTCGCCGAGCACGGTGCGCTGCCGGTCACCTCCGTCCTGCTGCTGCTCGCCGGGGTCGCGGAGGCGCTGAAGGTCATCCACGCGGCAGGCATCGTCCACCGCGACCTCAAGCCGACCAACGTGCTGCTCACCTCCGACGGCCCCCGGGTCATCGACTTCGGCATCGCGCGTGCCGCCGACGCCACCGCCCTCACCGGCACCGGCGTCTCCCTCGGCACCCCGGCGTTCATGTCTCCCGAGCAGGCGGCAGGCAAGCCCATCACGCCCGCGTCGGACGTGTTCGCGCTGGGCCAGGTGGCGGCGTACGCGGGGCGGGGCAGCGGCGCTTACGGCGACGGGCCCTCGCACGCCGTGCTGTACCGCATCGTCCACGAGGCGCCGGACCTCTCCGGTCTCCCCGGCGAACTCGGCTTCGTCGAGCGCTGCCTGGCGAAGAACCCCGAGGACCGGCCCTCGCCGGAAGAGGTCATCGCGCTGTGCCAGCAGGCCTCGCCCGCCCCGCTGGTCCAGTCCGGCTCCTGGCTGCCGGAGGCGATCGGCGCCGACATCACGCGCCGGGTCTCGGCGTCGGCGGAGCTGCTGGCGGCGGGGAACACGGCAGCGGAGCCACCGACCCGCGTGCTCCCGCCGGCTCCGCCCACCGCCCCGGTGACCCAGCAGGACATCGAGGCCGCCGGCCGGGCCGCGCCGCCGGTGCACGCGGCGCCGACCATGCACGCCGGGCGCGCCGCCCCGGCGACCCCGCCCGCGCCCCAGCCCCTCGCCTACGTCGCGCAGCCGGTGCCGAACACCATGCCGACGTACCAGACGCCTTATCCTCAACCGCCGTATCCTCAACCGCCGCAGATGTGGCACCCGCAGCCCCAGCCGCGCCCCCTTCCCCTTCCGCCGCCCAGGAACAGCGTCGGCAAGTGGCTCGCCATCGGCGTCGCGACCCTGTCCGTCCTGATGTGGCTCGGTGGCTGCGCGGCGTTCATCCAGTCGTTCGACGGCTCGTCGGACGACTCCACGAGCGGCTCCGGAAACACGAGCGCCAAGCCGCTGCCCGATCCCAAGCCGGTGACGTACAAGGGCATCGACATCACCGACGGCTACTACGTACAGTTCGCAGACTCGCCGCCCAAGCCGGCAGACGGCGACAGCGACGGCAGCATCTACAACCGCGATCTGTACTACTTCGGGGAGAAACTGGGTAGCGCCGGCGCCAAGATCGTCCTGCTGAACAACGCCCAGCGGGGCTCCCTGAAGACCTGCCGCGAGGAGACCCGGTTCGCCGAGAGCGTGTCGTTGGCGCAGCTCTCGAAGGGCACCCAGCTCTGCGTGCACACCGGCTCCGGCCACATCGCCCTGGTCACCTATCAGGGGAGCGCCCCCGAGGGGGACCCCAGCGACTACGTCTCCGTGGACCTCACGATCTGGCGCAACGCGGAGGAGCCGGAGAACGACGGCTGACCCGGTCTCACTCCCCCAGCTCCCAGACCAGCACCTCCGCCGGTACGGCCGTCCCGACCAGCTCCAGCCCCTTCTCCCCCTCCACCCGCGCCGAGTCGCCGGGGCCCAGTTCATGCGGCCCGAGCCGGACCGCGCCGTGGACGACGTG
>NZ_LIRK01000516.1 GCF_001419765.1 Streptomyces torulosus
CCCAGGAGCGCGGCGGCGGCGCGCTCTTGATCACCGCGAAGCGGGCCCCGTACGGGTCGGTCAGCTTGGCGACGCGGCCCACGCCCGCCAGGTCCGTCGCCGGCATACGGACGCCGCCGCCGCGCTCCTGGGCCTTGCGCACCGTCTCGTCGGTGTCCGTGACCTCGAAGTACGGCAGCCAGTACGGTCCGGACTCCGCCTCGGTGGGGTCCGCGTCCAGCGGGACGATGCCGCCGAACATGTCCCTCTCCTCCTTGCCGGCCGGGTTCACACAGGTGTAGCTGCCGCCCGCGAAGTCCATCGCCGAGGTCTCCCAGCCGAACACCGCGTTGTAGAACCCGGCGGCGGCCGGCAGGTCGGGGGTGTACAGCTCCACCCAGCACAGCGAACCGGGGTCCATGACGACACCGAGGCCCGTGGTGCGGCGGGGCTGCCAGATACCGAAGGGGACGCCCGCCCGGTCGGCGAGGATGGCCATCCGGCCCTCCTCCGCCACATCCATGGGCCGCATCAGCACCGAGCCGTGCGCCTGCTCGGTGGCCTTGGCCGTGGCGTCCGCGTCCGGCGACTGGAAGTAGACGTTCCACGACGGCGGGCCCTGCTCCGGGGGGTTCTGCATCCCGGCCGCGGCGGTGCGGCCGTCGAGCTGGAAGAAGCCGTAGCCGCCCATCTCGGGGCCGGCCGACCGGAAGTCCCAGCCGAAGACATGGGCGTAGAACGCGGCGGCTCCCTCGATGTCGGGGGTGCCGAGGTCGATCCAGTTCGGGGCGCCGGTGACAAAACGGGTCGTGAGCATCCTGGCCCTCCTCCGAGGGGTCCGTGAGGGGTCCCACTGCCTTTCTGTCGAGTCTCGCACCGCCCACTGACAATCGCCGGGGCGCTCCGGCCGGGGCTCGGTCGACGGAGTGGTCACCGAAGAGGGGTCGGCCGACGCGGGCCACGTACCTCCGCGCGCCGCCGTGCGCGGGGAGGCTCTCCGGAGGGACCATCAAGGGTCCGGGCCGCCGTGTTGATGCGGCGTTGATCGAACGTTTTTCGTCGACCGGCACGATCCTCTCCATGCACATGGACACGATCACCCCGGTCGACATCGCCTGGCAGGAGCGGGCGCTGTGCGCGCAGACGGGGGCCGACTTCTTCTTTCCCGACCCCGGCAGCTCCGTGCGGGAGGCCAAGCGCATCTGCGGTATGTGTGAGATGCGCACCGCCTGCCTCGACTACGCCCTGGCCAACGACGAGCGCTTCGGCGTCTGGGGCGGCCTGTCCGAGAAGGAGAGACTGCACCTGCGGCGCGCCGGACGCGGCTGACGCCGGGTGACGGGTCTCCGTCCACCCGGCGTCAGCCGCGTCCGGTGTGGGGGTCACGCCTTCCCGCGGGCCGCCATCCGAGCCTTGCGGGCCGCGAGCTTCTCGTCGAACTTGCGGGCCTCCGCGTCGAGGCCGCCCATGTATAGGCCGAGTTCCTCCTGGGCCTTCATGCCCTCGGGGCCGAGGCCGTCGATCTCCATGATCTTCAGGAAGCGGATGACGGGCGCGAGGACGTCGTCGTGGTGGATACGCAGGTTGTAGACCTCACCGATGGCCATCTGCGCGGCGGCGCGCTCGAAGCCGGGCATGCCGTGCCCGGGCATGCGGAAGTTCACGACGACGTCGCGGACGGCCTGCATGGTGAGGTCGGGGGCGAACTCGAACGCGGCCTTCAGCAGGTTCCGGTAGAAGATCATGTGGAGGTTCTCGTCGGCCGCGATGCGCGCCAGCATGCGGTCGCAGACCGGGTCACCGGAGTGGTGGCCGGTGTTGCGGTGCGAGACGCGGGTGGCCAGCTCCTGGAAAGCGACGTACGCGACCGTGTGCAGCATCGAGTGCCGGTTGTCCGACTCGAAGCCCTCGCCCATGTGGGACATGCGGAACTCTTCGAGCTTGTCCGGGTCCACCGCGCGCGAGGCGAGCAGGTAGTCGCGCATCACGATGCCGTGGCGGCCCTCCTCGGCGGTCCAGCGGTGCACCCAGGTGCCCCAGGCGCCGTCACGGCCGAAGAGCGTGGCGATCTCGTGGTGGTAGCTGGGCAGGTTGTCCTCGGTCAGCAGGTTCACCACGAGGGCGATACGGCCGATCTCGCTGACCTTCGACTGCTCCTTCTCCCATGCCTCGCCGTCCTCGAAGAGGCCGGGGAAGTTACGGGCGTCGCTCCACGGCACGTACTCGTGCGGCATCCAGTCCTTGGCGACCTGTAGATGCCGGTTGAGCTCCTTCTCGACGACTTCCTCCAGCGCGTACAGCAGCCGCGCGTCGGTCCAGTCGGAGGACGGGCTGCCGAGAAGGGGAGAAGTGAGCGACACAGAGGCTCCAGGGGGACGACCGGGGATGAACATATGTGCGGTCACGCGCGCGTGACTGAACCTACGGCATCGTAGGCTACGTATCCGTAGGTTATGAAGACGTGGGTTAAGCGCGCGGTAAAGACCCCTGATCAGAAAGGCCTTGCGCCGGGCGAGCGGGTATGCCGAACGGCCCCTGGACGCGCAGGTCCAGGGGCCGGAACGGTGAGGCGATCACCCGGTCAGGCGTACAGCTCCCGCAGGCGCACCGAGAGGCACGTCACACAGCCCTCCAGCTTCTCGAACTCGCTGATGTCGACCAGGACGGGCTCGTAGCCGAGGTCGGCGTACAGCTCCGCGGTCTTCGGCGCGCTCGCCGCCATCAGCAGCTTGTCGCCGCCGAGCAGCACGACGTGCGCCCCGGCCTCCTCCGGCACCGGCAGGAAGCGCCCGAACAGCGACGGCGTGTCCATCTTCGGGATGTGCCCGACGACCGTGCCGTCCGGCAGCGCCGTGACCGCCGACTTCAGATGCAGCACCTTGCTCACCGGCACGGACACGACCCGCGCCCCGAGGGGCTCGAACGCCGCCCGCAGCTGCTGGACCCCGGCCGCGTTGGTGCGTCCGCCGCGGCCCACGAAGACGGTGTCGCCGACCTTGAGGACGTCGCCGCCCTCCAGTGTGCCCGGGTCCCACACCCAGTTCACCGAGCAGCCGAGCGCGGCCACGGCCTCCTCGGTCCCGGCGGTCTCCTCCCGCCGGGACTCGGCGCCGGGGCGCGCGATCAGCGCCACGTTCTTGTACATGACCACCGTGTCCTCGACGAAGACCGAGTCCGGGCAGTCGTCGGCCGGGTCCACCTCGATGGTCTCCCAGCCGTGGGTGCGCAGGGCCTCCCCGTACGCTTCCCACTGCTCGACCGCGAGGTCGACGTCCACCTCCGCGCGTTCGATGTGCGTGACGAGGCCCTCTGCCAGGCGGGGGCTGGGACGACGGACGAGGGCCTTCTTGCTGGGCACGTGTGGGACTCCGAATCGAACGAGGGTTTTCCGGCGCCCGTGAAGCGACGCCGGTCCGCCATCATGCAGCCCCGCCCCACCAGGACAAAACCCCCGCACCCAGGCTGTGCCCCTCCTGAGATACTCGGCGGTAGCCGGAACCGGGCATCCCACGGCAGGGATGGTCCGTCGGGATCAGCCGGTCGTCCCCAACTCCTCCGGGGTCGTGGTGCGCAGGCCTCCCTCCTCCAGCAGCAGCCACCGGGTGATGCCCAGTGACTCCAGGAACGGCAGGTCGTGGCTGGCCACGATCAGGGCTCCCTCGTACGACTCCAGTGCCGTCGTCAGCTGGCGCACACTCGCCATGTCCAGGTTGTTCGTCGGCTCGTCCAGCATCAGCAGCTGCGGGGCGGGCTCGGCGAGCATCAGCGCGGCGAGGGCCGCCCGGAAGCGTTCCCCGCCGGACAGCGTCGCCGCCGGCTGGTCGGCGCGGGCGCCCCGGAACAGGAAGCGGGCCAGTCGGGCCCGCACCCGGTTGTTGGTGGCGCCCGGCGCGTACCGGGCCACGTTCTCGGCGACGGTCAGTCCGTCGTCGAGGACGTCGAGCCGCTGCGGCAGGAACCGCAGCGGAACGTGCGCCCGCACCTCGCCGCCCACCGGCTCCAGCTCGCCCGCGATCGTGCGCAGCAGCGTGGTCTTGCCCGCCCCGTTGCGCCCGACGAGCGCGATCCGCTCGGGGCCCCGCAGATCGAGGCCGCCGTCCACCCTGGCCCCGTACCGCAGCCGCAGGTCCAGGGCGGTGAGCACGGTGCGGCCCGGCGGTACGGCCGTGGACGGCAGGTCGACGCGGATCTCGTCGTCGTCCCGTACGGCCTCCACCGCCTCGTCGAGCCGCTCCTTGGCCTCGGCGAGCTTCTCCTCGTGCATGATGCGGTGCTTGCCGGCGGACTCCTGGGCGGCCCGTTTCCGGGCACCCATGACGATCTTCGGCTCGCGTTTCTGCTCGAACATCTTCTGGCCGTACCGCTTGCGCCGGGCCAGCTTCACCTGGGCGTCGACCAGTTCGCGCTTCTGCTTCTTCAGATCGGCCTCGGCGACCCGCACCATCCGTTCGGCCGCCTCCTGTTCGGTGCCGAGCGCCTCCTCGTAGACGGAGTAGTTGCCGCCGTACCAGGTGACCTCCCCGGAGCGCAGATCGGCGATCTGGTCGACCAGGTCGAGGAGTTCGCGGTCGTGGCTGACCACGATCATCACCCCGGACCACGCCGAGACGGCGTCGTACAGCCGGCGGCGGGCGTACAGGTCGAGGTTGTTGGTGGGTTCGTCGAGGAGCAGGACGTCCGGGCGGCGCAGCAGCAGCGCGGCCAGGCGCAGCAGCACCGACTCGCCGCCCGAGATCTCGCCGATCGTGCGGTCCAGGTCGATGTGGCCGAGCCCGAGTTGACCGAGGGTCGCCAGGGCGCGCTCCTCCACGTCCCAGTCGTCGCCGACCGCCGCGAAGTGCTCGTCGGCCACGTCGCCCGCCTCGATGGCGTGCAGCGCGGCGCGGGTCGCGGCGATGCCGAGCGCCTCGTCGACGCGCAGCGCGGTGTCGAGCGTGACGTTCTGCGGGAGGTAGCCGATCTCGCCGGCCACCCGGACCGTGCCGTCGGTCGGGGTCAGTTCCCCGGCGATCAGCTTCAACAGGGTGGACTTCCCGGACCCGTTGACCCCGACGAGCCCGGTCCGGCCGGGGCCGAACGCGATCTGGAGGTCCTCGAAGACGGGCGTGCCGTCGGGCCAGGCGAAGGACAGGGACGTGCAGGTGAGGGAAAGGGGAGTAGACATAAGGGCCTCGCGGTTGCTTGCGGTGGTCGGGGCAACGCGTGCGGACACCGCGAGCGCGACACTGCGAGGCGAGGGCGAACCCGCTGGGGCGGGGCCGGAAGAAGGCCCGCTGCCGGGGGGACGGCTCGTACGCCGAGGTCGCACGCAACGCACACAGGAAGCCGGGATACGGCGATGATGTGTGACGCGGTGTCTCAGGACCTCAGACGAGCAACGTCCTTCTCCAATCGACGGCAACAGGACCGCTGTACAAGGTAGGAGGGCGTTCTGGGGGTGTCAACGGATTAAATCGGCACCCGGACCGGCCGCCCCCGGCACGGTCGGGGCGGCGTCGGGAGGCGTGGTCTCAGCAGGCGTCCCGCATCAGCTCGGCCAGGTCGCGGTCCAGGTCGACCTGGTGGTGTTCGAGGCCGAGGGGCACCAGTTCGGTCGTCCGGTCCAGGAAGCGGCGCACCTCACCGGCGAGGACGTGCACGACGGCGGTGCCCTCCGGCGCGTGGAACTCCATGACCAGCCGCTCGTAGCCGTACGGGCGGACACGGACGTCCCCCTGGCCGACGGCCTCGTCCATACCGGTCACCAGGAGCTCACGGGCGAAGGTCCAGCAGACCTCGACACCCTCCAGCGTCGCCGGGGCGGGGAACGTCATACGGACGGCGAACGGGTCGCTCCGGTCGTAGTGGAGCGTTGCGGGAATGCTCGGCATCCGCGGCGCGGCGGCGACGAGACGGGCCTCGACGGGCTGCTCGATGACGGTGGACAACGCCTTGCTCCCTTGTGACGGCTGGACGGACTCCGGACGGCATGGCCGGGCATGTGAAGAGACGCTGGATCGGGCCGATGCGTGCACGCGGGCTTCGAGTGACCTCTGTCACCGACTCCAATCACCGAAGTGATCCATTTCTCGTCCGGCGGTCCCGGCATACCCGTGAGGACACCGGACGCGGCCCCACGGTTCCCGCCGAGGCCATCTGGACGGCGCCCGGGGGGTCGGCTAGCTTCGCCCGCCATGAGGGCCTTGGGGCAGTCGAGAAGCAGGATCCGGACGAGTCGGACGATGACGACGGGACTGGCCGCGACGGCGCTCGCCGCCGCCCTGGCCGTGCCCGCGCAGGCACAGGGGGACGGCCGGCCACCGCACTGGGAACTGAAGCAGACCGGCACTGACGTGCGCTTTCGCGGGCTGGCCGCAGTCAGCCGGAACACGGCCTGGCTGGCCGGCACCGGCGGCACCGTGCTGCGGACCAGGGACGGGGGCGAGCACTGGCGCACGGTGTCACCGCCCGGCGCACAGGATCTGCAGTTCCGGGACATCGAGGCGTTCGACGCACGCCGGGCGGTCGTTCTGGCCATCGGCGAGGGCGAGTCCTCCCGCGTGTACCGCACGGACGACGGCGGCGCCACCTGGACCGAGACCTTCCGCAACACCGACCCGCGCGCCTTCTACGACTGCCTGACCTTCTTCGACCCGCGCCACGGGCTCGCCATCAGCGACCCGGTCGACGGGAAGTTCCGCATCCTGTCCACCG
Organism: Streptomyces torulosus; assembly: GCF_001419765.1. Classification (GTDB taxonomy): domain Bacteria; phylum Actinomycetota; class Actinomycetes; order Streptomycetales; family Streptomycetaceae; genus Streptomyces; species Streptomyces torulosus. The sequence continues at coordinate 6,673 of NZ_LIRK01000516.1, forward strand.
AGGACGGCGGCCGCTCCTGGAACGTCCTGCCCAACGACGGCATGCCCCCGGCCCTGGAGGGCGAGGCGGGCTTCGCAGCGAGCGGGCAGTGCCTGGTCAGCTCGGGCCGGCGCGATGTCTGGCTGGCGACCGGCGGAGCGGCACGCGCGCGTGTGCTGCACTCCGCCGACCGCGGCCTGACCTGGACGGCCACCGACACCCCCGTCCCGGCGGGCGACCCGGCCCGCGGTGTCTTCGCCCTCGCCTTCCGCGACCGGGCCCACGGCATCGCCGTCGGCGGCGACTACCGCGCCGACCAGCCGTCCCCGAGCGCGGCGGCCACCACCGGCGACGCCGGGCGCCGCTGGACGCCCGCCGCGCAACCACCGCCCGCCTACCGCTCCGGCGTCGCCTGGCTCCCGTACAGCCGTACGACCGCCCTCGCCGTCGGCCCCACCGGCACCGATCTCACCACCGACGGCGGCCGCACCTGGCGCACGGTCGACACCGGCTCGTACGACACGGTGGACTGCACCCCCGACCGCGGCTGCTGGGCCGCCGGGGAGAAGGGACGCGTGGCCCGGCTGGAGAACTGACGGGACGGCCGGTGGAGGACGGGCGCCGGGACTGGATCCCGCCCGCCGGGATACCCGTGCGGTGTACGCGTCACGAAGGGAGTGATCGGCATGCCACGCGGTTCGAGCCCCAAGCGGGAACGCCAGTACGAGCACATTAAGGAGAGTGCCGAGGACCGCGGTGAGAGCGAGTCGCGCGCCAAGGAGATCGCCGCCCGCACGGTCAACAAGGAACGCGCCCGGTCCGGCGAGTCCAAGACCGCGAGCCGTACGTCCACGCAGGACATGTCGTCCGGCAAGCGGGGCGGGCAGCGCTCCCACAGCGGGTCCGAGGGGCCCACGTACGACCAGTTGTACGAGGAGGCCAAGCGGCGCAACATCCGCGGCCGTTCCGACATGAACAAGAGCCAGCTCGAGCGCGCCCTCGACAAGTAGCCGAGCGGCCCTGGGCAGCGTGCTGACGGCGGGGATGCGTACGCTCGTCGGACCATGACGACCGTACGCATCCCCGCGGGCTGGCCCGCCACCGACGATCAAGCCCGAGCCGTGCAGGACGAGTTGCGTGGCCAGGTGGTCCTCGACGAGACCGGGCCGCCGCCCGGCACCGGACACGTCACCGGCGTCGACGTCGCGTACGACGACGAGCGGGACGTGGTCGCGGCGGCGGCCGTCGTCCTGGACGCGGCCACCCTCGACGTGGTCGCCGAGGCCACGGCGATCGGACAGGTCTCCTTCCCGTACGTCCCCGGCCTGCTGGCCTTCCGGGAGATCCCGACCGTCCTCGCGGCCCTCGACGCGCTGCCGTGCGACCCCGGTCTCGTCGTCTGCGACGGCTACGGCCTCGCCCACCCCCGCCGCTTCGGCCTCGCCAGCCACCTCGGCGTCCTCACCGGGCTCCCCACGATCGGTGTCGCCAAGAACCCGTTCACCTTCACCTACGACGCCCCCGGCACCCCGCGCGGCAGCGCCTCGCCCCTCCTCGCCGCCACCGGATCGGGCACCGAGGAAGTGGGCCGCGCGCTGCGCACCCGCACCGGGGTCAAACCCGTGTTCGTGTCGGTCGGCCATCGCGTGACCCTCGACAACGCCTGCGCCCACACCCTCGCCCTGACCCCGGCCTACCGCGTCCCGGAGTCGACCCGGCACGCCGACGCCCTCTGCCGCCGGGCCCTGCGGGAGGCGGCCGGCTGAGCCCTCGGGGCGCGCATGTGAGTACGACCGGGGCTCGTACCTGAGTACGAGTACGGATACCGGCGCGTCGTCATGATCGGCAGGCTGGTCCGCATGACGACGCACCGCGCCCCGAAGCCCGCCGCCAGCCCCAGCCAGCCCGTCGAGCGTGCGGTCACGGCCGGGCTGCTGCTCGCCCTCATCGCCGGGCTCGCGTGGATCGGCGGGATGGTCTACACGCTGACGGGATGGGCCTAACGACCTCGTGCACGGTTGGCCGTGGC
>NZ_LIRK01000517.1 GCF_001419765.1 Streptomyces torulosus
GCCGTACTTCTGGTCCGACCAGTACGGCGTGAAGATCCAGTTCGCCGGTCATGCGGCCGGCGCCGACAGCGTGACCATCGAGCAGGGCGCCGCCGACGACCGCGACGTCCTCGCCGTCTACCGGCGCGCCGGACACCCGGTCGCCGTGCTCGGGATGAACCAGCCCCGGCTGTTCACCCGCTGGCGCAAGCAGCTCGCCGCCACACCTTGACACCGCAGCCGCACCACCCCAAGCTGCGGTTCCTCATGGCGCGCAGCGTTGCTCCACACACAACGCCGTCCGGAGTCGCTCTTCCCGGCGCGTGACAGTCCGATCCACGACGTTTCCCGAGGAGTGCACCGTGACCTCGACCAGCCTGCCGGACAGCCTGATCGCCACCCTCCCCGGCTCCTCCTACACGGATCCGCAGATCTTCGCCCAGGAGCAGGAGCGCATATTCGAGACCATGTGGTTCTGCGTCGCGCGCGCCTCCGAACTGGCGAAGCCCGGCGCGTTCCGCACCGTCGACGTGGGCCGCGAGAGCATCCTCGTCACCCGCGCCCGGGACAACTCGATCCGCGCCTACTTCAACGTCTGCCGGCACCGTGGCGCCAAGCTCTGCACGGAGGAGACCGGCGAGGTCAAGCGGGCCTTCCAGTGCCCGTACCACGCCTGGACGTACGACCTGAACGGCAAGCTCGTCGCGGCACCCAACCTCACCAAGATGCCCGACGTCGGCCGCACCGAGTACGGCCTGGTGAGCGTGGCCGTGCGCGAATGGCTCGGCTACGTCTGGGTGTGCCTGGCGGAGAACCCGCCCTCCTTCGAGGAGGACGTGATGGGCGCGGTCGTCGAGCGGCTCGGCGACGTCGCCGCCATCGAGCGCTACGACGTCGACAACCTCTCCGTCGGCAAGCGGATCGTCTACGACGTCAAGGCCAACTGGAAGCTCATCATCGAGAATTTCATGGAGTGCTACCACTGCGCCACGATCCACCCGGAACTCACCGAGGTGCTCCCCGAGTTCGCGGACGGCTACGCGGCCCAGTACTACGTAGGCCACGGCGCGGAGTTCGGCGAGGAGGTGCAGGGCTTCACCGTCGACGGCTCCGAGGGGCTGGACCGCATCCCCGGCGTCTCGGACGACCAGGACCGCCGCTACTACGCGATCACCGTCAAGCCGCAGGTCTTCATCAACCTCGTCCCCGACCATGTGATCTTCCACCGGATGTACCCGGTGGCCGTCGACCGCACGATCGTCGAGTGCGACTGGCTCTACCTCCCGCACGTCGTGGAGAGCGGCAAGGACGTCAGCCGGTCCGTGGAACTCTTCGACCGGGTCAACCGGCAGGACTTCGAGGCGTGCGAACGCACACAGCCGGGCATGAGCTCCCGGATGTACGCCAAGGGCGGCGTCCTGGTGCCCAGCGAGCACCACATCGGCGCCTTCCACGACTGGGTCGGCGAACGTCTCGGCGGCCGGTCCTAGCCAGCCGGAGGTCAGCCCAGGTAACCCATCCGGTGGCTGATCTCCTCGGCGCCCTTGATCAGCACCGGGGCCAGCTCCCGCATCCGCTCCTCGGTGAACCGGTACGAGGGTCCCGAGGCGGTGACCGCCGCGATGACCTGTCCCTCCCGGTCGAGGACCGGGGCGGCCATGGCGTGCAGGCCGATCTCCAACTCCTCCTGGGTCCAGGCGTAGCCGGCCTCCCGCACCTCCGCCAGATGCCTCTCCAGCCTGGTCTTCGAGGTGATGGTGTGCGGCGTGACCTTCTTCAGGCCCGCCTCGGCCAGCAGCGCGGCGCGCTCCTGGGCGGGCAGGTACGCCAGCAGCACCTTGCCGCTCGACGTGGCGTGCAGCGGGGTCAGCTGGCCGACCCAGTTGTGCGCGGTCACCGCCCCGGGGCCGCGCACCTGGTAGAGGTTGATCGCGTAGTGCTCCTGGAGCACCGCGATGTTGACGGTCTCGCCGATCTCCTCCGCGAGCCGCTCGCAGACCGGGCGGCCCTGCTGGGTGATGTCGATACGGGCCGTGACCGCGCCGGCCAGGCGTACGATGCCGAAGCCGAGCCGGTACTTGCCGCGCTCGCCCGACTGCTCCACCAGGCCGCGAGCCTCCAGGGCGCCGAGCAGACGGAACGCGGTGGACTTGTGAACATCGATCTCGGCGGCCACCTCACTGACGCCCGCCTCCCCACGCTGGGCCAGGATCTCCAGGACGCTGATGGCGCGGTCGACCGACTGCACTCCACCGGACTGTGAATTCGAGGTTTCGGTGTCTTGCCTGTGGTTGCTCACAACGAAACTATACGCGCAGTAAACAACACGATTGCAAGTAACCGGCGCGAAACTCATCTGGGCAAGTTGCGTTGCTCGCAACCTGGTGCGTATTGCGATACCGGTCTAGCATGCCTCGCGTACCGATGGCGCGAGCGAGACGAGGCACCATGGCTCCCCTGCACTACGACTTCGTCATCGTCGGCGGCGGTTCGGCCGGCAGCGCACTGGCGAACAGACTCTCCGCGGACCCGGCCAACCGCGTGCTGGTCCTGGAGGCCGGCCGGTCCGACTACCCGTGGGACGTCTTCATCCACATGCCCGCGGCGCTGACCTATCCGATCGGCAGCCGGTTCTACGACTGGAAGTACGAGTCCGAACCCGAGCCCCACATGGGCGGCCGACGCGTCTACCACGCGCGCGGCAAGGTGCTCGGCGGCTCCAGCAGCATCAACGGCATGATCTTCCAGCGCGGCAACCCCATGGACTACGAGCGCTGGGCGGCCGACCCGGGCATGGAGAGCTGGGACTACGCGCACTGCCTGCCGTACTTCCGGCGCATGGAGAACTGTCTCGCCGCCGACCCCGACGACGAGTTCCGCGGCCACGACGGCCCTCTCGTCCTCGAACGCGGCCCCGCCACCAACCCGCTGTTCACCGCCTTCCTCAAGGCCACCGAGGAAGCGGGCCACGCCCCCACGGACGACGTCAACGGCTTCCGGCAGGAGGGCTTCGCCAAGTTCGACCGCAACGTCCACCGCGGCCGCCGGCTCTCCGCCTCCAAGGCCTACCTCAAGCCCGCCCGGAAGCGCCCCAACCTCACGGTCACCACCCGCGCCCTCGTCACCCGCGTCCTCTTCGAGGGCAAGAAGGCCGTCGGCGTCGAGTACCAGCGCGGCAAGGGCGCCCCGAAGCAGGTCCGCGCCAAGGAAGTCATCCTGTGCGGCGGCGCCATCAACTCCCCGCAGCTGCTCCAGCTCTCCGGCGTCGGCAACACCGAGGAACTGAGCGCCCTCGGCATCGACGTCGTCCACGACCTCCCCGGCGTCGGCGAGAACATGCAGGACCACCTGGAGGTCTACATCCAGTACGCCTGCAAACAGCCCGTCTCCATGCAGCCGTACCTGGCGAAGTGGCGCGCCCCCTTCATCGGGCTCCAGTGGCTGTTCCGCAAGGGGCCCGCCGCCACCAACCACTTCGAGGCCGGCGGCTTCTGCCGCAGCAACGACGACGTCGACTACCCCAACCTCATGTTCCACTTCCTGCCGATCGCGGTCCGCTACGACGGCTCCGTACCGGCCGGCGGCCACGGCTACCAGGTGCACGTCGGACCCATGTACTCCGACGCCATCGGCTCCGTGAAGATCAAGAGCAAGGACCCGCGCGAACACCCCGCGCTGCGCTTCAACTACCTCTCCACCGAGCAGGACCGCCGCGAATGGGTCGAGGCGGTCCGCGTGGCCCGCAACCTCCTCAACCAGCCCGCGCTCGCCCCCTACAACGGCGGGGAGATCTCGCCCGGGCCGTCCGTCGAGAGCGACGAGGAGATCCTCGCCTGGGTCGCCAAGGACGGCGAGACGGCCCTGCACCCGTCCTGCACCTGCAAGATGGGCACCGACGAGATGTCCGTCGTCGACCCCACCAGCATGCGGGTGCACGGCGTCGAGGGCCTGCGCGTCGTGGACGCCTCCGTCATGCCGTACGTCACCAACGGCAACATCTACGCGCCCGTGATGATGATCGCGGAGAAGGCCGCCGATCTGATCCTCGGCAAGGAGCCGCTGCCCGCGTCCACGGCCGCCTACTACCGTCACCGCGACGCCCAGAAGTCGGCGGGGTAGAGGTTGACCGCCCCGGGACTCAGCGCGCTGCTGAGCCGCGTCCGCTACGAGGTGCTGCCCGCGAGGGCGACGGAGGAGAAGGTTCTCGCCCATGTGCCGCGCGACGTCGTCGTCACCGTGACGGCGTCCCCCGTCAAGGGCCTGAAGCCGACCCTCGACCTCACCGCGCGGCTCGCCGCCCACGGCTACCGTGTCGTCCCGCACGTGCCCGCGCGGCTGCTGCGGGACGACGCGCACCTGAAGGAGACCGTCGACCGGCTCCGCGAGTGGGGCGTCGACGACGTGTTCGTGCCGGCCGGCGACGCCGATCCGCCGGCCGGGACGTACGACGGGGCGCTGCCGGTGCTGCGCCGCCTCAGCGAGCTGGGGCGGCCCTTCGCCGAGGTCGGCGTCACCGGCTACCCCGAGAGCCATCCGCTGATCCACGACGACATCACCGTCCAGGCCATGTGGGACAAGCGCGAGCACGCCACGTACGTCGTGAGCAACCTGTGCTTCGACCCGCGGGTGCTCGGACGGTGGATCGCCCGGGTGCGCACCAGGGGAGTCGCGCTGCCCGTGTACGTGGGCGTCGCCGGCCCCGTGCAGCGGGCGAAGCTGCTGGCCATGGCGACGAAGATCGGGGTGGGGGAGTCGACGCGGTTCCTCGCCAGGCACCCCCTGTGGTTCCTGCGCTTCGCCGCGCCCGGCGGCTACTCGCCGGAGGCCCTGCTGACCCGGTCCGAGGGGGCCCTCACCGCGCCCTCGGCGGGGGTGGCGGGGCTGCACCTGTTCACGTTCAACCAGATCGCCGAGACGGAGGCCTGGCGCCGCGCCCTGCTGGACCGCCTCGGCGGCTGACGGACACCCCGGCGGGCCGTGAACACGGGCATCCTTGCGCGGCTGTAGACGCGGGCACCCCCGCCGACCGTATACGACAAGGGGCGGGGCCGGAGATCCAGCCCCGCCCGCCGCCGTGCCCGCTCTCAGCGGAAGACCACCGTGCGGTTGCCGTCCACCATCACCCGGCTCTCGCTGTGCCACTTCACCGCGTGCGCGAGGACCTGCGCCTCCACGTCACGGCCGACGGTGACGAGGTCCTTGGGGGCGAGGGAGTGGTCGACGCGGACCACGTCCTGCTCGATGATCTGGCCCTCGTCCAGGTCGGGGGTCACATAGTGGGCCGTCGCGCCGACCAGCTTGACCCCGCGGTCGTAGGCCTGGTCGTAGGGCCGGGCGCCCTTGAAGCTGGGCAGGAAGGAGTGGTGGATGTTGATCGCGCGGCCCTCCAGCTGCTTGCACAGGTCGTCGGAGAGGATCTGCATGTAGCGGGCCAGCACCACCAGGTCGACGTCGAGGTCGCGCACCAGCTCCAGCAGCCGGGCCTCCGCCTCGGCCTTGGTGTCCCGCGTGACCGGGACATGGTGGAAGGGGATGCCGTAGGTCTCCGCGAGCCCCTCGAAGTCCCGGTGGTTGGAGACGATCGCCGGGATCTCGATGTTGAGGGCGCCGGAGCGGCTGCGGAAGAGCAGGTCGTTCAGGCAGTGGCCGAACCGGGACACCATGATGAGCGTCCGGGTCGGGGTGGACGCCTCGCTGAGGGTCCAGGAGATGCGGTACGCCTCGGCGACCGGACCGAACCGGTAACGCAGCGTCTTCAGCTCCGCGTCCGGGTCGGAGACATCGAAGTGGACCCTCATGAAGAAGCGGCCCTGGAGCCGGTCGTCGAACTGCTGGCTCTCCAGGATGTTCCCGGAGTTCCTCACGAGGAAGCCGCTCACCGCGTGGACCAGCCCCGCGCTGTCGGGACACGAGAGGGTGAGGACGTACTCACGGCCAGGGTGCGGTCGAGGGGACATGACAGCCTCCGTCGGTGCGTATTGCACAACAAGGTGAGCGATACGCAACATGGTCGGCTTGACACCGCTCCCGGTCAAGGGTGGACGCGCAAGTGTCCGCATGGCTGAATCGTCATCCGCAACCTCTTGACGTAGGTCTTGGCGCCCGACAGGGTGTTCCACCACAAGCAATTGGATGCATGATGCGCAACGCATTTCAGCTGAAGGGCTTGGCGAGTGGCAGACCTGTATGTGGCGGGGACGTGGCGGGATCCGGTGGCCGGAGGGCGACGGGAGATCCGCTGCCCCGCTGACGGCTCGCTCGCCGCGACCGTCTCGGAAGGCACCCGACCCGACACCGAGGCCGCGATCGCGGCGGCCCGTGCCGCCTTCGACGAGGGACCGTGGCCGCACACCCCCGAGCGGGAGCGCGGCGCACTGCTGCTGCGCACCGCCGACATCATCGAGCGCGACGCGAAGGAATTCGCCCGCGCCGAGTCGCTGGACACCGGAAAGCGGCTGGTGGAGAGCGAGTACGACATCGCCGATGTCGTCTCCTGCTTCCGCTACTACGGCGGTCTCGGCGGCACCGACGCCGGCCGGGTGATCGACACCGGACGCGACGACGCCGTCAGCCGCGTGGTGTACGAGCCGATAGGCGTCTGCGGACTCATCACCCCCTGGAACTACCCCCTCCTGCAAGCCAGTTGGAAGGTGGCTCCGGCCCTCCTCGCCGGCAACACCGTCGTCCTGAAGCCCAGCGAGTTGACCCCCTCCACCTCGATCCTGCTGATGCGGGCGCTGGCGGAGGCCGGGCTCCCGGCCGGGGCCGCCAATCTCGTCCTCGGCACCGGCCCCGAGGTGGGCGCCCCGCTCTCCGAGGACCCGAGGGTCGACATGGTCTCCTTCACCGGGGGACTGGACACCGGCAGACGGATCATGGCCACCGCCGCGGCGACCGTGAAGAAGGTGGCCCTCGAACTCGGCGGCAAGAACCCCAACGTGATCTTCGCCGACGCCGACTTCGAGACGGCGGTGGACTTCGCGCTCACGGCCGTCTTCCTGCACTCGGGGCAGGTCTGCTCGGCCGGCGCCCGGCTGATCGTCGAGGACTCCCTGCACGACCTCCTCGTCGACGAGATCGTCCGCCGCGCCCGGCTCATCCGGCTCGGCGGGCCCTTCGACGACGAGGCCGAGACCGGCGCGCTGATCTCCGCCCAGCACCGGGAGAAGGTCGAGGCGTACGTCGCGACCGGCCTCGCCGAGGGCGCCGTGCTGCGCTGCGGCGGCGAACGCCCCACAGACCCGGCGCTCGCGAACGGCTGGTTCTACCCGCCGACCGTGCTCGACGAGTGCCGCCAGGACATGCGCGTGGTGCACGAGGAGTCCTTCGGGCCCGTGCTCACCGTGGAGCGGTTCACCGACGAGGACGACGCCGTACGCATCGCCAACGACACCGAGTACGGACTCGCCGGAGCCGTCTGGACGCAGGACGCGGGCAAGGCCCAGCGGGTCGCCCGCAGGCTGCGCCACGGCACGGTGTGGATCAACGACTACCACCCCTATGTGCCGCAAGCGGAATGGGGTGGCTTCGGGCACTCGGGCGTGGGCCGGGAGCTGGGACCGACCGGCCTGAACGAGTACCGAGAGCCCAAGCACATCTGGCAGAACATCCAACCCCGGCCGCAGCACTGGTTCCGCGGCTGAACGCCGAAAAGAGGTCGATCGTGACCCCAACGCAGACCGAGGTACCGCAGCGGCGCGGCACACCTCAGGACTCGGACGGTACGCCGGTCATATCCGTGCGCCGGCTGTGGAAGGTGTTCGGGCCGAAGGCAGACCGGGTGCCGGAGTCGGAGGAGCTGTGCGGCCTCACCCGCCGTGAGCTCATGGACCGCACAGGATGCACCGCTGCCGTGCGCGACGTGAACTTCGACGTCCGCCAGGGCGAGGTCTTCGTCGTCATGGGCCTGTCCGGCTCCGGCAAGTCCACCCTGGTGCGATGTCTCACCCGCCTGATCGAACCCACCTCCGGGGAGATCGTCTTCGAGGGCGAGGACATCCGCGAGGCGGACGACAGACGCCTGCGGGACCTCAGGCGGCGCAAGTTCTCCATGGTCTTCCAGCACTTCGGGCTGCTGCCGCACCGCCGGGTCGTCGACAACGTGGCGTTCGGCCTGGAGATCCGCGGCATGAGCAAGGCGGAGCGGACCAGGCGGGCCCTGGAGGTCGTCGAACTCGTCGGCCTCTCCGGGTACGAGAACTCCTACCCCGACCAGCTCTCCGGCGGTATGCAGCAGCGTGTCGGCCTCGCCCGGGCGCTCGCCGGCGACCCCGACGTCCTCTTCTTCGACGAGCCGTTCTCGGCGCTCGACCCGCTGATCCGCCGCGACATGCAGAACGAGGTCATCCGGCTGCACCACGAGGTCGGCAAGACGATGGTCTTCATCACCCACGACCTCTCCGAGGCGCTCAAACTCGGCGACCGCATCCTCATCATGCGGGACGGCAAGATGGTCCAGTGCGGCACCGGCGACGAGCTGGTGGGCGCCCCCGCCGACGACTACGTCCGCGAGTTCGTCAAGGACGTCCCGCGCGGCGACGTGCTCACCCTGCGGTGGATCATGCGGCCGCTCGCCGACGGTGACGCCCTGGACGGCCCCGAGCTGGGCCCGGACGTCGTGGTCCGCGAGGCGACCCGTGCGGTGCTGGCGGCCGACAAGCCGGTCAAGGTCGTCGAGAACGGCGAACTGCTCGGCATCGTCGGCGACGAGGAGATCCTCGCGGTGGTCGCCGGGCAGGAAGGCGGCATGTGATGACCGTCGCCGTGGAGAAGCCGGAACAACCGCAGAAGCCCGAACCCCCGCTGAAGACCGATGCCGTCCCCCCGGCCGCCGCGTCCGGCGCCCGCACACGGAAGGTCGGACGCGGCACCGTCGTCGCGGCGATCGTCGTCGTCTGGCTGGTGCTCTTCGCCCTGCTGCGCGGCAGGCAGACCCTCACCCTCGCCGCGGCGGACCTGACGGATCTGCACCGCTGGATCAACGACCTCAACGACTCCATCGGCGCCAACCGCAACTCCAACCCGCTCTTCCTCTACTTCTTCAATGAGATCCGGCTGGTCATCGACACCCTGGTGACCTTCGTCCAGGAGCTGATCTCCCAGCCCTCCGCCGGCCGTCCCCTCCCACAGATCGGCTGGCTCGGCGTCGTCGGCATCGTCGGCTACGTCTCCTGGGCCGTGGGCAACTGGCGGGTGGCGCTGCTGGCCGTGGCCGGCTTCACCTTCTTCGGGCTCCAGGGCCTGTGGCAGGAGAGCATGGACACCCTGGCCCTCACCGTCTCCGCGGTCGTCGTGGCGCTGCTGTTCGCCATCCCGCTCGGCGTGTGGGCGGGGCTCTCCGACCGGTTCAACCGGATCGTGACGCCCTTCCTGGACTTCATGCAGACGATGCCGACCTTCGTCTACCTGGCCCCGCTGACCCTGTTCTTCCTCATCGGCGGCGCCTCGGCCACCATCGCCACCGTCATCTACGCGGCGCCGCCCGCCATCCGGATCACCGCGCACGCCATCCGGTCCGTCCCCGAGACCACCGTCGAGGCGGCCGACTCGCTCGGCGCGACCCGGCGGCAGGCGCTGCTGAAGGTGCTGCTGCCGATGTCCAAGCGGACCGTGGTGATGGGCGTCAACCAGTCGATCATGGCCGCCCTGGCCATGGTGACGATCGCCGCCCTGATCGACGCGCCCGGTCTCGGCAAGACCGTGATGAAGGCCCTGGAGTCGCTGGACGTGGGCACGGCCTTCAACGCGGGCCTCGCCATCGTCGTCCTGGCGATCGTCCTCGACCGGGTGACCACCGCGGCGAGCGCGCGTCAGGAGACGTCCCGGCACGCGAGCGGCCGGTTCGCGACCTGGCGGCGGCCGCTGCTGGCCGCGGGCGGTGTGGTCGCGGCCGTCCTTGTGTACATGTCGCACACCTATGTGTGGGCGGCGGAGTTCCCCGGCGAGGGCGGGGCTGGCAGTTCCATCGCGAAGACGGCCGACACCACCACGACCTGGGTTCAGGACAGCCTCTCCGGACTCACCAACGCCTTCCGGGACGCCATCACCAACGGTCTGCTCAATCCGTTCCAGTCGCTGCTCACCGACTCGCCGTGGTGGCTCGTCGCCGCCGTGCTGATCGCGCTCGGCGTGGTGCTCGGCGGATGGCGGGCCGGTGCCGTCGCCGCCGTCTGCGTGGGGCTGCTGGTCGGGACGGGCCTGTGGTCGGACGCGATGACGACGCTGGCCTCCACCCTCGTGGCGACCGTGCTGGTCATGGTGCTCGGCATGGCCTTCGGGGTGTGGATGGGGCGCAGCCTCCTCGTGGACCGGGTGCTGCGGCCGACCCTCGACGCGGCGCAGGTCATGCCGCCGTTCGTCTACCTCGTGCCGTTCCTCGCGCTGTTCGGGGCGACCCGCTTCACGGCCATCGTCGCCGCGATCGTCTACGCTGCACCCGTCGCCATCAAGATCATCGCGGATGGGGTGCGGGCCGTGCCGGAGGCCACCGTGGAGGCGGCCACCTCCGCCGGGTGCAACACCTGGCAGATCATCACCAAGGTTCAACTGCCGATGTCACGCAGTGCCCTGACGCTCGCGACCAACCAGGGCCTGATCTACGTGCTGTCGATGGTTGTTGTGGGCGGCCTGGTAGGAGCGGGCGCCCTCGGCCACGACGTCGTGGCCGGATTCTCCCAGGGGCAGCTGTACGGGAAGGGCCTGGCGGCCGGGTTCGCCATCGTCCTCCTCGGAGTCATGTTCGACCGGATCACTCAGGCCGCGGCGCGACGCGTGAGCGCGTAAGGAGCACTGACCATGGCAACACAAGTACGACAGTGGAGAGCCGGCGTGGCCGGAGCGGCCGTCCTCGGTCTCGCCCTGACCGCCTGCGGCGGCGCGAAGGTCGGTGAGGAGTCGGCGGGCTCGGGCGGTTCGGGCGACGCCGGGAAGTGCGGCACCTTCAATCTCGCCGTGAACCCGTGGGTGGGCTACGAGGCCAACGCGGCGGTCGTCGCGTACGTCGCGGAGCACGACCTCGGCTGCAAGGTCACCAAGAAGGACCTGAAGGAGGAGATCGCCTGGCAGGGCTTCGGGACGGGTGAGGTCGACGCCGTCATCGAGAACTGGGGCCACGACGATCTGAAGAAGAAGTACATCACCGACCAGAAGACGGCCGTCGAGGCCGGCGCCACCGGGAACAAGGGGCTGATCGGCTGGTACGTGCCGCCGTGGCTCGCCAAGGAGCACCCCGACATCACCGACTGGAAGAACCTGAACAAGTACGCCGACAAGTTCAGGACCTCCGAATCCGGCGGCAAGGGCCAGCTCCTCGACGGCGACCCGTCGTTCGTCACCAACGACGAGGCCCTGGTGAAGAACCTGAAGCTGGACTTCAAGGTGGTGTACGCGGGCAGCGAGACCGCGCTCATCCAGTCCTTCCGCAAGGCGGAGAAGGACAAGGAGTGGGTGATCGGCTACTTCTACGAGCCGCAGTGGTTCATGGCCGAGGTGCCGCTGGTCAAGGTGAAGCTGCCGGAGTACAAGACCGGCTGTGACGCCGACGCGGAGAAGGTCGCCTGCGACTACCCCGTCTACGAACTGGACAAGATCGTCAGCACGAAGTTCGCCAAGTCGGACAGCCCGGCGTACAACCTGGTCAAGAACTTCACCTGGACGAACGAGGACCAGAACACCGTGGCGAAGTACATCGCCGTGGACAAGATGGCGCCGGAGGCGGCGGCCAAGAAGTGGGTCGAGGCCAACCGCGGCAAGGTCGACGCCTGGATCAACTGACTTGCACCTCGAGCTGAAGCCCGGGGAACCAGGCCTTCCTGGACTGGTGGCCGTGCCGCTGCTACGCGGCACGGTTTCCGGTCGGGAATCCGTGGCTTCCTGTTCCTTCGCGCTGTGCCGGGATCGCTCCTGGTCCTACCGGCGCTCGGCAGGCCGATGCCGCCAGTCCGGCGGCCGTCTTCACGTTGATCGCTGCGTTGGTGTCCCGGTCGTGGACGGTGCCGCAGGCGGTACAGGTCCATTCTCGGACGTTCAGGGGTTTGGGCCCGTCCACGGCGCCGCAGGTGGAGCAGGTCTGGGAGGTCGGGGTGAACCGGCCGATCGTGACCAGGGTGCGGCCGTACCGTTGTGCTTTGTACTCCAGCATGGTGATGAACGATGACCATCCGGCGTCGTGCACGGACTTGGCCGGCTTCGTGCGGGCCAGTCCCGCCACCGACAGGTCCTCCACGGCGATCCCTTGGTTCTCGGAGATCAGCTTCGTGGAGAGCTGATGGTGGAACTCACGGCGCGCGTCGGCGACCTTCGCATGGGCGCGGGCGACCTTCAGGCGGGCCTTGGCCCGGTTCTTTGATCCCTTCTGCTTGCGGGACAGCTCGCGCTGGGCCTTCTTCAGCTTCTTCTCTGCGCGCCGCGAAAAGCGCGGGGAGTCGATCTTCGTGCCGTCGGACAGGACCGCGAAGTGGGTGAGGCCGAGATCGATGCCGATGGTGCGGTCGGTCTCCAGCATCCGTGTCGCGTCGGCAGCGGGGTCGGTGTCGATGACGAAGGAGGCGAAGAACCTTCCGGCCGCGTCCTTGATGACGGTGACGGAGGTGGGGGCGGTAGGCAGGGCGCGGGACCATTTCACCTTCACCGCGCCGATCTTCGGCAGGTTCAGACGGCCGCTGCCGGTGATGTTCCAGCGGGCGTTGGCGGTGAACCGGATCGACTGCCTCGCGTCCTTACGGGATTTGAAGCGTGGGGCACCCGGCTTGGGGCCCTTGCGGGTGCCCTTGAGGGAGGCGAAGAAGTTACGGTAAGCGGTCTCGGCGTCCCGCAGGGACTGCTGGAGCACCACTGCGGAGACCTCGCCCAGCCAGGATCGCTCGGTTGTCCGCTTCGCCTCGGTGATCAGCTTCCGGGACAGCTGACCGGCCGTCGGGAACGGCTGCCCGGCCCGGCGGGCGTCGTCACGGGCGCGGACCGCGTCGTTGAACACGACACGGGCGCACCCGAACGCCTTCGCCAACGCCCTGCTGACCGGTGTCCGGGTACAGGCGGAAGCTGTACCTGAGCTGCCTGACGATCACATTAGGGGGGTCGCACACGCGTCACCAGAGAGAACGTGCGAACGAATCATCACCCTGACTCTCCCACCGCCCCCACCCACCGCAGCGTCCGGCTCCGCCGGAACAATGCGGCGACGCTCCGCGTCGCCACTGTCAGATTCGCTTCACCACCGGCCTGGAGGACTCTGCTGAGGAAGGGGTGATTGGGACAGGGTTGGGCTGTTGGCTCCCGTGGTTGCTGTGATCGTGGGTGGGAGGGCCGAGAGGGAGGTCGCTGGAGCCATGGGCTGATCAGTGGGGTGCCGGAGCTGACGGACCGGGTGGTGCGGGAAGCGTTCCCGAAAGGGACGCTCGCGGTGCGGATCCGGGAGGCGTCGGGCCCGCTGTTTGAGGACGAGGCGTCCGCCGGCGTGTTCGCCGTCGGGGGCGTCCGGCTGTCTCGCCGGGGGCGTTGGCGCTGGTGTGTCTGCTCGGCTTGGAGCTGGATGATCCCGGGTTCGATGCTTCCGTGCCGCGACCGAGCGGCGTATGGAACTGCTCGGCCCGGCCTCGCGCGACAGCAGCCGCCGGTCCCGAGAGGGTCAGGGCTTCTCCCCCGCCGGTTTCACGATCGACTGGGATGGTGAGAGCGCCGTCTTCCCGGGCGGATACCGAAGTTTCGAGTGGTGGGAACAGAAGCGCCACCGCAACGGCACTCGGTGATCAAGGTGTTCTTCTCCGCCGGGCACTGCCGCCCCTGCCCGCAGCAGACGTCGTGCACCAGGCCCCCGTCCGGCCGCCGTGGCAGGGGCATCACCTTCCTGCCACGAGACCGGCACGAGGCCCTCGAAGCCGTCCGCTGGGTCCAGGAGACAGACGAGTGGAAGAACCGATACGCGACCGGGCCGGCGTCGAAGGCGCGATCTCCCAGGCCGTGCGCGTCACCGGTATCCGCCGCACTCGCTACCGCAACCTGCCCGCGACCCGTCTCAGCCACGTCTTCGCCGCCACCGTACTCAACCTCATCCGCATCGCCCGATGGCTGACCGGCACCCCACTCAGCGGCACCCGCACCTCCCACCGCAGACCTCTGATGCTCGCGGTCTGGCCGCCCGAATCACCTCTTCCTCAGCAGAGTCCTGAAGGCCGGAGCACTGCGAACGGATCCCGGTAGCGAGGTCGGAAGGCCGGTCGGACGAGCCCGGCGGGCGGCGTGCACAGGGGTGCGCCGCCCGCCGGGCTTCGCCGTTCCCGGGGCCTTTCCGAAGGCCGTTTTCCGACGTCACGGACCCCTTGACACCCCCTCCTCGCGACAGGCACATTGAGTTGCGCAACCTGAACCATGTTGCGCAGACAGCAACTGAACCGGCTGGACTCGTTTTCAATCGGAGGTGCGGCGATGGCGGGACCCCGAGTGGTCATCATCGGAGCGGGCGTCGTTGGCGCGGCACTCGCGGACGAGATCTCCGCGCGCGGCTGGACCGAAGTGACCGTGGTCGACCAGGGGCCGCTCCCCGCCACCGGGGGCTCCACGTCACACGCCCCGGGCCTGGTCTTCCAGACGAACTCCTCCAAGACCATGACGGAGCTGGCCCGCTACACCGTCGAGAAGTTCTGCTCCCTCGACGTCGACGGCAAGCCCTGCTTCCTCCAGGTCGGCGGCCTCGAAGTGGCCACCACCCCCGAACGCCTGACCGAACTGCACCGCCGTCACGGCTGGGTCACCGCCTGGGGCATCGAGGCCCGGCTGCTGACCGCCGAGGAGTGCGTCGAGCAGCACCCCCTCGTCGACCCCGACCGGGTCCTCGGCGGCCTCCTCGTCCCGACGGACGGCCTCGCCAAGGCCGTCCTCGCCGTCGAGGCGCAGATCCGCCGGGCCACCGAGCGCGGCGTACGCTTCCTCGCCCGCCACGAGGTCCTGGACATCCTCCGGACCGACGGCGCGGTGACGGGCGTCCGCACCGACCAGGGCGACCTGGAGGCCGACATCGTGGTGTGCTGCGCCGGCATCTGGGGCCCGCGCATCGCCCGCATGGCCGGCATGAACCTCCCGCTCACCCCGCTCGCCCACCAGCTCGCCTGGACCGGCCCGATCCCCGCGCTCGCCGGCCAGACCGAGGAGGCGGTCCGCCCGATCCTGCGGCACCAGGACGCCGACCTGTACTACCGCGACCGGTTCGACGGCATCGGCATCGGCTCCTACGGCCACCGCCCGATGCCGATCTCCGCCGACGACATCCGCTCCTTCGACGACGCGCAGCCGATGCCCTCGGTCCTGAAGTTCACCGAGGACGACTTCGCCGACGCCTGGACCGAGACCCAGTCACTGCTCCCGGCGACACGGGAGGCGAAGGTCGAGGAGGGCATCAACGGCCTGTTCTCCTTCACCACCGACAACTTCCCGCTCCTCGGCGAGTCCCCCGACGTCAAGGGGTTCTGGGTCGCCGAGGCCGTGTGGGTCACCCACTCCGCGGGCGTCGGCCGGGCCATGGCCGAGTGGCTCGTCGACGGCCACTGCTCGTCGTTCGACCTGCACGAGTGCGACGTCAACCGCTTCGAGCCGCACCAGCTCACCCCCGAGTACGTCCTGGCCCGCGACTGCCGGAACTTCGTCGAGGTCTACGACATCCTCCACCCCCTCCAGCCCTCCGGAGAGCCCCGCCCGATCCGCAGGAGCCCCTTCCACGCACGCCAGGAGGAGCACGGCGCGTTCTTCCTGGAGGCGAACGGCTGGGAGCGCCCGCAGTGGTACGAGGCGAACGCCTCCCTCGTCGAGGGCCGCAGCATCCCCACCCCGAACGACTGGGCCGCGCGGTTCTGGTCGCCGATTGTCGGCGCGGAGGCGCAGGTCACCCGTGAGACGGTCGCGATGTACGACATGACGGCCCTCAAGCGCCTGGAGGTCACCGGCCCCGGCGCCGCCGACTTCCTGGAGCGGTTGACCACCAGCAAGGTCGCCAAGTCCGTCGGTTCGGTGACCTACACCCTGCTCCTCGACCACGACGGCGGTATCCGCAGCGACATCACCGTGGCCCGCCTGGGCCGCGACCTCTTCCAGGTCGGCGCCAACGGCAACCTCGACCTCGACTGGTTCGGCCGGCACCTCCCCGCCGACGGCACGGTCCAGGTCCGCGACATCACCCCCGGCACCTGCTGCGTCGGCCTGTGGGGCCCGCTGGCCCGCAAGGTCCTTGAGGCGCTGACGGACGAGGACTTCTCGGGCGACGGCCTGAAGTACTTCCGCGCCAAGCGGGCCCACATCGGCTCCGTGCCCGTGACCGCCATGCGCCTGTCGTACGTCGGCGAACTCGGCTGGGAGCTGTACACCACCGCCGACCTCGGCCAGAAGCTGTGGGACACCCTCTGGGCGGCGGCCCGGCCGCTCGGCGGCATCATCGCCGGCCGCGGGGCCTTCAACAGCCTGCGCCTGGAGAAGGGCTACCGCTCCTTCGGCACCGACATGACGTACGAGCACGACCCCTACGAGGCCGGTGTCGGCTTCGCCGTCAAGCTCGACAAGGGCGACTTCATCGGGAAGTCCGCGCTGGAGCGCCGCAAGGAGGACGTGCGGCGCAGGCTGACCTGCCTCACCATCGACGACCCCCGCTCGGTCGTCATGGGCAAGGAGCCCGTGTACGACGGCGACCGCGCCGTCGGGTACGTCACCAGCGCCGCGTACGGCTACACCATCGGCAAGGGCATCGCCTACGCCTGGCTGCCGACGGAGGTGGCGGTGCCCGGGACGACCGTGCACATCGGGTACTTCGACCAGCGTGTGGAGGCTGTCGTGGCCGAGGAGCCGCTGTTCGACCCGTCGATGTCCCGTCTGCGTGGGTGAGGGGCCACCGTGACCGCACAGACACTTGACGGGAAGGCGACCGCCGGCACCATTCGCCGCGAACTCGCCGAACGCGTGGCCAAGCTGACCGCCGGCGGCGGTCGCCCGCCGGGGCTCGGCACGGTCCTCGTCGGGGACGACCCCGGCAGCCGCGCCTACGTCGCCGGCAAGCACCGGGACTGCGCGCAGGTGGGGATCGCCTCCATCCGACGGGAACTGCCCGCCGACGCCACCCAGCGGCAGGTCGAGGACGTCATCGACGAACTCAACGCCGACCCCGCCTGCACCGGCTACATCGTCCAGCTGCCGCTGCCCCGCCACCTGGACGCGGGCGCCGTCCTGGAACGCATGGACCCGGCCAAGGACGCCGACGGACTCCACCCCGTGAACCTCGGCCGGCTCACCCTCGGCGAGCCGGCACCGCTGCCCTGCACTCCGCGCGGCATCGTCGAACTGCTCCGCCGGTACGACGTCCCGATCGCCGGCGCCCGGGTCTGCGTCGTCGGACGCGGCATCACCGTCGGACGCCCCCTCGGCCTGCTCCTCACCCGCCGGTCGGAGAACGCCACCGTCACCCTCTGCCACACCGGCACGAAGGGCCTGGCCTGGCATGTGCGCGAGGCGGAGATCGTCGTCGCCGCGGCCGGCTCGCCCGGACTGATCACCAAGGACATGCTGCGCCCCGGCGCGGCCGTCCTGGACGTCGGTATCACCCGTACCGACCACGGGCTGGTCGGCGATGTGCACCCGGACGCCGCCGAGGTGGCCGGCCGGCTCGCGCCGATGCCCGGCGGCGTCGGCCCCATGACACGGGCGATGCTCCTCGCCAATGTGGTCGAGGCCGCCGAGAGGAACGCGAACCCCGTATGAACCTGTCCCTTCCCGTGGACGGAGCCGTCCGATGAGCCCCCGTACCCCCGGCGCCGAACTCCCCGAGCACCCCGACTGGCTGTGGCGCACACCGGAACCGAAGCGGTCGTACGACGTGATCGTCGTCGGCGGCGGCGGACACGGCCTCGCCACCGCCCACTACCTCGCGAAGAACCACGGCATCACCAACGTCGCCGTGCTGGAGAAGGGCTGGCTCGCGGGCGGCAACATGGCCCGCAACACCACGATCATCCGCTCCAACTACCTGTGGGACGAGAGCGCCGGCATCTACGAGCACGCCCTCAAGCTCTGGGAAGGGCTGGCGGACGAACTCGACTACCCGATCCTCTTCTCCCAGCGCGGGGTGCTGAACCTCGCGCACAGCCTCCAGGACGTCCGAGACAGCGTGCGACGCGTGGAGGCCAACCGCCTCAACGGCGTCGACGCCGAGTGGCTGGACGCGGACGGGGTGAAGGACGTCTGCCCGATCGTCAACACCTCTCCCGACGTGCGCTATCCGGTCCTCGGCGGCACCTACCAGCCCCGCGCCGGCATCGCCAAGCACGACCACGTGGCGTGGGGCCTGGCCCGCTCCGCGGACGCGGCCGGCATCGACATCATCCAGAACTGCGAGGTCACCGGCCTGGACGTGGTGGGCGGCCGGGTGGTCGGCGTGCGGACCACGCTCGGCCCGATCGCCGCGGGGAAGGTCGCCCTCTGCTCGGCCGGCCACACCTCGGTCCTGGCGGCCATGGCGGGCATCGAACTGCCCCTCCAGAGCCACCCCTTGCAGGCACTCGTCTCCGAGCTGCTGGAACCGGTCCACCCGACGGTAGTGATGTCCAACGCGGTCCATGTGTACGTCAGCCAGGCCCACAAGGGCGAGCTGGTGATGGGCGCGGGCATCGACTCCTACAACGCGTACACGCAGCGCGGCGCCTTCCACATCATCGAGGAACAGATGTCGGCGGCCCTGGAACTCTTCCCGGTCTTCGCCCGCGCCCACGTCCTGCGCACCTGGGGCGGCATCGTCGACGTCAGCCCCGACGCCTCGCCGATCATCGGCCTCACCCCGGTCGACAACCTCTACCTCAACTGCGGCTGGGGCACGGGCGGCTTCAAGGCCACCCCCGGTGTCGGCTGGGTCTACGCCCACACCATCGCCCATGACACCCCCCACCCCCTCAAC
>NZ_LIRK01000518.1 GCF_001419765.1 Streptomyces torulosus
CCTGCGGCCCCCGCACCTCCACATGCCCCACCCGCGACTCACCGAGCACACCATGGGCGGCACGCGCACCCTCCGGGTTCCCCGCGCCGCCGTCGCCCTCGCCGTCCCCCACCGGCCCGGTGATCCTGACCTCGCACCCCTCCACCGGCAGTCCGAGGTCCATCAGCTCCACCGCGTCCGTGCCCGGCGTGGTCTCCACCGCCCGGCCCCGGCTGAGCGCGGCCCTGTCGAGTACCACCGGCTCGGCGCGCTCGCCCAGCGGCGGCACGGTCACCGCGAGCGTCGCCTCGGCGAGGCCGTAGACGGGGAGCGGGGCGCACGGGTCGAGCCCGGCGGGGGCGGTGTGGGCCTGGAAGGCGCGCCAGACGCGCGGGGCGATCGGCTCGGCGCCCACGAGCAGCAGCCGTACAGGGCTCAGGTCGAGCCCGGCGAGGGTCGCGGCCGGGATCCGCCGTACGGCCAGGTCGAGGGCGAAGTTGGCGGCCGACAGCAGGGTCGCGCGGTGGCGGGCCGCGGCCTCCAGCCACAGGGCGGGGCGCTTGGCGAAGGACAGCGGTTCGACGCGTATCTGACGCACGCGCGCGGCCATCGGCACGAGGTGCGTGCCGATGAGGCCCATGTCGTGGAAGTACGGCATCCACGTAGCGATGACGTCGTCGCCGGTGATGGCCATGGCCGTACGGATCTGGTGGAGGTTCGCGAGGACGCCGGCGTGGGTCAGTTCGACGCCCTTGGGGGAGCCGGTGCTGCCGGAGGAGAACTGGAGGAACGCGACGTCGTCGGGCGCGGGCCGGTGCGGTCGCCGGGGCGGGCGACCCTCGCGGAGCGTGTCGAGCGGCAACGCCGCCACGTCCGCGTCCAGTTCGCCGAGCAGGGGTGCCGTGGAGGCGTCGACGACGACCGGCGGGCGGCCGAGGAGTTCCCACACCGGTCCGACGCGGCGCGGCTCGGGCGCGAGCGGCACGGGCACGGCGCCGGCCGCCAGCGCGCCCCAGAACATCGGCTGGAAGTCCTCGCCCCGGTCGGCGACCAGCGGCAGCGGGGTGCCCGCGCTGACGCCGGCCTCGATCAGGCCGCCCGCCACCCGCAGCGCCTCGTCGCGGAGTCCGGCGAAGGTGACGGTGTGCTCGCCGCCGTCGGCCCGCACATGAACGACGGTCCGCTCGGGAACCTCGCGCGCCGCGCCGAGCAGCACATCCAGCAGCGTCTCGGCCGACGCCCCGCCGTTCAAACCTTCATTCGATCTCTCCACCGTGCGGACCCTACAAGTCGGGCACCGCGGAACAGCACCGGCGCTCGGCCACCGCGTGTTCCCGCCCCTGCCGCGGGTCTCGCGCCCCTGCCGCGGGTCTCGCGCCCCGCTCGGCGTCAGCGCGTGCTCGTCCAGCTGTGGGCGACGTCGACGACCAGCCGGTCGTGCAGTTGGATCACCCGGAACGGGAGCCGGGCGCGGACACCGAGACCTATCTGGGTCTCGCCCTCGAAGCTGCCCGCGAAGCGGGTGTCGCGGAAGGTGCGGTAGCCGGTGAGGTCGACGCCGGGCAGCGGCTTGGCGGCCTTCCCCGGGTAGGCGACCGCGCCGGTCTCCGGGTCGTAGCTGGGCGCGGCGATCCTGATCTCCAGGACGGCGCCGCCGCCGACCGGGATGACGTCGCCCGAGCCGACCTGGTGCAACTGGTCGACGTACTGGACGTAGTAGCCGATGTGGTCGCCGCCGCCGGGGACGTCGAAGACCATGCGGTCGTAGCAGTCGTGGCGGCCGGTCCTGATGTCGGCCAGCGGGACGATGCCGCTGTCCGGGGCGCCCTTGAGGCCGCTGCCCCAGCCCGTCGGGCAGGCCGCCGCCGCCCGCGCGGCGCCCGCCGGAGCGGCACTCGCGCCGCCCCCCGCCGCCACCGTCGCCGTGCCGGCGAGTACGAGTACGGCCACCGCCGCTCCGATACGTCGCATGTTGTCCCCCCTGGATCGCATGACACTGCTATGGGGTGAGACGGCCCGGTATGGCGGATGGTTGTGTTCCGATCGCGACGAACGGCCCCGGATGGCGTCCCCGCATGTCTCTCACCGTCGACGCACTGGCCGGGTACGTGGAGCGGGGCCTCGACGCCGATCCGGCGCGCTGGTTCCCCGACGAGCCGTGGGCCGCCGTGCCCCCGGCGTCGACCCGCCCGGTCGCACCGTTCCTCGCCCGCCTTCCCCGCGACGCGGCGACGGCGCCGGCCGCCTTCGACCGCCGGGTGCGGGCGGGGACCATGCCGCGGTTCCTCGACATCCACGACTGGTCGTACGCCTTCGACTTCGCGGCCGACGACTGCCGGATCCTCGACTCGGACCACGAGACGGAGCTGTCCGACGACGACGTGTGGTCCGTCGGCGCCGACGGGGGCGGCAACTACTACGTGGTGCTCACCGACGGCCGCGTCGCCGTGTGGTTCCACGAGGAGGAGGTCGTCGAGGCGGACACGCAGTTGGACAACCTCGACGTCTTCGTGCGGTCGCTCGTCCGCTACCACGCCGTCCGCGTCGGCACCCTCCGACTGCCGGACGTCGAGACCGACTTCCGCGCCTTCGTCCGGCCCGGCGTCCTGGAACCGGAGAACGGCCTCCTCGCCTCCCTGTCCTGACCCCTGACCCTGGCCCCGCTCCGGCTCGCGCCGCCCGTGTCAGCGGGTCGCCGGGGCGGGGGACGGCACCTTGCGCAACAGGGGCGCGGAGGTGCCGCGACCGGTGGTGCCGCCGGAGGGCCGCCCGCCGACGTACTGGGTGTGCAGGCTGTCGTCGATCCGGCAGAGGATCCCGGTGGTGCGGCCGGGCGGCGCGCCCGGGTCGAGCTTGGCGGTGAACGACGCCAGCCGGTCGTAGAGGGTCCTGCAGCGAGCCCCCGTGGCGGACAGCTCCGCCGTCGTGGCCGTGTGCAGGGCGTCGAGGACGAGGACGAGGTTCTGCCCGGACAGCAGCACGTCCTGCATGCCTCCCTCGGCCTTGGTGACGCGGCCCGGCGGCAGGTTCGGGTCCGCGGTGAACCGGCCCGCCTTGCTCACACCGGGACCGATCCGGTCGTAGGGGTCGCGGGTGCTCTGGGTCCAGTTCGGCTCCCAGACGCCGAAGGCGGCGCGCGCCATGAAGGTCCAGGTGTCCTCGTGGCAGCGCAGCGTGATGTACGAGACGCCGGCGGCCCGGCGGAGCGTGCGGTGGTGCTCGTCGAGCGCGACCCGGTTCTCCGCGAGCGCGGCCAGGAGCACGGCCCGGTCCTCCTCACGCCATCGCCGCTCCTGCTCCTCGCGCTGAACTCTCAGCTCTCGGCCGAGCTGCTGGTTCCTCGTGTACTGCTCGACGAACGTCTTGACCAACGACTTGAACATGGGGCGCCTGCTGGGGGTCGGCCGGACAACCTGGGTCTTGCAGCGGCCCAACGACCCGCGCCGGATCTTGGTCACGCCACCCGCGCGGCGACGGCCACACACGGCGGGCACACTTTCTGTTGGCGCGTCAATTGTTGTGCACAACAAGCCAGTTGACCTTCGCGAGCTGGTGCGGACGATCCGTCAGTGAGTTGCCGTGGTGCACTGCCTTGATCGAGCGGTGAACGTTAAGGTCGGATTCATGAACGCACGGCTGGCCCTGCTCGACACGGTGGATCCCGGTGTCGCGGAGAGCGAGGTCTTCCGCCTCGCGCTCCAGCACGCGGTCGGAGAACTCGGAGCTCTCGGCGGCATGATCCACCTCCGCGGGCCGATGTCGGCGCTCCGTCTCGTGTCGGCGACCGGCCTCCCGGCCGCCCTCACCCGCCCCTGGGAGATCATCGACCAGGAGGGCCCCCTGCCCCCGGCCCGCGCCCTCCACCACGACCACGGTTCCTGGGCGCCCATCGCC
>NZ_LIRK01000519.1 GCF_001419765.1 Streptomyces torulosus
TCTTGGAGTCGCGGACGGCTATGTGGGTGGGGGTGCTGGCTATCTCCACGCACTCGTTGCCGTCGCCGGGGCCCGAGTAGGACGACTTCCGCCAGTTGTCCATGGGGTTCCTCACAGTTCCTTGGCCAGCCTGCGGATGAACTCACGCGACTGTGCGGGATCGAGTGACGCGCCCTCCACCTTACGAAAGCTCGTTCGATAGGTGTGGAGCTGGGCTTCGGAATCGATGAAGGCCGATCCGTGGAGCGCGTCACGGACCACCGTGTCCAGCTTGGGCAGGGGGCCGCCCACGTAGGTCATCGTGCCTGCGGCACTGGCGAAGCCGTCCAGGTCGAACGGGATGACGCGCACGGTGATGTGTTCCGCTTCGGAGAGCTCAATCAGTCGGGCCAGCTGGGCCCTTGAGGTGTCACGGCCACTGACTCGGATCCGGAGTGCCGCCTCATGGATCACTGCCTCGTAGGGGACGGTGAACCGCTGGCGAGCCTTTCGATGCTGGATGCGCAACTCGATCTCCTCGCCGGCGAGTTCCGGCACTCGGGACGAGAAGACCGCACGTGAGTAGTCCTCGGTCTGCAACAGGCCGGGCACGTAGAGGATCGCCACGTGGCGTAGAAACCGAGCGTGGTGTTCCAGTTCGGAGAGGTCCAGGAAAGGGGTGGGCAGCAAGCCCCGGTACTCCTCCCACCAGCCTCGTGTGCGATCGGTGGCCATCGCGACCAGGGCGTCGATGAACTCCTCGTCCACGCAGGCGTAGTGGGACGCGAGACGGCGGACCCTCAACTCGCTCACCCCCGCGAGCGCGGACTCGATATGGGTGATCTGGGCGGGGGCCACTCCGAGCAGCGACGCCGCCTCTCGGGAGGAAAGCCCGGCCGCTTCACGAAGCCTGCGCAGCTCCGTCGCCAGACGCATCTGACGTGCCGTCGGCTCGCACCTCTTCACCATCGAATGGCCCCCCTCAGGCGCCCGCGGGCGCGACTCGTTCGGCGTACGCGATCGACTTACAGCGTCCCTAAATTTAGATCTACCGTCTGTGACGCGATGAACACACTACGGAAGCGCACCGCTCCGTCGCGCCACGACGGCGTCGGCAATGCCACCGCGTGTGAACCCTCCTCCCTCTCCCCGGAGATGACCCATGCCCGAAACCTGGGACTACACCCTCCACATCCCCAACGACCCCAGAGCCGTGACCATCTGTCGCCGCACCCTGCGGCTGATCCTCACCCTGCACGGCCTCGACGGCCTTGTGGACACCGCCGAACTGCTCGCGACCGAGCTGGTCGCCAATGCCGTTCAGCACACCAAGGGACCCGCCGCGCTCCGGGTGCGGCGGTCGCCGGAGGGGATGGTGTGGATCGGGGCCTGGGACGCCGACCCCGAACCGCCCCGACCACCACAGCGGTTGGAACTGGTGGGTGAGCAGGAGGGCGGGCGGGGGC
>NZ_LIRK01000052.1 GCF_001419765.1 Streptomyces torulosus
GAGCGGGCGGCGGCCGCCGCCGGACTGGAGAGCGCCAAGGGCATCCTCCGTTCCGAGGTCGGCCGGGCCGCGGGCGTGAAGTTCACGCCGACCCTCACCTTCGTGGCCGACGCCCTCCCGGACACCGCCCGCACCATCGAGGACCTCCTCGACAAGGCGCGTGACTCGGACGCCAAGGTGCGCGAGAGCGCCTCGGGGGCGAAGTACGCCGGTGACGCCGACCCGTACAAGAAGCCGGGCGACGACGAGGACGACGCCGCCGAATGACCCAGCAGCGCCAGAAGAGCACCACGCCCGACGGACTTGTCATCGTCGACAAGCCGTCGGGCTTCACTTCGCACGACGTCGTCGCCAAGATGCGCGGTATCGCACGGACCCGCCGGGTCGGGCACGCGGGCACCCTGGACCCCATGGCCACCGGTGTGCTCGTCCTCGGTGTCGAGAAGGCCACCAAGCTCCTCGGTCATCTCGCGCTCACCGAGAAGGAGTACCTGGGCACCATCCGGCTCGGGCAGACCACCGTCACCGACGACGCCGAGGGCGAGATCACGGCGTCGGTCGACGCGTCGAAGGTCACCCGCGACGCCGTCGACGCCGGGGTCGCCAAACTGACCGGCGCCATCATGCAGGTGCCGTCCAAGGTCAGCGCCATCAAGATCAACGGGGTGCGCTCGTACAAGCGGGCCAGGGACGGCGAGGACTTCGACATCCCGGCCCGGCCCGTCACCGTCTCCTCCTTCGCCGTGTACGACATCCGTGACGCGGTCGCCGAGGACGGCACCCCCGTCCTCGACCTGGTGGTGTCGGTGGTGTGCTCCTCCGGGACGTACATCAGGGCCCTCGCCCGTGACCTGGGCGCCGACCTCGGTGTCGGCGGCCACCTCACCGCCCTGCGCCGGACCCGTGTCGGTCCGTACAAGCTGGACTCGGCCCGGACTCTCGACCAGCTCCAGGAGGAGCTGACCGTGATGCCGATCGCCGAGGCGGCCGCCGCCGCGTTCCCCCGCTGGGACGTGGACACCAAGCGGGCCCGGCTCCTGCTGAACGGCGTGCGCCTGGAGATGCCCGAGGAGTACGCGGGCGGCGGCGCCGTCGCGGTCTTCGACGCCGACGGCCGCTTCCTGGCCCTGGTGGAGAACCTGAAGGGCAAGGCCAAGAGCCTGGCCGTCTTCGGCTGAGGGCCGGAGAGCCCGCGGCCTTGGGTGCGCTGCGGGCCCGGGAACCGGGGTGGGGTCCGGTGGAGCGAGCGTGGAGCGACGGTCACGGGGTGTGCTGTTCCCGCCGCTCCACGGTCCCCCCTCGGTTCCCCCACCCAGAGGTGTATCCATCCGCTCACGTCTATTCACCCCTTCGTGCAGGCGCTCGGAGTGAACCGAGGGAGCGGAAGGGGGCGCGTTCGCGGAGCGGTCTGTCCTGCTGATCTTCGCTTGCCTACCGTCGGAACAGAGGTACGACGGGGAGGTCAGGGATGGCGGTACGGGGCCGTCGGGCGACGGGTGACGGCCGGGCCGCGCGGGACGAGGTCCTGGTGCGGGTCGCCGATCCTGCGGGACGGCCGCGCGGCACGGGCTTCGTGGCCGATCACCACGGCACGGTCGTCACCAGCCACGAGGCGGTGGACGGGCTGGCCCGGATCGTGCTGCACACCACCGGGGACCGCACCTGCGTGGTGACGTCCGACGCGGTGACGCCGCTGCCCGCCCTCGATCTCGCGCTGATCCGCACCGAGGGGCTCTGCGTCGATCCGCTGCCCTTCGCGCTGAACCACGAGGTTGAGGTCGGCGCCTATGTCCGCATCGCCGCCGGCGGCTGGCGCGAGGCCCGCGTGCTGGGCACGGCCGACGTCACCTACACCGCGCCGGACGGCTTCCATCTCCTGCCCGGTGCCCTGGAGTTGGCGATCGGGACGGCGGGCAGCGAGGCGCTGCGGCCGGGCGGGGGAGCGGCCGGTGGGCCCGTGCTCGACATGACCACCGGGACCGTGGTGGGAGTCCTCGGCACCGCACTGGAGGCACTCCACCGGTCCACCGGCTTCGCCGTGCCCCTGCGCGGATGGCGGGCCGTACCGCCACTGGCCGACCTCCTCGCGCGCAACGCGGCGACCGTCCCGGCCTACGGGACGGATCTGAACCTCGCCGGGGTCCTGGAGCTGACGGCCACCACGGTGGGGTCCGACGGGCCCCGACCACCGGCCGGGCCCACCGCGGCGATCACCGTGGAACCCGTCGAACGCGCCGAGTGCGTGCGGGAGTTCGCCGACTTCACCGACGGACCGGCTACCGTCGTCGGGCTCGTCGGGGCGCCCGGCAGCGGCCGTACGACAGCACTCGCGGCCCTCGCCGCCCGACGCGCCCGTGGGACAGAGCCCACCCCGACGCTGTGGCTCCGGGGCGCCGACCTCCTCGCCGACGACGGATCGGTGGCCGACGCGGCACGACGGTCACTGGAACGGGCGGGGCGGATCGTGGCAGCGTCCACCGAGTCAACCGCGTCTACCGGGTCCACCGCGTTCACTGTCTCCGCCACGGCCACCGTCTCCGCCGGTATGGGCACTTCCACCGCGCCGGTCGACCCGTTCGGTTCCGTGGTCGACCCGTTCGGCTGTGTGGCCGAGCAGCCGGTGGCGGGCGGCCGGTACGACGGTGCGTTGGGGGACATCCGGCCGGAGCGGCTCGCTCGACTCGCGTCGGAGGAGGGGCGGCCGTTGTTGCTGCTGCTCGACGGTCCTGAGGAGATGCCGCCCGCCCTGGAGCACCGGCTGGCGGAGTGGACCGACGGCACGGTCGCCTGGCTGCGGGCGAACGGGGCGCGGCTCGTGGTGGCGTGCCGGGCCGAGTACTGGGAGCAGGCGGGAGCGCGGTTCCCGCCGGAGGCGCTGCACGGGAGTGGGCCCAAGGGCGAGGGGAGGTTGCTGCCGCCGTGCGTACGGCTGGGTGAGCTGACCGAGGGGGAGGCGCGGCGGGCGCGGCTGCGGTACGGGATTCCGGAAGGGGTGCTCGCGGGGGCCGATGCCCGGCATCCGCTCACCCTGCGGCTCCTGTCGGAGGTACGGGCGGCGCTGCCGGAGCGGGGCGCCGGGCGGCACGGCGGGGATGGCGCCCCAGCCGGACCGCCCGGACCGCCCGGCACGGACGGGCCCGCGGGCGCGAGCGGGGGCGCGTCGGAGGGCGCGGGCTCGTCGGGAGGCGCGGGTGCCTCAGCGGCGGCGGGCGCTGGCGTGCGTGGAGGCGGCAGGGGCACGGAGGAGCCGGGGCGGGCGCGGGTGCCCGGCCGGGACGAGGAGCAGCCGGGGTGGGCGCGGGTGCCGGACCGCGACGAGGTGCTCGGCGCCCATCTCGACCTCATGTGCCTGCGCATCGCGGAACGGCTCGCCGCGGCGAACGGGATGCGGGGGACGGCCGTACGGCGGCTCGCGGCGCAGGTCTCCGGGCAGGTGCACGAGGCGGCGCGGCGGTGTCTGGGTCCTGGGCAGGGGGAGCTGGACCGGGCGGCCTTCGAGGCGGTGTTCCCCTGGGGTCCGGTGCCGGGAGAGCGGCTCGGCGGTACCACCGGCTGGGCCTCCGCCGTGCTCACGGAGGGGCTGCTCGTCCCGGCGGGCGAGGGCTACCGTTTCGCGCACGAGGAGCTGGCCGACTGGATCCAGGGCGCCCACCTGGACCTCGACGCCGCCCTGCACGCGCTGGTGCACCGGGGCTGGATCGCACAGGACGAGGCCCGCCGCGGCTCGGGCACCATGCCGTCCGAGGCACGCGTCCGGCGCCAGGCACGCCGGGCCACCCGCAACCTCCCGGTGCCCCGCCACCGCATCGGCCCCGTCGTCCACGCCCTGCTGCTGCTCGGCCGTCAGCAGGGGCCGACCGAACTCGCCGGACGGCTGGAGGAGTTGCTGGACGCCCTGGACGCGCTGCTCCCGCCGGGCCGTACGGCACCCGACGACCCGACCTGGTGGGCCACGCACCTCCTCGCCGATGTCTTGCTGAGGGTGCCCGACGCGACGCCGTACACCAGGGTCCTGCGGTTCCTCGCCGAGCGGATCGGGGCCTGGCGGACCCAGGGCCGATGCGTGCCCGAGGAGTTCGGGCCCGGCTTCTGGGAAGCGCTGCCGCTGCCCGAGCCGGAACGGTTCGACCTGCTGCGACGCCTCGTCGTCGCCGACCCGGCCACCGGCGAGGGCCCGCGCTACCTGGACGCGGTCTCCCGCCTCCTCGCCGCCGACCCGACCGGCGTACCCCCGCATCTGACCCGCTGGTTCCCCGACGACACCCCGCTGGTCGCCACGCCCGACGCGACCGTGGCCACAGCCGCGCAGGCACTGCTGCACACCCACCGACGCAGCGCCCTCGACGACCTGACGGAGACGCTCGTCGACAGCGCGCACCGTCGCGCGGACGAGCTGCTCGCCGTACTGTCCGAGGAGGAGCCGTCGGCCGTGTGCCGGGCCGTGGACCGGTGGGCGCACGACGAGCGTCCGGCGCGACGGGTGGCGGCCCTGGCGTACGCGCTGCGGACGGCGCCCCACACGCGCACGGAAGCCGACCGCGAACTGCTCCGCCACGCCGCCCTCTCCCTGCTGGCCCGCTCCGCCGACCTCACCCTGCACGGCGGAGCGCTCGCGCTGCTCGTCCGCGACCCGGGGACCAGGGCCCGATACCTCCCGCAGGCGCTGGAGCGGTTCGCGGCGGGCGACCCGCAGCTGCCCGCCAGTGCGCTGGTCGCCGCCCTGCCCAGCCACCCCGACCCCGTGCTGGACGCCTTCCGCACCCGGCTGCGGGCACCCGGCGCCGACGGCGGGGCCCTGCGCACGCTCGCCGAGATCACTACTCCCGCGCTCGCCCGGCGCGTCAGCGGCCTCGTACGGGAGATCGTGGAGCTGCGCCCGGAGACGGCCGGGCATGCCGCCGCGTACGTCGAGCGGCGGCTGGAGCACGGCCCGGGGACCCGCGCCGTACTGTTTCCGCTGATCAGCGGGCTCATCGTCGACGGGCCCGTACAGGTGCGGGCGGCCCTCGCGGCCGTGTTCGCCGAGCCGGGCACCGCCGCCTCCGGGCCGCTGCGCCGCGAGTTCCTCGACCTGCTGATGGCGACCGAGCGCGACCCGTCCGTCCTGGACGCGCTGCTGCGGGCCGTGGCCGCCTCCCGCGTCCCCACCGGCCGCGGCACCGAGGCAGACGCCGCGGACACCAGGGAACTGGTGCACCGGGTCGGCCGGCTCCTCGTCCGTACGCCCGAAGGGGCGACCCGTTTCGACTGGGCGCTCGTCGACCTCGCCCGTCACATCCCCGGCTTCGCGGAGCTGGTGGCGGGCTGGCTCAGCGGCACACCGCAGGAATGGGCCGCGGTGGTGGGGCCGAGCACCCGCCGGATGATCGAGAACCTGGCGGGCGAACCGGGGGTGCGGGTGCCCGCCTGAGAGGGGTGCCTCGACCGTGCTCCCGGTCACAGGCCGGATGCCGATGCGGGCCGACGCCCGCGGGCATGGCACCCTTAGACCTGCGTAGAGGCAACCACGGACACAGGTTCGACGAGGAGCGGTCACAGTGCAGCGCTGGCGTGGCTTGGAGGACATCCCCGAGGACTGGGGGCGCAGCGTCGTCACCATCGGTTCCTACGACGGGGTGCACCGCGGGCACCAGCTCATCCTCCGGCACGCCGTGGAACGCGCCCGCGAGCTGGGCGTTCCCTCCGTCGTCGTCACCTTCGACCCGCACCCCAGCGAGGTGGTGCGCCCCGGCACGCACCCGCCGCTGCTCGCCCCGCACCACCGCCGCGCCGAACTGATGGCCGAGCTGGGTGTGGACGCGGTGCTGGTCCTGCCCTTCACGACGGAGTTCTCCCGGCTGTCCCCGGCCGACTTCGTGGTCAAGGTCCTGGTCGACAAGCTGCACGCCAAGGCCGTCGTCGAGGGCCCCAACTTCCGCTTCGGCCACAAGGCCGCCGGGGACGTGCTGTTCCTCACCGAGCAGGGCAAGACGTACGACTTCGACGTCGAGGTCGTCGACCTGTACGTCACCGGTGAGGCGGGCGGCGGCGAGCCCTTCTCCTCCACCCTGACCCGGCGGCTGATCGCCGAGGGCGACGTCGAGGGCGCACGGGAGATCCTCGGGCGTCCCCACCGCGTCGAGGGGGTCGTCGTACGCGGCGCCCAGCGCGGCCGTGAGCTGGGCTTCCCCACGGCCAACGTCGAGACCCTCCCGCACACCGCGATCCCCGCCGACGGTGTGTACGCCGGCTGGCTGCACGTCGACGGCGAGGCCATGCCGGCCGCGATCTCCGTCGGCACGAACCCGCAGTTCGACGGCACCGAGCGCACGGTCGAGGCGTACGCGATCGACCGCGTCGGCCTCGATCTGTACGGGCTCCACGTGGCCGTCGACTTCCTCGCGTTCGTGCGGGGACAGGCGAAGTTCGAGTCGCTGGAGGCGCTGCTCGTGGCGATGGCGGAGGACGTGAAGAAGTGCCGTGAGCTGATCGCGGCGTACGAAGGGGAGTAGCCCCATACGGAAAGGCCCGTACCGTCGAGGACGGTACGGGCCTTTCCGTTGCTCCGGTCTGCCCCTGAACCTGCTCCCGCTACTGCTGCGGGGGTGCGGTGGGCGGCGGGGTCTGGCCTTGCTGGGGCGGGTACGGCTGGCCCGGCGCCGGGTGGCCGTAGAGCGGCTGGCCGGGGTGGGGCGGAGGAGTC
>NZ_LIRK01000520.1 GCF_001419765.1 Streptomyces torulosus
ATTCTGAAACGATCAGTAAGGCCAGGCGATCGGTGGTGTGGTGTCAGCTCGGGTCGTCCGCGCGTGGACGGGCGCGCGGTGGTTGACGATGGACCCGCAGGTGGTGGCTTTCGTGGTGCGTGAGGTAGATGCGGCGCAGCATTCGCACGGCCGCCGTCAGCTCTCGTAGAGGGCGCGCATCATCTCGGCCCACTCCGGTGCGCGGGCCATGTCGCTGGCGCAGCTGTTGCAGTGCGGCACCCTGTCGGTCCGCGTGCGGTGTGGCTGGTTGGAGCGGACTTCGACGGTCGTGCGCAGCGTGAGGGGGCGGCGGCACAGCGGGCAGGGGTCTCCGTGGAGCAGTTCCTCGTTCATGCGGCGGACTGTGCACACGGCGGCGACTTACTGTCTCGGGCTGCCGGGGCGGCCCGCCTGGCGGGCGCTCCGGTAAAGACTTTGTGATGGCCTCCCGTCCGGCGGGAAGGACCCCGGATCGCGCTTTTTCGCAGGTCACCGCCGGGGTTTCATGGGTCGGTGATCAGCATGTCGGAGGTTCGCCCGGGGAACGGGTCGCGCTATCTCTTCCGCGGCGTGATGGTCGGCGACGGCCAACGCCCTGCGGGCAAGCCACTGCGCGCCGCCCAGGACGAAGCCGGTGTCCCGCCCGGCGTGTGGAAGGGCCGGGGCCTGGCTGCGGTCGGCCTCAAGGCCGGGGACGTGGTGACCGAGCGGCAGGCCGAACTGCTCCTGGGGGAAGGCCGGCACCCAGACGCCGACCGGATCGAGCGCGAGCTCCTGGCGCAGGGCAAGAGCCTGGCGCAGGCGAGGCGGGCGACCGTGCTGGGCAGGCCCATCGAGCACAACCGCTCACCCAAGACCGACAAGGCCAAGGAGCGCACCCCCTGGCTGGGCTTCGACCTGGTGTTCCGGCCCCCGCCGACGGCACACATCGCGTGGGCGCTGGGCGATGACAAGACCCGCCTGGTGCTGGAGCTGTGCCAGGACATTGCCCGGGACAAGACGCTGGCGTGGCTGGGGGATGAGGTCGCGGAGATCCGCTGGAAAGGCGGCGGCAAGCGCCGCGCCCGGGTCAAGGACGGGCTGATCGTCGCGGTGTTCCGGCACTACGAGTCGAGAGCTGCCGAGTCGAAGCCACTCCTCCACGATCATGCGGTGGTGACGGTCCGCGTCCGGCGGCCGGACGACAAGGGAACGTGGGGCAACCTGTCAGCGGACTCGCTGATGGCCCACATCGTCGCCGCCGACACCCTCTACATCCTCTACTT
Source organism: Streptomyces torulosus (assembly GCF_001419765.1). GTDB lineage: Bacteria > Actinomycetota > Actinomycetes > Streptomycetales > Streptomycetaceae > Streptomyces > Streptomyces torulosus. Next base: position 1,266 of record NZ_LIRK01000520.1, read on the forward strand.
CATGGAGGAGGTGTCCGCCCGGCTCGGGTGGGCGTGGGAGCCGCGCGAGGTGACGCCCGGCCGCAGGCCCGTCATGGAGATCGCGGGCATCGACCAGCGGCTCATCGGCTGGCAGTCAACCCGCCGCCAGCAAATCGAGGACGCGCTGCCCGTCCTCACCGCCAAGTACGAGGAACGGCAGGGGCACCCGCCGGGGGATCGGGCCTCCTACGCGCTGGCCTGCCAGGCCGCCGACCAGACGCGCCCGCCCAAGCGCACGGAGCTGCTGTCGCTGACCGAGCTGCGTGAGCGATGGCGCGACTCGGCGATCCGGGCCTACGGCGCCGATGTCGTCGACCGGCTGGCGGAGCGGGCGCGGGCGGCGGCCGCGGCGGTGTGGGCGCGGGTGCGGCCGGTGGTCGACATAGCGCTGGCGGCCGTCGACGTCGTCGCCGTGGTGTACGTGATGCGCGGCGCGTTCAAGCGCCACCACCTGCTCGCCGAAGCCCGCCGCTACCTCTCCTACGTCCTGCGCGGCCGGCCCCACCAGGCGCGCCTGGACGAACAGATCGTGCAGACAGTCGTCGACGACTACACCCGCCCGGCCAGCCGACGGATGATGACCGCCGACCTGCGCGCCCTGTACCCGCGCGACACCGAGGACCAGGCCGTGCTGCGCCCACTGACCCGGAAGCGGTCCGCGCCCCAGTACGAGCGAGCCCGCCTCGCCGCCGGCGCCCTGGCCACCCGGGCCCATGCCGTGCGGCGTGCTGAGCGCCTGAGCTCCCGCACCCGGCCGCGCGCCGTCGCCGTGCCCGCCGCCTCGAGGTCGCACCCGCGGCCGTTCCACTCCGACCAGGAGGCCGTCCGCGTCCTGGAGCCGGAGACCGGCGTCGACAGGGTGGAGCAGACAGGCCGGAGCCTTGAGGCCGCCGCCAAGCTCCAGGACGGCAGCCGGGAGCGCGCCGTCGCCCACGGCCCCCGACCGCAGCCCGCCCCGGCGACGGCCCCGCCGCCGCACCCCCAGCAGCCCGGCACCCAGCACAGGCGGGGCCGGACCACAGGAGGAGTCGCGTGAGCACCCCGGAAGAACAACCCAGCCTTGATGACGCCCTCGCCCGCGCCCGCGCAGCCGCCAAGGACATATCCGCCGCGCTCGATGAGGACCAGGAGCCCGAGTCCGATGAGCCCCTGGGGTGGCAGCCGATCTGGAAGCGCCCCCGGAAGTCGAAGTCGAAGGCGGCGAAGAAGCAGGAGTTGCGCAAGCAGCGGCGGCGACTCCAGGACGCGGGAAGCGCCGCCGCGCAGTCGCGCCGGCCCCGGTCCCGGCAGAACCGGATCGGCAACGCGGC
>NZ_LIRK01000521.1 GCF_001419765.1 Streptomyces torulosus
GTTCCGGCCCCCCCCTCCCCAGGGCGCCGCGGCCGACAGGCCCGGCACCGGCCCCAAGCCCGAGGAGGCACGCGATGAGCACCTCGTCTGACACACGCGGCACCCACAGAACTCAAGGCACCGGCGGAACTCAAGGCACCCGTGGAGCTCAGAGCACCAGCGGAACTCATGGCACCCGCACAGCTCAAGGCGGCCAAGGCACCCGGCTCACGCTCCACGCGGCCGAGTTGGGCCGTCCCGACGCCGTGGCCCTGACGGNNGGGAAGTCGACCCTGCTGCGGACGCTGGCCGGTCTGCTGCCGCCGCTGGACGGACGGCTCACCCAGGACGAACGCCCGCTGGTCGGCCCGTCCGCCGATCGTGCCCTGGTGTTCCAGGAGGACGCCCTCCTGCCATGGCGCACGCTGCGGGCCAACGTCGAACTCCCCCTCGCCATACGGGGCCTGCCGCGCGCCGAGCGCCGTACGCAGGCCGAGGCATGGCTGGCCAGGGTCGGACTCGCCGAGTACACCCGCCAGTTGCCGCACCGCGTCTCCGGCGGCCAGCGCCAGCGCGCACAACTGGCGCGCGCTCTCGCCGGGCGCCCCCGCGCCGTCCTGATGGACGAACCGTTCGGCGCGCTCGACGCCCAGACCCGGGCCGGCATGCAGGACCTGCTGGTGGAGGTGTTGGCGGGCACGGGCGCCACGGTCGTCTTCGTCACCCACGACGTGGACGAGGCCCTGTTCCTCGGCGACCGCGTGGCCCTCCTCGGCGCCGGCCGCCTGACCGCCGTACGCGACATCCCGCACCCCCGCGACCGCGCGGCCCACGACGCCCCCGCCCTGGCGGCCCTGCGCCACGACGTCCTCACCTCCCTCGCTTCCTGACGCCCTGACACCCCGGTTCCCGAAAGGCCCTCTGGTGGAGATCCCCGCCCTCACCGACGCCGAAGAGCTCACCTGCGACGTCCTCGTCATCGGTGGCGGCACCGCCGGCACCATGGCCGCCCTGACCGCCGCCGAGCACGGCGCGAACGTCCTGCTCCTGGAGAAGGCGCACGTCCGGCACTCCGGCGCCCTCGCCATGGGCATGGACGGTGTCAACAACGCCGTCATCCCCGGCCGCGCCGAACCCGACGACTACGTCGCCGAGATCACCCGCGCCAACGACGGCATCGTCGACCAGTCCACGGTCCGCCAGACCGCGACCCGCGGTTTCGACATGGTGCGGCGGCTGGAGTCGTACGGAGTGAAGTTCGAGAAGGACGAGCTGGGCGAGTACGCCGTCCGCCAGGTCCACCGCTCCGGCTCGTACGTGCTGCCCATGCCGGAGGGCAAGGACGTCAAGAAGGTCCTCTACCGGCAGCTGCGCCGCCGCGAGATGCGGGAGCGGATCCGCATCGAGAACCGGGTGATGCCGGTGCGGGTGCTGACGGCGGGCGAGGGCGCCGACCGGCGCGCGGTGGGCGCGGCGGGCTTCCACACCCGCACGGGGCGGTTCGTGACGGTCCGCGCCGGCGCGGTGATCCTCGCGACGGGCGCCTGCGGCCGCCTCGGCCTGCCCGCCTCCGGCTATCTGTACGGCACGTACGAGAACCCGACGAACGCGGGCGACGGCTACGCCATGGCGTATCACGCGGGCGCCGAACTGACCGGCATCGAGTGCTTCCAGATCAACCCGCTGATCAAGGACTACAACGGCCCGGCCTGCGCCTACGTCGCCAACCCCTTCGGCGGCTACCAGGTCAACCGGCACGGCGAACGCTTCGTCGACTCCGACTACTGGTCCGGCCAGATGATGGCGGAGTTCGCCGCCGAGATCGCCTCCGACCGCGCCCCGGTCTATCTGAAGCTCAGCCATCTCCCGGAGGAGTCGGTCTCCGCGCTGGAGTCGATCCTGCACACCACGGAACGCCCCACTCGCGGCACCTTCCACGCGGGTCGCGGCCACGACTACCGCACCCACGACATCGAGATGCACATCTCCGAGATCGGCCTGTGCGGCGGCCACTCCGCCTCGGGCGTCCGCGTCGACGACCACGCCCGGACCACCGTCCCGCGCCTCTACGCCGCGGGCGACCTCGCCTGCGTCCCGCACAACTACATGATCGGCGCCTTCGTCTTCGGCGACCTGGCGGGCGCGGACGCCTCCCGGTACGCCCCGTACGAGGGCGAGTTGCCCTCCGAGCAGCTCCGCGAGGCGCACGAGCTGATCTACCGGCCGCTGCGCAACCCGGACGGGCCCCCGCAGCCCCAGGTGGAGTACAAGCTCCGCCGCTTCGTCAACGACTACGTGGCGCCTCCGAAGTCCGGCGCCCGCCTCTCCCTCGCCCTCAACGCCTTCGAACGCATGCGGCACGACATCGCCGCCATGGGTGCCCGCACCCCGCACGAGCTGATGCGCTGCGCCGAGGTCACCTTCATCCGCGACTGCGCCGAGATGGCCGCCCGCGCGTCCCTGGCCCGCACCGAGTCCCGCTGGGGCCTCTACCACGACCGTCTGGACCACCCTCACCGCGACGACGCCTCGTGGTTCCACCACCTCGACCTCTACAAGTCCCCGTCGTCCGGCGCCATGGAGTTCACCGCCCGCCCCGTTGCGCCCTACCTGGTCCCCGTCGAGGAGTTCACCCCCCTCGGCGGCCCTTCCCGCCTCCTGGGCGA
>NZ_LIRK01000522.1 GCF_001419765.1 Streptomyces torulosus
GCGACCCACCGCCCGCCGGACCCGGTGGCCCCCGGAGAGCACGGCGGGGGTGGGTGTCCGGCGGGCGGTGGGTCGCCGAGGTCAGCGGAAGTTCACGTCACTGCACAGGAAGTACGTCTGGTCCATGTGCGAGGCCTGCCAGATCGTGTAGACGATGTGGCGGCCCGTGTACCCGGAGGTACTGACCGGGATCGAGTAGTTCTGGCTGGGCCCGTACCGGCCGGTGCGGGCGACCAACTGCAGGTCGCTCCACTTCAGGGGCTGGGTGGTGGGGTTGTAGCCCTGCCGGCTGACGTAGACCAGGAAGTAGTCCGCGCCGTGGCTGGCCTGGTCGTACAGCTTCACCGTGAAGTTGGCGGAGATGTCCGTCGTCTTCCACGCGCCCACGGTGTCCAGGGAGTTGTACCGGCCGCCCTCGGTGCGGCCGCCGCTGCACAGCTGGCCGTCGGGGACGGCGGCCGGGAAGTTGCCGGCGGAACCGTTGCGGTAGAGGCCGTTCCAGTTCCACATGGCGTTGGCGTCGGCCCGCCAGGCCTGCCAGCACATGGGGTCCTGCTGGGCCATGGCCGGGTTCAGATGGTCGTTGCCCCAGCGCTGCCAGCAGCCGTAGTTGCGGGACGCCGGGTCGATGACCGAGCCGTGGGCGGAGGCGGTGCCGCTGCCGGGGACCAGGCAGAGCAGCAGGGCGCCGAGCACGCTCAGGAGGAGCGCCGGACGCGAGCGCACCTTCTTTTTAGCATGATCATGACAAGTCATGAGTTCCTCTTTCGGATGTGGGGGTTGCCTTCGGGTGGTGCTGTGGGGACGGAGGCTCCGAAGGAAGCGTGGGAGCGCTCCCAGTGCACAGGCTGCGCCTCCGGCCCCTGCGCGACAACCGGTGGTTTGCGCCACTTCTCGCACGCGCGGCGCGAACGCGACGGCGCACGGGGAACGGGAGGGTCCGCGTCGGAGGACAAGGCGGTGCTCGGGGGAACGGAAGGGCGCCGCCCGGGGGACGAGGCGACGCACGGGAAACGGGAGGGCCCCCGCCCGGGGAACAAGGCGGTGCCCGGGGGACGAGGCGGGTGCCCGGTGTCTCCGGTCGAGCCGCCGGAGGCACCGGGCACCGCCCGCCGTCGTGTCAGCCGGAGTGGGACGGGGTCTGCTTGATGCCGTCCACGATGGCGCGCTTCATGATGGCGCTGGTGAAGACGATGGTGCCCGGCTTGATCAGGCCGTCGTCACCGCTGACCCGGTTCACCTGGACGATGCGCTCGCCGAGGTAGACGTGCGTCTTCTTGTCGAAGATCCATTCCTCGCGCTGACCGCTGGTCTCGTCGAGACGGGCCACCGCCACGCCGTGCCGGCCCACCGCGTCCACCGCGTCGTCGACCACGACGACACCGGGGATCTTCGCGGCGGCCTTGAACAGGGCCGGAACCAGCTCGGCCGGCGGATAGCTCTCGCCGAGCAGGTCGCCGATGGTGGCGAACGCCTGCTGGTCGGGGGTGTTCCCCTGCCCCTTGGTCTCCTTGTAGATCTTGGCCAGAAGGGTGTCGGGGTCGGTGGTCAACTTGGCCAGATAGTCGTACGAGGGGGCGTTCAGGGTGGCCCGAGGGGTGTTGCCCTGCTCGTCGGGGAGGCTCAGGGTCTCGCCCTCGGGGCCGTCGTTGACGGCCGGGTCGATCAGCCAGCCCTTGGTGCCGTCCGGGGACTCCCACACCTGGCGGGTGTGCAGCGCGTGGCTGGCCAGGCTGCTCTCACCGTCGACGGTCCGCACGAAGGTGTCGGCCGTCTTGGACTCGATGTAGATGAACTGGCCGGGCTTGGCCACCGGGTGCTTGCCGTCCGCCGCCGCCAGCGCGATCTCGTCGAGCAGCCGGGGCGCGCCCTCGGCGCTCGCCACGCCGATGGTCGTGGTCAGGGCCGGGCCGGTGGCGAGGCCGGGCCTGCTCTCCCCGCCGGACGTCACCACGACGGCGACGACGGCGGCGGCCACGGTGGCGGCCAGCGCGGGCAGGGCGATCGCCGGACGCGACAGCCGGAACCGCCGGGTCTTCGCCGGGGTCGTCCCGTTCGCCCCGTGCCCTCCGTTCGCTCCGTTGACGGTGTGCTCGGCCTGCCGGGTCTCGTGGATCTGGGCCATCATGCGCTCCTTGTGGAACTGGTGACGGCCCGGCGGCAGGTCGCGCGTCGTCCGGTCGAAGAGCTGGGCGCCCTCTTCCCACGCGGCAGCGTTCTGCCGGGACGTGTTCGCGTTCATCGGTTTCCTTCCTGTGCGGGCCGGATCGCGGATGCGTGATCGCCTCTTGTCTGTCGGCCCGGCCGGCCGCCTTCCCGTTTCACGAGACTTTCTCGAAGATTCCCCGTGAGCGCCGCCGGTGCGCGGGAACCGCCCAACTGGCCTACGGCGATTGCCTGTTGCTGCTCCTCCTCGCTCACCTCGGCGAGCTTGCGCAGCTTTCTGCGGGCCCTGGAGAGGCGGGAGGCGACCGTGCCGACGGGGATGCCGAGCGCCTCCGCGGCGGCCTCGTAGTCCAGGCCCTCCCCCAGGCAGAGCGCGATGACCTCCCGCTCGGGGCGGCGCAGCTTCGCGAGGGCGGTGAGCGCCGTCGCCAGGCGCTGCCGGCCGTCGAGCCGGTCGGCGACCTCCTCGGCGTGGTCGGGGACGGAGAGTTCGGCCGCCGCGGCGGCCTGGGCCGCCGCCCGGTAACGCCGGTTGCTCCGGTACTGGTTGCGCGCGGTGTTGGTGGCGATACCCAGCAGCCAGGGCCGCAGGGAACCGCCCTCCTGGTCCACCTTGTCGCGCAGCCGCCACGCCTCCATGAACGTCGCGGCCATCACGTCCTCGGCCGTGGACCAGTCGGCGGTCAGCCGGAAGGCATGGTTGTAGACCGCGCGGGCGTAGGCGTCGAAGAGCTCGGCGAACGCGCTCGGATCCCCGGCCCGTATCCGGGTACGCATATGAGTGCTCACCTCAAGGAGCTGTCCGGCACCCCACACCGACTTCCCGTGACCCGCGTCACACTCGACCGCCTGGCGGACGCAGCCCTCGACCGCGCCGGGCGTCCGTCGGCCTCGACCACGCCTCGCGCCCCTCGGCCTCAAACTGGCGTCCGTCGGCATCGACACCGCGCGCGCAGCATCGCACAGGGTGGGAACGCCCTCTGCCGGGGCAGGCGCACCGGCGGCACCCTCGGGCCGCGTCACCCGACAACGCGGCCCGAAGGAGAGGGACTTCGGTCAGGGGCGGTAGGCGGCGCGGTTGTGGTACGTGACCTTGCCGACGGACAGCTTGGTCGGGGCGAACAGCTGGTCCACGGTGACGAAGTGGAAGCCGCGTGCCTTGAGGGCCTTGATGATGCCGGGGACGGCGTCGACCGTCGTCCGGTGGATGTCGTGCATGAGGACGATGTCGCCGGGCCGGGTCTCCGCGTTGACCGTCTTGATCAGCCGGGCGGTGTCGCGGTACTTCCAGTCGAGGGTGTCGACGCTCCAGTGCACCAGCGGCCGGCCGGCGGCGCTGCGGACGGTCGCGTTGTGGGCGCCGTAGGGCGCGCGGACGGTGGTCGGCTTCTTGCCGGTGGCCTGCTTGATCGCCGCGTCGGTACGGGAGAACTGCGACTTGACCTTCGCGGCGCTGAGCTTCGTCAGATCGGCGTGGTCCCAGCTGTGGTTGCCTATCTGGTGGCCGGCGAGCGAGGCGTTGCGCACCGTCGCCGGGTACCTCTGGGCGTTCTTGCCGACGACGTAGAAGGTGGCTCTGACGTCCCGCTCCTTCAGTATGTTCAGCAGACGCTGGGTGTCGGTGACGGGGCCGTCGTCGAAGGTGAGCGCGACGCACTTCACCTTGCGGCAGTCGACGTCCTGGGGTGCGGCGGAGGCGGTCGTGGCGGTGCCGGCCAGCGTGGTGCCGCAGACGGCGGCGGTGATGGCCGAGGTGACGAGGCGTCGGTGCATCGAGTCCTCCAAGGGCAGTGAGTTGCCCTTTAGGACCAGCCCGACGGAGGCCTGGATGTACGGGTGCGCGATTACGGCTGAATGTGGTGTGTGCCGGGCCAAAGAGGGCGCGCTTTCCGGCCATCGGCGCCGTCACACTGTCACAAACCTGTTCGAGGACGGCCCTCTCTCGGTACGCGGGGGCGGAAACATGTCCGCCATGGGGCACCATCGCCGGAACGTTCCGACTCTCGGGGGGCTTCCGATGGTTCACGCAGTTCGCGCACGCCGCACCACCGCCGTACTCGCCGCGCTCTCGCTGGGGGTCCTGGCCCTGACCGCGTGCAAGGGGGACGCCGAGCAGGACGCGGCCGCCCCGAGCGCGACGGCGAGCCCGTCCGCGCCGGGCAAGGACAAGGGCGAGGAGACGGGCAAGGACACCGGCAAGGACAAGGACGCCGACAAGCCCGCCACGGACGCCCCCGGCGGCAGCGGCGGCAGCGGGGGCTCCTCCGGGAGCGGCGGCACCTCCGAGGCGTCGGAGCCCGCCACGGACGACCAGGACGGCGGTGTCGGCATGTGCGAGACGACCGACCTGAGCTACAAGGTCACCGTCGCCTCCAAGCCGGTCAACCACGCGCTGCTGACCGCCACCAACAACAGTGGCGACCCCTGTCTGCTGCCGGCCGGCGAACTGGTCGTCACGATCCCGGGGCTCGACGGCGCCGCCGAGCACATGGGCCCCGCGGGCGAGGACTGGATCCTGAACGCCGGCGAGAAGGCGTACGCCGGGATTCTGTTCTCCCGCGCCGACACGCCGGGCGGCAAGAGCGCCGACAAGGTGGAGATCGCCCTCACCGCCGCCGAGAGCCCCACCACCGTCCCGATCAACGACGGCCCCGTCACGGTCAACGACAGCCAGGTGACCAGCTTCTTCGGCACAGCCGAGGACGCGCTGACGTACTGACCCATCCGCCCGCCCTCCGCCGCCTGACGATCACTGCGGCGGGCCGAGGGCTGGGCCGGCAAGTGCCGGGGCGGGCGGCAGCGCGCGGCAGTCCGGAGGCTGCGAGGCTTCGGTTGGGTGAGGGGCTCAGGGGTTGTGAACTTGCTCAGGGTTGACTGCGCCCAAGCGTGTTCTCCCGCGTATGAGTGAGCGCCCGGACTGCTTCCCGCATGACCTCATGGGTGGGAACGAAGGTTCCTCGGTCG
>NZ_LIRK01000523.1 GCF_001419765.1 Streptomyces torulosus
CCCGCCGCGCGGCGGGGGACCGGCCCTGTGGCCCCGGCCCATCCGGGTTGTTGCCCCGCCACGATCGGACCATCCTGGCCATATGGTGACGAAGGCGTCCGGTGCGCGGCGGGCGGCCGCGGCCGGCGAGGCGATGGCGGTGGTCGACGCCGACGGCCTCGTCTCCGACTGGAGCGAGGGCGCGCGCCGGCTCACCGGGTACACCGCCGCCGACGTCGTCGGACAGCCGGCGGCCGACCTGGTCGAAGGGGACGCGACGGCGGCCCGGCGGGCGCTGCTCGCGCACGGCGAGACGCTGCTGACCCTGCGGTACCGGGACGGCCGGCCCCAGCGGACGGCCGTGCGGATGGTGCCCCTGCTGGGCGGGACCGACGGCCGACGGAGGTTCGTCGTGGTCGCGAGTCCGAACCCGCCCGAGAGCGCCCTCGGCGAGCTGGCCTTCCAGCAGGCGTCCATGTCCATGTCGGTCTTCGACACGGGGCAGCGCTATCTGCGGATGAACGACGTGGCGTGCCGGGTCATGGGCCGGCCGGAGTCCGAGTTCCGGCACCGGTACTACCCGGAGACCGTGGACGACGCCGACCACAGCCGCGGCTTCTTGCGGCACCTGGAGGCGGTCGTGGAGACCGGCCGGCCGGTCCACTACGAGAGCTGGACCCGTTCGCCGTCCGGCCGCCGTATGCACGCCTGGAACCTCGAGATGTGGCCGGTGCGGGACCGCACCGGAGCCCTGATCGGCACCGCCCTCGCCGCGTTCGACAGCAGTGAGCAGCACTGGGCACGCCAGCGCCTGGCCCTGCTCAACGAGGCCGCCGGATCCATCGGCACCAAGCTCGACGTGGTCCGGACGGCCCGCGAACTCGCCGAGCTGGTCGTGCCCCGGCTCGCCGACTTCGTCAGCGTCGACCTCCTGGAGTCCGTGCTCCAGGGCGAGGAACCCGAGATGGGCCCGGTCGACGGCGGCGTCGAACTGCGCCGGGCCGCCCACCACTCCGCCACGCCCGGCGTCCCCGAGGCGGCGATCGGCCTCGGCTCCGCCGACCTCTATCCGCCCTTCTCGCCGCCCGCCCGCGCCCTCCTCAGCGGCGAGCCCGTCCTCGCCAGGACCGGCGACCACGACCTCGACACCTGGTTCGCCCGGCACGACGCCCGCTCCGCCAAGCTCCGGCAGACCGCGGAGCACGAGCTGTCCCTCATGGCCGTACCGCTCGTCGCCCGCGGCACCACCCTCGGCGTCGCCGTGTTCGTCCGCAGCCTCACGCCCGAGCACCCCGACGCCTTCGACCAGGACGACATGATCCTCGCCGAGGAGCTGTGCAGCCGGGCCGCCGTCTGCGTGGACAACGCCCGCCGGTACACCCGGGAACGCTCCACCGCGCTCGCCCTTCAGCGCAGCCTGCTGCCGAGGGCGGTGGCGGGCCAGGCGGCCGTCCACTTCGCCTCCCGCTATCTGCCCGCGCTGTCGCAGGCCGGGGTGGGCGGCGACTGGTTCGACGTGATCCCGCTGTCCGGCACCCGGGTCGCCCTGGTCGTCGGGGACGTCGTCGGACACGGCATCCACGCCTCGGTCACCATGGGCCGGCTGCGCACGGCCGTGTGGGCGCTCGCCGACGTCGACCTGCCGCCCGACGAACTCCTCACCCACCTCGACGACCTCGTCGAACACCTCGCGGCGGGCGACGACAGCGGCGGCGGGGAGATCGGCGCCACCTGCCTGTACGCGGTGTACGACCCGGTGGCCCGCACCTGCTCGATCGCCTCGGCGGGCCACGTACCGCCCGTGGTCGTACGGCCCGACGGCCAGGTGGACGTCATCGACGTGGTGGCGGGACCGATGCTGGGCGTCGGCGGCCTCCCCTTCGAGTCGACGGAGCTGGACCTGCCCGAGGGCTCGGTCCTCGCCCTCTACACCGACGGCCTCGTGGAGGCACGGGACCGGGACGTCGACACCGGCACCGCCGCCCTCCGCGCCTCCCTGAGCGGGCCGCTCGGCAGCCTGGAGCGCGCCTGCGACACCGTGCTCAGGGACCTCCTGCCGGACACCCCCGCCGACGACGTGGCCCTGCTGCTGGCCCGCACCCGCGCCCTCGACGCCGAACAGGTGGCCGTCTGGAGCTTCGCCGACGACCCCTCCCTCGTCGCCGACGCGCGCAAGCTCGCCACCGACCAGCTGGTGCGCTGGGGCCTGGAGGACGCCGTGTTCGTCACCGAACTCGTCGTCAGCGAACTCGTCACCAACGCCATGCGCTACGGCGGCGCCCCCATCGAGCTGCGGCTCATCCGCGACCGCACCCTCATATGCGAGGTGTCCGACGCCAGCAGCACCTCGCCCCATCTGCGCCGGGCCCGCACCTTCGACGAGGGCGGCCGCGGCCTGCTCCTCGTCGCCCAGCTCACCGACCGCTGGGGCAGCCGTCCGAGCGGCGCGGGCAAGACCATCTGGGCCGAACAGGCGCTGCCGCCGGCCCCCTGAGACGACGGTCGGGGGCGGCCTCCGCCGCCCCCGACCTCCTCACCGCCGTGCGGTGCCCCCCACGTGAGGTGCTACTTCCTCCGCAGCCGCACCGCCACACCGTGGCCGGTGCAGACCTGCTCGGCCGTCCAGCCCTCGACGGCGACGGTCACCTCGGAGAACCGGCCCCGCAGGGAGTGCGCCCCGAGCACCGCCACCGTGCTGCCCGAACGCGGCGGCTGCCCGGCGTCGAAGCGGACCACCAGCTTGCTGCCCCGCTCCAGGACCGCGCGCCCGTCCACCACGAGGGCCGGGTCGGCGCCCCGGTCCAGCGTCACGTCGAGAACCCCGGCCTGCGTGTACCCGCCGCGGACCCGGACCGTGCGGTCGCCCGTGCTGAGCGTGCCGCCCTTCACCCGCACGTCACCCCGGCCGAGGGCTTCCTTCGAGCCCGCCGCGAGCACACCGGCCTCCACCGTGGTGCCGCCCGTATACCGGTTCGCGCCGGTCAGCGTGAGCGTGCCGCCGCCCCGCTTGACCAGGCCGCCCGGGCCCGCGATGTCGTTGCGCCAGGTGTCGGCCCCGTGGAAACCGCCGAGCGCGGCGTCCAGCGTGACGGTGACGTCCGAGTCGAAGGCGCCGTAGCCGTCCGCCGCCGCGAACAGGTTGAGCCGCCCCCACTGCTCCCAGCCGTCCAGCAGCACGTACCCGGACGGCAGGGCGGTGGTGCGCAGCACCTCGCGCCGCTGCGCCGCGTCGAGGTACGGCAGCCGCGTCTCCAGCAGGACCTCGGCGCCCTTGGGCACGGTCAGCCCCTGCGAACGGCCCCGCCGGGTCAGTACGTACGTCAGCTTGGGCTCGACCAGCCGCGCGTTGGCCCCGCGGTCGGCGTAGCGGTCGTCGGGGTCCGAGTGCGCGTAGGCGAACAGCGTGTCGGCCGTCGTGCCCGTCCTCGCCTGGAAGTACTCGGCGGCCTGCCGGCGCGCGGCGGCCTTGAGCGCGGTGTTCTCCGGCTTGTACAGCACGGCGGCGGCGAGCGCGGTGGCCATGATCCGGCCGCCCATGACGTCGACCGTGGAGTGCATGCCGGACATGATCCGGGTGTGGCTCAGCTCGAAGGCCCGGGTGATGATCTCCTGGAAGCGCTCCGGGACCGCGTACGCGTAGGCCAGGGCCGCCAGGTGGAAGGCGTTGGTGTGGCCGCTGGGGAAACCGCCGTCCTCGGCCGGGACCTCGCTGCGCTGCCGCAGCAGCTGCTTCACGACGACGACGTCGGAGTCGTAGACCGGGAAGCCGAGCTCGTCCTTCTCGCCGGTGTCGACGACCTCGCTGTCCTCGTTCATCCGCCACGGCCGCGGGTACTGGAAGGTGAACTTGGCCGGGTTGCTGGAGGTGAAGTCCCCGCGCACGGTGTCGACGAGCTTGGCCACCAGGCCGAGGTCCGAGTCGTACGAGCCGGCGCCCAGCGCGGAGCCGGCGGGCGCGTCGGCGGGCACGGCGTCGTTGATCTTCGTCGCCGGTATGCCGTCCGGGGCGGCGGTGATCGAGGTGACCGCCTTGGCGCCCGAGCGGTACAGCTCCGCCAGCGGGCCGAGCGCGCCGATCATCGCGTAGCTCTGGTGCTGCCGGTCGTAGACGAAGGCCTCGCGGGCCTGGGCCTCGGTGCGGCGGTGGGTCAGACGCGCGCAGTAGCGCATGTTGGCGCGCAGGATCTCCGGCAGCAGCGGGGTGCCGGTGTTCCAGGCGTCGCCGGTCTTCCAGATCTCGGCGAAACCGCCGAGCGCCCGGACCACGGCGTTGGTCTCGGGGGTCCGGTTCGACGTGATGTTGGTGCTGTAGTCGTCGACGAACGCGGCGAACGCGGTGGCGGCCTTGGCCTCGGGAGCCTGCCACAGGTTCACGAGGGTCGGAGCGGCGAGGAGGCCGGCCGAGACGCCGAGGGAGTTCCTGAGGAAGTGACGCCGGTTGAGCGTGTGGTGCCCGGCAGATGACGGCATGGGGGTGCCGCTCCTTTCGCGATGGGGTGATCGTGCGGGCTGAGCGTGGAGCTGACGTATGACCGGCGCGTGTCCGGTCGGCGACGGGCCGGGTGGATCAGGAACCGGCCGGCCGAAGGAGGGATCGCGCGAACGCGACCGCCCCCTCGACCGGCGGCACCTGGAGGGGCTGCGGCCGGGCGAGGGGGAGCATGTGGGTGAGGGCGACGGCGAACGCCGAGTACAGGGCGGGCCGCGAGAGGATCGTGCCGCCCGCGACCACCACGTCGTCGACGGCGACACCGCGCGCGGCGAGCCGCTCGACGAGCGAGGCGAGGGCGCGGCCCCCGTCGTCGATCACCCGGTGGGCGAGGACAGACCCCTGCTCGGCGGCCTCGAACACCACGGGAGCGTGCCGGCCCCACTCGGCGGACATGTCCGTGGCGCTCTCCAGGGCCGCGCCCAGCGCCGGGACCTCGGGCACGTCGAAGGAGGCGATCAGCAGCCGGGCCAGCGGGTCGGGGTCCTCGCCGCGGTCGTGCGCCGCCCAGACGGCACGGGCCGCCTCACGGACCAGGCCGGCCGCGCCGCCCTCGTCCCCGAGGACCGCACCCCAGCCACCGACCTGCACCGGCGTGCCGTCGGCACGGCGCCCGACCGCCACCGAACCGGTGCCGGCGACCAGCGCCGCGCCCTTGTCGAGACCGGCGGCCGGCACGAGCAGTTCGGCGTCGCCCACGACCAGGCACGGCACCTGAAGCCGAGCCTCCAGCGCGAGGCGGATCTCCTCGCACTGCCGGGGGGTCTCGCAGGCGTGCGCGCCGACCGCCACGGCGGCCGGCGCGACCCGCGTGGGCAGCACCTCCTCGACCAGCGCGGCGAGCCACTCGGTGGCCGCCGCCGGGTCGTGCGGTCGCCAGCCGCGGCTCGTACGGACGTGGTCGGCGACGGTCTCCGTCCCCGTGACAGCACGGAGATGGGTCTTGGTGCCGCCCACGTCGATACCGACCGCGGGTCTGAACTCCTGCACGGCAGGCCTCTCTCGTCGTTGCGTTGCGATGGCGCTGCGACGGCGGGCGAACCGTGCCTGGACACAGAAAAGTCTGTGGGGGGTGCTCGGGAAGCCCCGGGACGGGCCTCTGCTGGTGCGGCAGGCGAGTACCGCTTGACTTCGTTAGGAAATTAACTAACGAATTAGGGAGCGTCAAGAGGTTCGGACCCGGATGCCGCACGACCCGTGCGGACCGCCGCGGCACGACTGGGGAGACCATGTACCTGAGCGAGAGCGCCCGCACCGTGTTCGCCGTGCTGGCGGCCACGTGCACCGCCACCCGCCCCCAACTGGCCGCCGGGGCGGGCCTGTCCAAGCCGACCGTCTCGTCCGCCGTGGCCGAGCTGGAGGCGGCCGGGCTCGCCGCCTGCTCGGGCACCGCCTCCGGCGGCACCGGCCGCTCCGCCGCCGTCTACGCTCTCGGGCCCGCCGCGGGCGCCGTGCTCGCCGTCGACCTGGGTCCGAGCCGCACCCGGGTGCGCGGCTGCGCCCTCGACGGCACCCTGCTCGCCGAGGGCGCCGGCTCCCGGCCCGACGCCGCGGCGGTGGTGAGCGAGGCCCTCGCCGAGCTGCCGCCGGGCGCCCCGCTGCGGGCCGTGGTCGTGGCGGTCGGCGACGTGACCACCCGGGGCCGGGAGGGCGGCGGGGAGCGCCCGGCGACGGCCAAGGCGGGCCCCGTCTTCGACGCCATGTCGGTCGCCCTGCCGCCCGGCGTCCCGGTCCACCTCGAGAACAACGTGAACTGCGCGGCGCTCGCCGAGCTCCACGAGGGCGCCGCTCGCGGCCGGGACACCTTCGGCTACCTGCGGATCGGCGTGGGCATCGGCCTCGGTGTGGTCATCGGCGGCCAGGTGCTGCGCGGCGCGAACCACGCCGCCGGTGAGGTGGCCCGGCTGCCCTATCCGTGGGACGCGGACCGGGAACCGCGCCACGAGGGCCTGGAGGCGCACCTCGGGGCGGGTTCCCTGCTCCGGCGGGCGGCGGGCGCCTGGCAGGACGCCGACGGGCCCTGCCCGAGCACCGCCGAGCTGCTGTTCGCCCTGGCCGACGAGGGCCACCCCAGGGCGTGCGACGTGGTGGGGCGGCACGCCGCCGACGTGGGCCGGCTCGCCGCCGCTGCCACGGCCGTGCTCGACCCCGGCCTGATCGTCCTGGGCGGCGCCGTCGGGTCGAACCCGCAGCTCCTGCCCGGTGTGCGGGCCGAGCTGGCCCGGCTGAGCTGGCCCACCGAGGTGGTGAGCAGCGCGCTGGGCGAAAGTGGCACCGTTGTGGGGGCCAGTCGGCTGGCCGTGGCCCGAGGAATCCAAACCGTGACCGGAGGGGTGCGAGTGGAGGATTGACGGACTCCATGGACATCTGCCAATGTCCGGACAAGCGCTTTCTAAGTCGGCCGGGACGCCGGCTTGGGGTGAGTCTCCCAGCCTGTACGAGACGTACGGCAACCGCACGAGGGCGTGCCCGTGCGGTGACGGTCACAGCGGCCGGGGATACCGCTCCGCGTGGACGACGCGGCCGGGCGAGGCCGCGCCCCCGGAAAGTGACTTCACCTGCAAACTGCACCTGTGCCGCCTCGGTCGGCGCCGTGCTCTGTCCCCTACGACGAAAAAGGGAACGAAGATGATCACTGTGGGTGTGCGGCGCTCCCGCCGACTCGGCCGCGGCGGTATACGCCGCCTGGTTCCCCTCGCTGCCGTCGCCACGGCGGGCGGCCTGCTGCTCTCGGCCTGCGGCGGGGGATCCGAATCGGGCGGGACCTCCAAGTCGCTGACGTTCTGGATCTCCACGGTTCCGGGGCAGGACGCGGGCTGGAAGAAGATGGTGGCGCAGTACGAGAAGGAGACGGGCGTCAAGGTCAAGCTCGTCAACATCCCCTACGACGGCTACACGACCAAGCTGCACAACGCGGCGCAGGCCAACTCCCTGCCCGACGCGGCGACGGTGCCGGCGCTGGACCCGATCTGGTCGAACAAGCTGATCGACCTCACCTCCATCGCCGACAAGAAGAGCAACAACATCAACGCCAACTTCCTGGCGAAGGACAAGTCGGGGAAGGTGCTGGCCATCCCCTCGGACGTCACCGCGTCCGGCATGTTCATCAACAAGTCCCTCTTCGAGAAGGCCGGCGTCTCCTTCCCGACCTCGCCCCAGAAGACCTGGACCTGGACCGAGTTCATCAAGGCGGCGGACAAGGTCCGGGAGAAGACCAAGGCCAAGTACTCCCTGACCTTCGACCAGTCGCCGTCCCGGCTGCGCGCCATGGTGTACGAGATGGGCGGCAAGTACGTCCACGCGGACGACTCCGGCAAGTTCTCGGTGGACGCGGCGACGAAGAAGGCCGTGAACACCTTCGTCGGATGGAACGACGACAAGACCATGCCGAAGTCGGTGTGGACCAGCGGCGCCGACCCGTCGGCCATGTTCCAGAGCGGTGACGTCGTCGCCTACTGGTCCGGTGTGTGGCAGGTCCCCGCCTTCGCGGAGAGCATCAAGAAGTTCGAGTGGGCGAGCGTCCCGACCCCCGCCCAGCCGGTGCAGGCCAGTGACGTCAACAGCGGCGGCTTGACGGTCGGCTTCAACAACAACGCCGACGCGGCCGCCGCCGCGAAGAAGTTCCTGACCTGGCTGTACGAGCCGGACCACTACCGGGCGCTGTGCGAGGCCTCCGGCTTCCTGCCGGTCGAGAGCGGTCTGAACCCGAAGTACCCCTTCAAGTCCGAGGCGGCGCAGGCGGCGTTCAAGCTGTACAACGAGTCCATCCCGCTCTACGACCCCATCTCCGGCTATTTCAACGGCGCGCAGACGCAGTGGGTGCTGAACGGCAAGAGCCTCACCGAGGACCCGACCAAGACGGAGCTCGGCAAGGCGATCAACGGCCAGCAGTCGGCCGACAAGGCCCTGGAGAACATCGTGGCCGGCTACAACCAGCAGGTCGGCGGCTGATGCAGGCCGACGGTCCCCGGGTGGCGGGAGCGAGACACCGCCGCCCGGGGACCGTCGGGTCCCGCGCGATGCCGGGCTCATGGCCTGGGCCCACCGCAACCTCATCCACCAGCATGGAGTCAGGAACATGACAAAAAGCGCCTCGGACGCCGCACCCGTGTCCGTGAGCCCGCCCAGGAGACGCAGCAAGTACACCCTCGCGCCGCTCGTCCTCATCGCGGCCAATGTCGTGCTCTTCGCACTGTTCTTCGTCTGGCCGGCGGTCATCGGGCTCGTCTACTCGTTCACCAATTACACGGGTGTGGGGGTTCCCCAGTTCACGGGACTGGAGAACTACAGCAACCTGGTCGGGGACTCCACCTTCTACCACGCGCTGACCCGGACGCTGCTCTACACAGTGCTCTTCGTCCCGCTGAACTTCGCGCTCTCGCTGCTCGCCGCCAACCTGGTGGTGAGCAAGCACGCCAAGGGCACGTCGGTCGCCCGCGTCATCTTCTTCATCCCGTGGCTGCTGTCGCCCATCGTCGTGGGCGTCCTGTGGCGGTGGCTGTTCGGTGAGAACTTCGGACTGGTCAACTACGTCATCGGCGAGCTCGGCGGCAGCGCCGTCCCGTGGCAGTCGAACGCGGACCTGTCGCTGCTCGTGGTGGTGATGGCGGCGTCCTGGACCTGGACGGGCTTCACGATGCTGCTGTTCATCGCGGCGATCAAGAACGTACCGGTGTCGTACTACGAGGCGGCCTCGCTCGACGGCGCCGGCCCGTGGCGCCAGTTCTTCAGCATCACCCTGCCGAGCATCGCGCCCACCTCGTTCATCGTGATCCTGCTCAACACGATCAACGCGATGAAGGAGTACCCGGTGTTCGTCGCCCTCAACAACGGCGGACCCGGCACCTCGAACAACCTGCTCGTCCAGTACATCTACGAGACCGGCTTCAAGCGGGGCCAGATCGGCTACGCGAGCGCCGCGTCCTTCGTGCTCATGCTCATCCTGATGGCCGTCGCGATCATCCAGCTGATCGTCAACCGGCGGATGGAGAACCGATGACAACCACCGACATCCCGCGCCCGGTCGACGCCGGGCCCGGACGGGCCGTCTCCAAGAAGGGGCCGCGCAGGCCGGCCACCGGTGGGCTGCGGCGGGCGGTGCCCGCGACGACACTGCTGTGGATCATGGCGTGCCTGTACGGGTTGCCGGTGCTGTGGTTCATCCTCAGCTCCCTCAAGCCGGCCAGCGACCTGTTCTCCTATCCGCTGTCGCTGGTGCCGGACGACCCCACCCTGTCCGGCTACATGACGGCGTGGCGCAGTGCCAACTTCTCCCAGTACTTCATCAACACGACCATCGTGTGCGTGATCACGACGATCCTCACGGTGGGTGTCAGCTGCTGCACGGGGTACGCGCTCGCCAAGTACGACAACCGCTGGCTCAAGGCCTTCTTCATCTGCATCCTGGCGACCACCATGCTGCCGGGTGAGGTCATGCTCGCCCCGTCGTTCCTGGTGGTCCGCGACCTGGGCCTCTACAACTCGTTCGGCGGCATCATCCTCCCGGCCGTGCTGACCGCGACCGGCTGCTTCATGTTCCGCCAGTTCTTCCTGACGGTCCCCGACGAACTCCTGGAAGCCGCACGCATCGACGGAGCGCGGGAGCTGTCGATCTTCCTGCGGATCATGGTGCCGCTGTCCCGGCCCATCATGCTCACCCTCGCCATCCTGTCCTTCCAGTGGCGGTGGAACGACTACATCTGGCCGCTGCTGATGCTCAACGACCCCAACAAGTTCACCGTGCAGATCGGTATCCAGAGCATCGTCGGCGCGCAGAACATCAACTGGTCGGTCCTGCTCGGCGCCTCGGTCATCTCCATGATCCCGCTGATCGTCGTCTTCCTGGTGTTCCAACGTTACGTCATGAACGCCGACATCAACGCCGGACTGAAGGACTGACCTTGCCCACCCCGCTCGACCACGAGTTCCTCCGCGCGGCGGCCCGTGCCGCCGACCGGCGGGCCGCCCCGCTCGCGGCCCGCCCCGACGAGGAGCCCGCCGGTGAGCCCCACCGCGCACTCGCCCGCCGCGTGAAGACTCTGGTCGCTGCCCACCGGTCCCCGGACTCGGCACTCCACGGCAGCGAGCGGGCCGTCGCCGCCGCGACGACCCACCTCGCCGCCCTGCGGGCCGCGCAGACCACCACCGGTCTCTTCGCCGGTGGCGACAACCTGCAGTCACCACCTGACTCCGCGTTCACCGTCAACGACGTGTGCGACGCGCACGTCCTCGCCGCCGGCGCGGGACCGGACCTGCACGACGTCACGGCGGCGCTCGCCGAGATCGCTGGCGCCGCCACGGAGAGTCTCCTGACCGGCGGGGTGCACACCCCGAACCACCGCTGGGAACTGTGCGCGGCGCTCGCCCGGCTGCACCGGTCGTTCCCCGACCAGCGGCTCCTCGACCGCGTCGAGGAGTGGCTCGCCGAGGGCGTCGACATCGACGCGGACGGCCAGTACTCGGAACGGAGCGCCAACTACGCGGCCCATGTGTCCAACCCGTCGCTGCTGCTCCTCGCCGACGTCCTCGGCCGCGCCGACCTGTCGGACGCCGTCGAACGCAACCTCACCACGACCCTCGACCTGATCAGGCCCGACGGCACGGTGGAGACCGTCCACTCGCGACGGCAGGACCAGCGCCACCCGTTCCCGCTGGCGCCCTATCTGCCGCACTACCGGCTCCTCGCGGTCCGCACCGGCCGCGGCGACCTCGCCCGGGCCGCACGCCTGGCGGCCGCCGACGGCATCGACGACCCCGACCTGCTCGCCCAGACCCTCCTCACCCCGGACCTGTCCCGCACCCTGCCGGCCCCGGCCGCGGAGACACTTCCGCGCCACCGGTACCTCACCACCGCCGGTCTCGCCGCACGCGTAACGGCCACCGCGCACACGGTGGTGTACGGCGGCTCCGACGTGCCCGCCCACCGGCGCGTCCGCTCGGGCCTCGCCTGCAACCCCACCTTCCTGCGCCTGTTCGCCGGCGACGCCGTCCTCGACGCGGTCCGTCTGTCGCGGGCGTTCTTCGACCTGGGTCCCTTCCGCGCCGCCGCCATGGAACAGGTCGCCGACCACCGGTACCGGCTCACCGAGACCCTCACCGCCGCCTACTACCAGCCGCTCCCGAAGGAGGACAGGCGCGACGACGGCGGCTACCGCCTGGTGGACGAGGGCCGCTTCTCCGCCGCGATGGCGTTCCCCGACCGGCCCCGCGACGAGGTCACCCACACGACCCGCGTCGAGGTCGACCTGCGGGAGGACGGCGCCGACCTGCGGATCGACATCGGCGGCCCCCGGGTGCCCTGGTCCCTCGAACTGACCTTCAGGCCGGGCGGCGCCCCCGAGGGCGCCGTGCCGCTCGGCGACGGACGCTGGTGCCTGACCACCGGGCCGATGACCTACCGGGCCGGTGACGACGAGATCCGGGTAGAGGCCGCCGTCGAGGCGGGCGACCCGCTCGCCGGGCCCGACCTGGGCGACGTCCTGCGGTACGACCCGGGTCAGGATCACACCGTGGTCGGCGGCACCGACGCCACGACCGGGAACCGCGTGTACATCGGTGGACTCGGCCCGCACACCCTGACCGTCGCGCTGCGCGCCCGCAGGCCCGCCCCCGCCGTATGACACCGACGACCCACGCCATGGCCACCTCCGGTACGAAGGGCTGATCCACCCGTGCGTCCACCCGTGCACCTCCCGCGCCAGCTCGGCTCGCTGCACGACCTCCCGGATTCCCCCGAGGCCTACGACGAGGTCCTCGCCGACGTCACCGAGCAGGCCCTCGCCCGGCTCACGCCCGAGGGCAACCTCGAACACCCCGACTGCGACGACGACATCGGCGACACCTCCCTCGGCATCACCTCACTGCTGGCGCTCGCCTGGCAGCGCACCAAGGACCCCCGGCTCCCCGAGGCCGTCCGCCGCAGCACGGACTTCCACCTGCGCGAGCGCGTCTACACCGACGACAACCCCGGCTACCCCAACCTGAGGGTCCGGGGCTCCGGCCTCCCCTACGCCCGGTACGTGCTGGAGGCGGGCGCCCACCCCATCGGCGACTGGCCGAGCACGGTGTGGTCGCTGCTCCAGGCCGTCAACCTGCTCGACCTCGCCGAAGGACTCCTCGACGACGAGCGGACCGCCGCCCTGCGCGACACGGCCCGCGGCTACTGGCGCTGGCTGACCGAGGCGACCTTCTTCAACCCGCAGGAGGCCGGCAACCAGGCCATCGGCTGCGTCGTCGGCGGCCTGATGCTCGCCCGGCACCTGCCCCCGGAGGAGGGCGAGCGGGTCCGCGAGCGGGCGATCGCGCTGTACACCGACGAGATCCGCGCCCACCGGGTCCGCGACCGGGGTGCGCTCCTGCCCCCGGAGCACGGCGGCGCCTACGACAACAACTACGGCCCCATCTCCCTGTCCTTCCTCGCCCAGGCCCACCGGGTGAGCGGCGCGGAGATCTTCGCCGAGGACGGCGAGGCCGTCGCCCGCTACCTCGACGCCCGCCTGACCACCGGCGGCTTCGACTTCGGCGGCCCCCGCTACAGCGAGCAGCACTCCGGCTTCGAGTCCGTGCTCGGCCTGCGCTACTTCGGCCACCGCGTCGGCGCCGACCTCGGCCGCTACCGGGGCGACACCCGCTGGGGCCGGTACGCGGTCAAGCCGGACGGCGGGGTCGACGGCCACTTCGCGTGGATGCTGGTCTGGCAGATCCAGGACACCACGCCCTGGCACCGCACCCCGTCCACGGAACCCGTCCGGCACCAGCTGCGGGCGGGTGGCGTCTCGGTCGCCTTCGACTCGCGGATGACGCCGTCGCTGATCGAGGCCGACGGGACGTACCTCCTGCCGGCCGCCGTCAACCGCCAGCACGGCTTCGGCCCGGTCGTCGACGGCTTCCTGTTGTGCCGCCCCATGGGCGAGGTCCGCGTCCGCGACGTCCGGGCGGGCGGACTGACCGCCAAGCTCGTCACCAAGCCCGTCGTCACCCGCGACCACGTCCTGCGGCACGTGCGGTCCCTGTACGTCACCGACGGCACCCGGCTGTGGGCCACGGTGGCCGTCGAACGCCTCCCCGGCGAGCCGTACCTCCTCGCGGGCCTGCCGTACGTGTCGGACGACGGCGACAGGCTGCGCCGTATCGCCGAGGCCGAGGTGGCCTCCGCGGGCGACCTGCGTCTGACCCACCCGACCGCCGAGGGCCCGGAGTACTTCGACGCCCGCGCCGACACCACCCAGGAGCAGGCGGCCTTCACCCTCGCCGCCGACCCGCGCGGCTACGGCAACCCCGACGAGGGCTGGTCCCACCTGGTGGCGTCCACGGCCGTCGAGGCGACCCCCGTACCGGGCGGCCCGGACGACCTGGACGTCTTCGCGGTCCGCTACGGACCCGGCGACACCTTCCGGGCGTCCTTCGCCCACACCCCGGACGGCCTCACGGTCCGCACGGAGGCGTTCACCGCCGTCATCGGCGACCCGGCGGGCGACGAACACGGCGAGCCGCTGCTCACCCTGCGCGACTGAGCCCCCCGAACGCGAGGGCGACCCGCCGATACCTGACCCGGCGGGCCGCCCTCGCCCATCCCTCGCCCATCCCTCGCCCCTCACCGCACCGCAGCGTCGACCGCCGGCATCGCCGCCGGCGGAACCACCACGTCCGCCCGCTCCCGTGTCGCCGCCACCAGGTCGGCGTTGCGCTGGTCCGTGCCCAGCACCCACGCGACCGCCTCGTCGCGCCCCTTGCCGAACTCCTCGTGCCGGGCGACGAGGCGCCGTACGCGTTCGGTCTCGTCGAGCGCGCAGAACCAGACCTCGTCCAGCCGGGCACGGACGCGGGCCCAGGCCCCCTCCTCCAACAGCAGGTAGTTCCCCTCCGTCACCACCAGACGGGCGGCGGGCGGCACGGGGATCGCCCCCGCCAGGGGCTGCTCCAGCGTCCGCTCGAAGCCCGGCGCGTACACCACGTCGTGCTCGTCGTCGCGCAGCCGCCGCAGCAGGGCCGCGTACCCGGCCGCGTCGAACGTGTCCGGCGCGCCCTTGCGGTCCCGGCGGCCCAGCCGGTCCAGCTCCACGTCGGCGAGGTGGAAGCCGTCCATCGGCACATGCGCGACCCAGGGCTCCCCGTCGCCGTTGAGCGCCCCGGTCAGCCGCTCGGCGAGGGTGGTCTTGCCGGCTCCCGGACTGCCGGTGATGCCCAGCAGGGCCCGGCGGCCGGGGCGGACGAGTGAGGCGGCCCGCTCCAGCAGGTCGTCGAAGGTCAGGGACATGCGGACGACGGTAGACCAATGCTGCTTATCCGGGCCCGGACGGGGCAGGCGAGCGGTGCTGTTGCCGAGCGGGACAGGGAAGTGGAAGGTGACCATGGGGGAGGAGCGCGAGCCGGGGTCGGTGGGCGACATCGAGGCGATGCGGGAGGAAGTGGCCCGGCTGCGGGCGGAGGTCCGGCAGCTGCGCACCAGGACGGAGAGCCGCCCCCTGATCGCCCAGGCCCAGGGCATGCTGCGGGAACGCTACGCGCTGCCCGACGCGGAGACCGCGTTCGCCCTGCTCCAGCGCGCCTCGCAGCAGTACAACGTCAAGCTGCGCACCCTCGCCGAGGCCGCCGTGAGCGCGCCGAGACCCGACGGGCGCGGCACCCTGTGGTTCCCCGGCCGGGCCCGGCACGCGGAGCCCTCCCTCACCTTCAAGGAGGGACGCGACCGCCGCACCGGACGCGGCAACCGGAGCGAGGTGCTGACCGCCGTGCTCAGCCAGACCCTCACGGTCGTCGGCACCGACATGGGCAACGTCCAGATCGCCGACCGCGCCGAGCGCGGACTGCGCATCGAGCGGCACACGGGCCTCACCGACGACTTCGTCGACTTCTTCGCGTTCGTCGGCGAGGAGGGCACCTCCTGCGCGTTGGCCGCCCGTGACATCACCCAGGTGACGGTCCGGGACGTGGCGACGCACCCGGTGTTCACCGAGGACGCCCGGCAGGCGATCCTCCTGGCGGGCAGCCGCGCCTGCCACAGCGTGCCCCTGACCACCGCGTCCGGGTTGTGCGTGGGCATGGTCTCGGCCCACCTCGAGCATCCGGTCGAGGAGCTGACGCGCGCCCAGCTCAAGGCACTGGCGGTCGTCGGTGCCGAGGTCGGCGAATGGCTCGCCTGGTACGACCGCACCGTCGTCCTGGACGCACTCGAACACCTCCACGCCCTCGGCCGCGCCCACAGCGGCAGCCGCGTCCCCCGCCGCTGACGAATTCCGCGATCTTCGCCCACTGACTCCCGCCGCACGGGGAACCCCCCTTCCATGACAGAGACCACCGAACCGACAGACCTGGGCCTTCCCCGGCCCGTCCGGGCCTGCCTCTTCGACCTCGACGGCGTCATCACCCGGACCGCCGTCGTGCACGCCGCCGCCTGGAAGCAGGCGTTCGACGAGTTCCTGCGCCGCCACGACGGCGACTCCTTCCGCCCCTTCGACAGCGGCAAGGACTACGACGAGTACGTGGACGGCCGCCCCCGCGCCGACGGCGTCCGCACCTTCCTCGCCTCCCGCGGCATCCAACTGCCCGAGGGCGGCCCCGACGACCCGCCCGACGCGCCCACCGTGCACGGCCTCGGCAACCGCAAGAACGACCTGCTCCTCCACCTCATCCGCACCGACGGCGTCGAGGCCTACGACGGCACCCTGCGCTACGTCGAGCAGGCCCGTGCCCGGGGGCTGCTGACCGCGGTCGTCTCCTCCAGCGCCAACTGCCGTGACGTCCTGCGCTCCATCGGCGCCGAGCACCTCTTCGACGTGCGGATCGACGGCGTGGTCGCCGCCGAGCGCGGCCTGCCCGGCAAGCCGGCCCCGGACACCTTCCTCGCCGCCGCCCGCGACCTCGGGGTCGAACCCGCCGAGGCCGCCGTCTTCGAGGACGCCCTCGCCGGCATGGACGCCGGACGCGCGGGCCGCTTCGGGCACGTCGTCGGCATCGACCGCGTCGGCCAGGCGGACGCCCTGCGCGCCCACGGCGCCGACGTCGTCGTACCGGACCTGACGGAACTGGGGGACTGGGCGTGATCACCCACCGCTCGTACGGCGTCGCACCCTGGGCCCTGCGCGAACGGCACCTCGACCTCGACCTCCTGCCGCAGAGCGAATCGGTGTTCGCCCTGTCCAACGGCCACATCGGCTGGCGCGGCAACCTCGACGAGGGCGAACCCCACGGCCTGCCGGGCAGCTACCTCAACGGCGTCCACGAGACACACCCGCTGCCGTACGCGGAGGCCGGCTACGGCTACCCGGAGTCCGGGCAGACCGTCATCGACATCACCAACGGCAAGATCATCCGCCTGCTCGTCGACGACGAGCCCTTCGACCTGCGCTACGGCCGCCTCCGCTCCCACGAACGCGTCCTCGACCTGCGCGATGGCGTGCTGCGGCGCACCTGCGAGTGGACCTCCCCGGCCGGGACGACCGTCCGCGTCCGCTCCACCCGCCTCGTCTCCCTCACCCAGCGGGCGATCGCCGCCGTCGCCTACGAGGTCGAGGCCGTGGACGGCGAGGCCCGTGTCGTCGTCCAGTCGGAACTGGTGGCCAACGAGCAACTCCCCGAACGCGACGGCGATCCCCGCGCCGCAGTCGCCCTGGAGTCACCGCTGGAAGCCGAGGAGCACTTCGCGGACGGGCCCCGGCTGAGGCTCGTCCACCGCACCCGGCGCACCGGACTGCGGGTCGGCGCCGCCGCCGACCACCTCGTCACCGCGCCCGGCTCCGTCACCACCAGCGGCGAGAGCCGGGACGACGTGGCCCGTCTCACCGCGACGACCGTCCTGGAGCCCGGCCAGACCCTGCGCGTGGAGAAGCTCGTCGCCCACGGCTGGTCCGGCACCCGCTCGCTGCCCGCCGTCGCCGACCAGGTCGACGCCGCGCTGTCCGCCGCCTCGTACGGCGGCTGGCAGGGCCTCGTCGAGGAACAGCGCGCCTACCTGGACGACTTCTGGGCGCGCGCGGACGTCGAGGTCGACGGCGACGAGGAGATCCAGCAGGCCGTACGGTTCGCCCTGTTCCACGTCCTCCAGGCGGGCGCCCGCGCCGAGCAGCGGGCCCTGCCCGCCAAGGGCCTCACCGGCTCCGGCTACGACGGGCACGCCTTCTGGGACACCGAGACCTTCGTGCTGCCCCTGCTCACCTACACCGCGCCCGGCGCGGTCACCGAGGCCCTGCGCTGGCGGCAGCACACCCTGCCCGCCGCCCGCGACCGGGCCGCCCAACTGGGCCTCGAGGGGGCCGCGTTCCCGTGGCGGACCATCGACGGCTCGGAGGGCTCCGCGTACTGGCCCGCCGGTACGGCCGCGTTCCACGTCAACGCCGACATCGCCGACGCCGTGGTCCGCCACACCCTCGTCACCGGCGACACCGACTTCGAACGCGACACCGGCCTCGAACTCCTTGTGGAGACGGCCCGGCTCTGGCGCTCCCTCGGCCACCACGACCCCCACGGCGCGTTCCACATCGACGGGGTGACCGGCCCGGACGAGTACAGCGCCGTCGTGGACGACAACACGTACACCAACCTCATGGCCCGCGCGAACCTCCTGGCCGCCGCGGACACCGCGGAACGCCACCCCGAGCGGGCCGACCGGCTCGGCGTCGACGACGAGGAGAGCGCCGCCTGGCGGGACGCCGCCCACGCCATGCACATCCCCTACGACCCGGACCTCGGCGTCCACGAGCAGCACGCCGGGTTCACCCGCCACCAGCGCTGGGACTTCCGCGGCACCCGCCCCGACCAGTACCCGCTGATGCTGCACTTCCCGTACTTCGACCTCTACCGCAAACAGGTCGTCAAACAGGCCGACCTGGTCCTCGCCCTGTACAAGTGCGGGGACCGTTTCGACGAGGAGCAGGTGGCCCGCGACTTCGCCTACTACGAGCCGCTCACGGTCCGCGACTCCTCCCTGTCCGCCTGCTGCCAGGCGGTCATCGCCGCCCAGGTCGGCCATCTCGACCTGGCCTACGACTATCTGACCGAGGCGGCGATGATGGATCTGCGGGACCTGGAGAACAACACCCGCGACGGACTGCACATCGCCTCCCTCGCCGGTACCTGGACGGCGCTCGTCGCGGGCTTCGGCGGCATGCGCCACCAGGGGCCCGTCGTCGACTTCGCGCCCAGGCTCCCCGAGCGGCTGAGCAGGCTCGCCTTCAGCCTCGGACTGCGGGACACCTGCCTGCGCGTCGAGATCAAACCCCGCCACGCCACGTACGAGCTGGTCGGCGGTGACTCCCTGACCATCCGCCACTACGGCGAGCCGGTCACCCTCGACGGGGAGAAGCCCCGGCGGCTCGACATCCCGGCCGCGCGACCGGCCGGTCCGCCGCCGGAACAGCCGCCGCACCGGCGGCCCGGCCGGCGCGGGAGGCGCGGAGCCTGAGAGGTCAGCCGCAGAACGCGGCCTCCAGTGTGCGGTTCATGGTGGCGTACACCGTCCCGTTGTTGGAGGTGTTGGCGAACGACGTCAGACCGCGCTTGCCGTTCTTCGAGGTGAACGCCCAGGTGTAGTACCCCTGCACGGTGCCCGTGTGCCCGTACACCGAGCCGCACGACAGATCACGCCGGCGCAGCCCCAGCCCGTACGCCTGCGTGCTGTTCACCGGCGTCCACTTCAGCATCTGCTTCAGCTGGGCGGCGGAGGTCAGTTCGCCCCGCATCAGTGCGGAAAGGAACGTGTTGAGGTCCTTGCCGCTGGACACCAGGGCCCCCGCGCTCTGCGCCCAGGACACGGTCTGCCGGGTCGAGTCGATCTTCCGGCCGGAGGAGTCGGCGGTCATGTAACCGCGCGCGTACCGGCCGGGGATCGTGTTCTTCGGATGGACGTAGTACGTGTCGGTCAGCTTCAGCGGCTTGATGAGGCGCTCCTGGTACGCCGTCGCCACCGACTGCTTGGTGAGCTTCTCGATGAGCATGCCCGCCACGACGAAGTTGGCGTTGGAGTAGGAGTAGACCGCGCCCGGCTTGTTGGTGAGGGGCTTCGCGAGCGACAGGTCCATCAGCTGACGGTAGGTGTAGACGCGGTTGCGGACGTTCTCGAACCCCTGCACCGACTGGGCGAAGAGGGTGTTGGCGTAGTCGTACAGACCGCTGCGGTGACTGAGCACATGACGCACGGTGATCCGCTTGTCGGGCAGCAGCCCCGGCAGATAGGTGTTCACCGAGGTGTCGAGCTTCAGCTTGCCCTCGTCGACCAGCTGCAGCAGCACCACCGCCGTGAAGGTCTTGGTGA
>NZ_LIRK01000524.1 GCF_001419765.1 Streptomyces torulosus
GCACCCGGCACCCGGCACCCGCCGAGCGTCACCCGTCAGCCGTCGCCCGCCACCCGCCACCCCTCACCGAGGAGAGACAACCGCCGCCAGCAACCCCGGCCCCGTGTGCGCCCCGATGACCGCTCCGACCTCGCTCACATGCAGATCGGCGAGCCCCGGAACCCTCTCCCGGAGCCGCTCCGCGAGCGCCGACGCCCGCTCGGGCGCGGCGAGATGATGGACAGCGATGTCGACCGGCGCGGCACCGGCCCGCTCGGCGACGATCTCCTCCAGGCGGGCGATCGCCCTGGAGGCCGTGCGCACCTTCTCCAGCGGCTCAATGCGACCGCCGTCCAGCTGCAGCAGCGGCTTCACCGCGAGCGCGGAGCCGAACAGGGCCTGCGCCGCGCCGATCCGGCCGCCCCGGCGCAGATAGTCGAGGGTGTCGACGTAGAAGAACGCGGACGTACCCGCCGCCCGCTTCTCGGCGGCCGTGACGGCCTCGTCGACCGTGCCGCCCGCCTCCGCGGCCTCGGCGGCGGCCAGCGCGCAGAACCCGAGGGCCATCGCGACCATCCCGGTGTCCACGACGCGCACCGGCACGGGTGCCTCGCGCGCCGCGAGCACGGCGGCGTCGTACGTGCCGGAGAACTCGGCGGACAGATGGAGCGAGACGATGCCCGTGGCGCCCGCCTCGGCCACCTTGCGGTAGGTCTCCGCGAACAGCTCGGGGCTGGGGCGGGAGGTGGTGACGGACCGTCGCTTCTGCAGTGCCTGGGCCAGGGAGCGGGCCGAGATCTCGGTGCCCTCCTCGAGCGCCTGGTCGCCGAGGACCACGGTCAACGGCACCGCGATGATGTCGTGACGCTCCATCGTCTGCGGCGGCAGATAGGCCGTGGAATCGGTGACGATCGCGACATGGCGGGACATGAGCTGGAGGTTACCCGCCAAGTCCCCTCGACGGCAGCCCGGCCCCACCGACCGCCTCGCCACCGCGTCGGGCCGCGCCGCACCTCATCAAGTCGTGCTCTCCGGGCGTGGCTTCTTCTGCCACGGATACGTCGGGCGCGGTCCCGGAGGGGTGATCGCCGGCCGGGGCGGCTCCTCGGTGGTGCGGGCCTCGGAGCTCTCCTGCACCTTCTGTCCGCCGGAGGCGGTCGGCTCGGGCTTCGGCGCCTCGGGCCAGACGTGCGCGGGCTCGGACGGATCGGTCGTCCAGTGCCGCAGCGCGCCCGCCTCGACGTCGATCTGGGCGCTGAGCGTCTCCAGGTCGTCCTCGGCGAACTTGCGGGCCCGGTCGTGCGCCGCCCAGCGGAGGGCGTCGGCCGACTTGATGATCTTCTCCGTGCGGGTGCGCAGATCGGGCAGCCGCTGGACCAGCTTCGCGCGGTCCGGCTCGGGCTCCAACCGCCTGAGCTCGTCGTCCAGCTCACGGCCGTGCCTGCTGAGCTGCTGGAACAGGGCGAGGGACTCCTTCAGGGACTCGTCCTCGCCGACGCCCGCCTGGAGCGCCTCCTGGGTGGCCCGCATCGAGGTGCGCAACCTCAGGCGCAGGTCCGCGAGTTGGCCGACGGGGCCGGGCTGGGCGAGGCTCCTGGCGCGCAGGGTGGTGTCCTCGACCGTCCGCTTGGCCTGGGTGATCGTGCGGTCCACGCCGCGCTTGGCCGCGCCGACCGCTTTCACCGTGGCGTACGCGCCCAGCACCACGCACAGCACGAAGAGCAGGGCGACGATTGCGATCACGGCTTCCACGGCGCGCTCCTCCTTCGACCGGCACGCCACATACTGCGGCGCTCTTCCACGGTAAACGCAACGGGCAGGTCCACAGTTCCAACAGAACCCCGAACCTGCCCGTAGGGGATCACCCCGAGCGACCGCACGACCGCCCTCGGCCGTACGGCACCGGGGCGCCAAGGCGCCAGGCCCGGCACGGGCCCGGCCCCCCGGCCCCGACCAGCCCTAGACGACGATGTTCAC
This sequence comes from Streptomyces torulosus, assembly GCF_001419765.1. GTDB lineage: Bacteria > Actinomycetota > Actinomycetes > Streptomycetales > Streptomycetaceae > Streptomyces > Streptomyces torulosus. The sequence continues at coordinate 1,957 of NZ_LIRK01000524.1, forward strand.
CAGCTTCGGCGCGCGCACGATCACCTTGCGGATCGGTGCCCCGGCCAGCGCCGCGACCACCTTCTCGTCGGCCAGGGCCACCTTCTCCAGCTCCTCCTCGGAGATGGCCGGCGGGACCTCCAGACGGGCCTTGACCTTGCCCTTGATCTGGACGACGCAGGTGACGGCCTCGTCCACGACGTACGCCTGGTCGGCGACCGGGAAGTCCTGGTGGACGACGGTGTCGGTGTGGCCCAGCTTGCGCCACAGCTCCTCGGCGATGTGCGGGGCCAGCGGCGCGACCAGCAGGACCAGGGCCTCGGCGACGGACCGCGAGACGGGGCCGCCCGCCTTGGTCAGGTGGTTGTTCAGCTCGGTGACCTTGGCGATCGCCGTGTTGAAGCGCAGGCCCTCCAGATCCTGGCGCACCCCGTCGATCGCCTTGTGCAGCGCGCGCAGCGTGTCCTCGCCGGGCTCGGCGTCGACGACCGTGACCTCACCGGTCGCCTCGTCGACGATGTTGCGCCACAGCCGCTGCAGCAGCCGGAACTGACCCACCACCGCGCGCGTGTCCCACGGCCGGGAGACGTCCAGCGGGCCCATCGCCATCTCGTACAGGCGCAGGGTGTCGGCGCCGTACTCCTCGCAGATGGACTCCGGGGTGACCGCGTTCTTCAGGGACTTGCCCATCTTGCCCAGCAGACGGCTGACCTGCTCACCCTCGTAGTAGAACGCGCCGTCGCGCTCCTCCACCTCGGCGGCGGGCACCGCGAAGCCACGGCTGTCGCGGTAGACGAACGCCTGGATCATGCCCTGGTTGAACAGCTTGTGGAACGGCTCGGCGGAGGAGACGTACCCCAGGTCGTACAGGACCTTGGACCAGAAGCGCGCGTACAGCAGGTGCAGCACGGCGTGCTCGGCGCCGCCGACGTACAGGTCGACACCGCCGTGCGGCCGGTCCTCGCCCGGGCCCATCCAGTAGCGCTCGATCTCCGGGTCGACCATCTGCCGGTCGTTGTGCGGGTCCAGGTAGCGCAGCTCGTACCAGCAGGAACCGGCCCAGTTGGGCATGGTGTTGGTCTCGCGCCGGTACTTCTTCGGCCCGTCGCCCAGGTCCAGCGTGACGTCGACCCACTCCTCGTTCCGCGACAGCGGCGTCTCGGGCTGGGTGTCGGCGTCGTCCGGCTCGAAGGTGCGGGGCGAGTAGTCCTCGACCTCGGGCAGCTCCAGCGGCAGCATCGACTCGGGCAGGGCGTGGGCGACGCCGTCCTCGTCGTAGACGATCGGGAAGGGCTCGCCCCAGTAGCGCTGGCGGCTGAACAGCCAGTCACGCAGGCGGAAGTTGACGGTGCCCTCGCCGATGCCGGACCGCTCCAGCCACTCGGTGATGCGCGCCTTGGCCTCGACGACGCCCAGGCCGTCCAGGGAGACGCCCGCACCGGTGGAGTTGACGATCGTCGCGTCGTACGAGACGAAGGCGTCGTCCCACGCCGACGTGTCCGTGCCCCGGTCGTCCGTCGGTTCGACGACACAGGTGATCGGCAGCTCGAAGGCGCGCGCGAACGCGAAGTCGCGCACGTCGTGCGCCGGGACGGCCATGATGGCGCCGGTGCCGTAGCCCATCAGGACATAGTCGGCGATGAAGACGGGGATCTTCTCGCCGTTGACGGGGTTGGTGGCGTAGGAGCCGGTGAAGACGCCGGTCTTGTCCTTGGCCTCGGCCTGCCGCTCGACGTCGGACTTCGAGGCGGCCTGGGCGCGGTAGGCGGACACGGCCTCGGCGGGGGTGGCGTGGCCGCCGGTCCACACGTCGTGGGTGCCCTCGGGCCAGGCGGCCGGGGTGAACTTGTCGACCAGCGGGTGCTCGGGGGCCAGCACCATGTAGCTCGCGCCGAACAGCGTGTCGGGGCGCGTGGTGAAGACGGTGATGTTCTCGCCGTCGATCGGGAAGTCGACGCGGGCGCCCTCGGAGCGGCCGATCCAGTTGCGCTGCTGCAGCTTGATGGCCTCGGGCCAGTCCAGCTCCTCCAGGTCCTCCAGCAGACGGTCGGCGTACGCCGTGATCCGCATGTTCCACTGGCGCAGCTTGGCCTTGAAGACGGGGAAGTTGCCGCGCTCGGAGCGGCCGTCGGCGGTGACCTCCTCGTTGGCCAGGACGGTGCCCAGGCCGGGGCACCAGTTGACGGGCGCGTCGGAGGCGTAGGCCAGGCGGTACTCGCCCAGGACGTCGGCGCGTTCGACGGCGCTCAGCGCGTTCCAGGAGCGCCCACCGGGCACAGCGCGCTCACCCGACTCGAACTGGGCGACCAGTTTGGCGATGGGGCGGGCCTTCCTCGCCTCGTCGTCGTACCAGGAGTTGAAGATCTGCAGGAAGATCCACTGGGTCCACTTGTAGTAGTCCGGGTCGATCGTGGCGAACGACCGGCGCTTGTCGTGGCCCAGTCCCAGCCGGCGCAGCTGGGACTTCATGTTGGTGATGGCGGCCTCGGTGGTGACCCGGGGGTGCTCGCCGGTGGCCACGGCGTGCTGCTCGGCGGGCAGGCCGAAGGCGTCGAAGCCCAGGGTGTGCAGGACGTTGTGGCCGGTCATCCGCTGGTAACGGGCGAAGACGTCGGTGGCGATGTACCCCAGCGGGTGACCGACGTGCAGGCCCGCACCGGAGGGGTACGGGAACATGTCCATGATGAACTTCTTGGGACGGGCGGCCAGCTCCGGGTCGCCCGCCAGGTCGCCCTTGGGGTTCGGTGCCGCGTAGGTGCCCTCGGCGTCCCAGAAGTCCTGCCAGCGTGCCTCGATCTCGGCCGCGACGGCGGCCGTGTAGCGGTGCGGCGCGGTATCCACCGACGCTCCTGCGGCAGCGGGGTTCGTCTCGCTCATGATCCTCAAAGCTCCATCGATCGTCTCTGCCAGCGGTAGGTGTCGTCCGGAAACGAAAAATCCCCTCGCACAGGAGGGGACGCCGCGCCGATTCCGACCACGCCGTTCATCGGCGGTCGGGACTGATCAGCGCGGCTCGCTAAGCAGAAGGCGTACGGCACGCATGGGCTCAGGGTACCCCAGGGTCCACAGCCGTCGCGACGAGGTTCCGGGCCGTCACCGGACAGGACCAGTGGAGTGTCAGCCACGGGATCCGGCCAAAAAAGTTGAACAAAGTTCAAATCTTACTTCGCGTAACAACCACTAAGGGACATCACCGATGTGAGATTGGCCCTTGATAACAGCGCAATAACTCAAACCACCTACTGCTCGGTTTGGCACCACTTACAGTTCGACGACGGGACCGCTTTCCCGAACTGTTCGGAGTTGCCCCCATGAACCCTCGTCGCAGTAACAGCACGCTGCCCCAGACCGGCCGTTCGGCCTATGGGATCGCGACCGCTGCCGCTTTGCTGCTGATACCCGTAAGTGTGCTGGTCGGAGGTGACGCGTACCGTGAGTTCCTCGACTTCGGCGCGGGCGTCCTCTCGCTGGTGTCGCTGACCCTGTCGGTGCTCTGGGGACTCGTCGCCCAGGACCGCACCCTGCTCAGCGTGCGCCAGCGGATCATCGGCCAGGCCGTCCACCGGACGACCGCCATCGCGTCGGTCGCGTTCCTCGTCCTCCACGTCACCGTCAAGCTGGCGCTGGACCACGTCTCCGCGATCGCCCTGTTCCCCTTCGCCCTCGGCGTGACGGGTACGGGCGCACTCATCGGCTTCGGCGCGACCGCCGGGTCCCTGATGATCTTCGTCGCCATCACCGGCGCGCTGCGCAGCAACTTCGCCTCACCCGCGGAGGTCGCGGCGCGCTGGCGGGCGATGCACATGCTGGCCTACGCGGCCTGGTGTTTCGCACTCGTGCACGGACTCTACGCGGGTCGCGAAGCCAAGCCGGTCTTCGTCACCCTCTACTCGCTGGGCCTGGTCGCGGTGGCCGCGGCGCTGCTGCTGCGGGCGGCCCCCCGTTCGGTCAAGCGGCAGGTCGTCGAGCGCATCACGGCCATCCTGGGCACCGACGGCCAGCGTCCCCCCGAGGTCGAGGAACTCGTCAAGTCCCGGGCCGCCCGCCAGGACCCGGGCGGGCGCCGCGAGGACGGACCGCGCGACTCCCAGAAGCGGGACACCGGGCAGTTCCCCCTGCCGGGCTTCGGCGGTCAGGCCCCGGGCCCCGCGCTGGGCGACAGCCTCGTGCCCCCGCCCCGCACGGGCGCGTCGGCCGACGGCCCCGGTTTCGCCGCGGCCTACCGCGCCGTGTCGATGACACCGCGCTCCCCGGAGCCGACGGCGCCCTACCTGACCCAGCAGCAGCCCCCGCTGGACATGCAGCCCACGCAGGCCATGCCCCGTCTGGACGACGGTCCGGCCACGGGCACGCGCTGGCCGTCCCCGTCCCCGCCGCCGGTCGGCGAGGCGCCCCCGTCGTCGTACGACCCGATGCAGGACACCTTCGCCGGGCAGCCCCTGGGCGGCCAGACCCTCGGCGGACAGGCGTACCCGGGCCAGACGTACCAGGGTGAGGCGTACCCCACGGGGGTTCCGGAAAGTTCCTACGGAACCACTGAGACGAACGCCCCCTACGGCACGTACAACCCGAACGACACGTACAACAGCGGTCCCGCCACTGAAACGCTGCCCGGATACGACCAGCCGGGCTCAGGCGAACCCTGGAACGCGCCTTCCGGAGGATTTAAGTGAACGAGGCCCTTCCCGACGTCCCCGAAGTCCGTGTGGTGGGGCTCCCCCAGCTCACCTCGGGCTTCGACCTCGTCGAGAGACTCGATCTCCCCATGCACCTGAAGGTGCACGGTCCGCTCGAACCCATGGGCGGGGAGCAGTTGGCCCAGCTCTCCGAGCGGATCAACCTGAAGGGCAGGGGCGGCGCGGGCTTCCCGTTCCACAAGAAGCTGCGCTCGGTCGCCGAGTCGGCGATCAAGCGCGGCATCCGGCCGGTCGTGGTCGTCAACGGCAGCGAGGACGAACCGGCCTGCCGCAAGGACACGGTGCTGATCAACCGTGCCCCGCACCTCATCCTGGACGGAGCCCTGCTGGTCGCGGAGGCCCTGGGCGCCCGCCAGCTGGTCATCGGGGTGACACGTGAATCCACGCAGCGGTCGATGGAGGCCGCCCTCGCCGAGCGCGGTCTCGGCAACCGGCGCGGCGCGGCCATCCGCGCGAGCGTGCAGCGCAACCCGGTCCGCATGGTCACGGGCGCGGCCGCCTCGCTGATCCGTTCCATCGACGGGGGCCCGGCGATCCCGCCCGGCCGCAAGACCAGCGCGTCCAAGAGCGGTGTCGGAGGCGCGCCGACGCTGCTCTCGAACGCGGAGACCTTCGCCCAGCTCGCCATCGGCGCCCGCATCGGCGCCGAGCGGTACGGCAACACCGGCCTGTACGACGAGCCGGGCACCGTCATGCTCACCGTCTCCGGCGCGGTCGCCCGGCCCATGGTGATCGAGGCCCCGACCGGCGTGCCGCTGCGCTACATCCTGCAGCTCGCCGGCGCGCCGCCGGTCCCGCAGGGTGTGCTGACGGGCGGCTACCACGGCAAGTGGATCGACGCGGCGACGGTCAACGAGGCGGTCGTCTCCCGCAACTCCCTGGACGCGGTGGGCGGTGCGCTCGGCGCGGGCGCGATCCTGCCGATCAGCCAGGACACCTGCCCTCTCGGCGAGTCGCTCCAGGTCGCCAAGTGGCTCGCCGAGGAGAGCGCGGGACAGTGCGGTCCCTGCTACCTCGGTCTGCCGGCCGCCGCGCGCGGCATGGAGGACATCCTCAACGGCGGCGGACCGGCCGCCCTGGAGGCCCTCAAGCAGGTCGCCAAGAACGTCAAGCGGCGCGGGGCGTGCTCGCACCCCGACGGCTCCGCGATGTTCCTGGAGTCGACCATCAAGGCCTTCACCGACGATCTCGCCGCCCATGTCCTCGGCAACGGCTGCGGGCGGCCCGTGGAAGGTGTCCTGCCACTGTTCGAGGGTGGCAGGGGACCCACGGGCCTCCCGGGCGGCGCGGGCCAGGAGGAGTCCGGCGCGAGCCGCCAGAAGATCTTCGTCGACTGGACGCTGTGCCGGGGCCACGGCCTGTGCGCCGACATCCTCCCGGAGGTCTTCCAGCTGGGCGCCGACGGCTTCCCCACGGTCGCCCAGGCGAAGGTCCCGCAGTACGCCGAGGCGAAGGCGCTGCGCGCGGTGCGGCGCTGCCCGGCGCTGGCCCTGCGCATCGAGGAGGACACCCGGGGCAACGCCCCGTCCCGCAACCTCCCGGTCCTCTCCCAGGGCCGCGGCCGCCGGGCTCTGGGCAGCGGCCGCTGAGGCCCCGCTGAAGCGACGCGAGGGCGGGCCACCCCGGTACGGGGTGGCCCGCCCTTTTCCGTCCCCCTGGCCACCGCCACAGGCCCACTCGGGCCCTGTCGCACGGCCGGTGGCCGGCATCCCGAAACATCGTCAACAACGCGAAGACCCCGTCCACTTGGACGGGGTCTTGTCTGTGGAGCTAAGGAGAATTGAACTCCTGACCTCCTGCATGCCATGCAGGCGCTCTACCAACTGAGCTATAGCCCCTTGCTGTTTCCGCCGGGTTCCCCCGGCGACATCGCCAACTTTACCGGTCCCCGCGCCGACCACCAAATCCTTTCCGACCGGCGCACCTTATGGGTGATTTCAGCGCATTACGCCCGTTACTGAGGCGTCGAGTTGGCACCCGGCCGCTCAGGCGGTCACGAACGAGTAGAAACGCTTGAGCGTGCAGTGCTCCTCGAGGAGCCGGCCGTAGATCGGCTCGCCCTCGAGCTCGCGGTACGTCTCGATGGGGTCGCCTTTTATGATCAGCGCCCGTGCGCATTCCTCGCACCAGTACTGGTAGTCGGCGTTGACGGGTTCCATGTCGCGGACGATCGGGGTGCCGCTGCCGCACCAGTCGCATTTCCTCCTGTGTGCGCCCATCGATCAGCTCCAGCTGTGGCCGCAGGCCGTGCACACGTAGGAAATACCTCCGTTGTCACCGAGCACTTGGGCAACGTGGAGCGAGCCGCAGGAAGGGCACAGGAGGGTGGTCTTGCTCCGCATCATCACAGCGGCGGGAAGGTCGTGGACCTTCCCGCGGATGCTCGCAGGCATCGCTTCTCCCTCCCGTCGGGCCGCGCCCCTTCCGGCCGTTTGATTCTGCCACGGCCGGACCAATACGGTCAGCGACGCCTTCGTACCAGTCCGGACACGCGGCAGGAAAGAAGGTCGTCCGCAGAGGTATACGCCCGTGAGGCGCCCCGCGCTCAAGAAGGTCACGGATCTCACACGAAAAATCCCGTCCCCTGCCGGGAACGGGATCTTCTGTCCGATCTGTGGAGCTAAGGAGAATTGAACTCCTGACCTCCTGCATGCCATGCAGGCGCTCTACCAACTGAGCTATAGCCCCTTGCCCCATGCGGCCGAAGCCGTATGGTGTTTCGCCCCGCTCGGCGGGGCGAACAAGAAGAACTTTAGCCTGCGACCTGCCGGAAAGTGAAATCCGGGCCGCGGCCCCGCCGCCGGGGCCCCGCGCGGCCGCTCAGTCGTCGTCGCCGAGCACCGGCTCCGGGAGGGTGCCGGCGTTGTGCTCCAACAGACGCCAGCCGCGGGCGCCCTCGCCGAGGACCGACCAGCAGCAGTTGGAGAGGCCGCCGAGGCTCTCCCAGTGCTGCGGCGCCAGGCCGAGCAGGCGCCCGATGGTGGTGCGGATGGTGCCGCCGTGGCTGGTGACCACGAGGGTGCCGTTCTCCGGGAGCTTGTCGGCGTGCCGGAGCACCACGGGGGCGGCACGGTCGGCGACCTCGGTCTCCAGTTCACCGCCACCACGACGGACCGCCTCGCCGCGCTTCCACGCGCCGTACTCCTCGCCGTACCGGGCGATGATCTCGTCGTGCGTGAGGCCCTGCCACACGCCCGCGTACGTCTCCCGCAGGCCCTCGTCGTGCGAGACCTCCAGGCCGGTGAGGGCGGCCAGCTCGGCGGCCGTCCGCGCGGCGCGCTGAAGGTCGGAGGCGACGATCGCGTCGGGCTTGAGGGAGGCGAGCAGCCGGGCGGCGCGGCGGGCCTGACCGAGGCCGGTCTCGGTGAGCTCGACATCGGTGGTGCCCTGGAAGCGGCGCTCCACGTTCCACGAGGTCTGGCCGTGCCGCCACAGGATGATCCGGCGCCCGCGGCCCTTGCGGTCGGCCGGGTCGGCCCCCGTGGTCATCGCAGTTCACCGCCCAGCTCGGCGGCCTCCTCGGCGGCCTGCAGCTTCGCGTGCTCCGCGGCCTTGCCCTTGGTGGCCTGCGCGTCGGCGGGCAGCGCCAGCTCGGGGCAGTCCTTCCAGAGCCGCTCCAGGGCGTAGAAGACGCGCTCCTCGCTGTGCTGGACGTGCACGACGATGTCGACGTAGTCCAGCAGCACCCAGCGGGCCTCGCGGTCGCCCTCACGGCGGACCGGCTTGGCGCCGAGCTCCTTGTTCAGCCGCTCCTCGATCTCGTCGACGATCGACTTGACCTGACGGTCGTTGGGCGCGGAGGCGAGCAGGAAGGCGTCGGTGATGGAGAGCACATCGCTGACGTCGTACGCGATGATGTCGTGCGCGAGCTTGTCGGCGGCCGCCTGTGCGGCGGTGTGGATGAGCTCGATGGAGCGGTCGGTGGCGGTCACTACATGGCTTTCCGTAGGCGGTCAGGAACCCTCACGGGCTACCACAAGGGTCTCACGGACCGCCGACACAGCCCCACGGGTTAAGCGATCAGGCCCCGGAGCACCGCCGTCGAGGCGGCTCCGGAGCCTGATCGCGATCGCTGCCGATCCGAGGGGGTGACGGTCAGCCGGTGGTCCCGGTCGTACCCGTCGTACTCGTGGCACCCGTGGTGCCGGTCGTACCCGTAGTACCCGCGCCCGTGGTCCCCGTCGTACCCGTGCCGCTCGTGCCCGTCGGGTCCGTCGTCTCGTAGTTCCGGCCGAGGACGACGGTGACGTCGGCGTTGGACGTGGTCTCGCCCTTCTTGACGGCGCTCGCGGGGAGGCCGAGGGTCTTGGCGACCTCGACGGCGTCCTGCTTGCGGCCCGCGTCGGAGTAGAGCACCCGGGAGGCGGCCTCGGCGGTGCCGACGGTGCCGGCGTCGAGGAAGGTGTAGCCGCCGTTGAGCAGGACCACGCGGGCCTGTTCGGTGGCGTCCTTGTCGCCGGTGGCGTTGCGGATGCCGACGCGGACGGTGTCCCCGGCCTCGGGGCTCCTGGCTGTGCCGCCGAGCAGGTTCTTGACCACGCTGTCGGAGTCCTCGGCGCTGAGGGTGCCGTCCTGCTGGACGGGGAGCAGCTCGGACGTGTAGTCGCCGCCCTTGGCGCGGTCGGCGAGCTTGGCGAGGAACGCGCCGAGGTCCTTCTCGCCGAGCGACGGGTCGAGGATCTGGCCGAGGGTCTGCACGGTGACCGTGGCCGCCTGGGCATCGGAGGACAGCTTGCGCAGCACCCCCTGCATGACCTGCCCGAACCGCTTCAGCTGGGCGTCCTGCGACTCGCCCGAGGCCCGGTAGGTGGCGTACGCGACGGCCATCTTGCCGCTGAGCGTCTGGTTCTCGCCCTTGGCGACGAGGGGCGCCTCGCCCTTCTTCTTCGCCTCCGGGTCCGGTACCGAGATGTTGGTGTCGAGGTCGATGTTGCCGACGAGTTCGACGAGGTTGCTCAGGAAGGGGGTGTCCAGCCGCCAGGTGCCCTCGATGTCGGTGCCGAGGACGGTGTCGAGTTCCTCGCGGGTGCCGGCGGAGCCATCGTCCTCGACGGACTTGGCGAGGGTGGTCGTGGTGCCGTCGTCGCCGGTCAGGACGAGGGAGTTGGGCAGCAGGACGGTCGCGCCCCGCTTGGTGGTGGTGTTGTCGACGAGCAGCGCTGTGGAGGTGCCGCCCTTCTTGGTGTCGTGCAGGTGGACGGCGATCACGTCGCGCTTCTGGGCCCCCGCGGCGGTCGTCGTACCGGTCTTCTGGTCGGCGGAGGAGCCGGGCAGCACGCCCGCGAACCACAGATAACCGACGCCGCCGACCGCGACCAGCGCCAGCACGACCACGAGGGCGATCATGCGGCTCTTGGCGCGCCGCTTGGCCTCCTCACGGCGCTCGGTGCGGTTCTCGGTGAAGTTCAGCCAGTCGATGACGTCCTCGGAGTCGCCGTCGGGCTGGTCGACGAAGGCGAACTGCTCGGTGCGGTACTCCGGGTCGCCGGCCTTCGCACCGGCCTCGGGACCGCCGTCCTCGGTGGTCTCCTGCGGGCCCGTCTGATGCGGGATGTGGGCGGTCTGCTCGGTGACCGGGGCCTGATGGCCGGTGACCGCGGTCTGCCCGTACGGGTCGTAGGGGTCGTACGCGGGTGCCGGTGCCTGCTGGCCCGTGTCGTAGGCGGTGCCGTAACCCTGGGTGGGCTGCTGCTGGACCTGGCCGGTCGCGTACGGGTCGTACCCGTAGCCCTGGCCGTAACCACCCTGCCCGTAGTTCTGGCCGTAGCCCTGCTGCTGCCCGTAGGGGTCGTACGTCTGTTGCTGAGGCACCTGCTGGGTGGGCGCCTGTCGGTACACCGGCTGTCCGAACTCGTCGTAGCCGACGAGTTCGTACGGCTGGTCGCCCCCGTGGCCAGCGTCGTATCGGTCGTTCACCGGTGCCCCTCTCGGCTCACTCGCCGCGGTACAGCTGCCGCTTGTCGATGTAGCGCACCACTCCGTCCGGCACCAGATACCAGACGGGGTCGCCCTTGGCGACCCTCGCACGGCAGTCGGTGGACGAGATGGCCAGCGCCGGAACCTCAACGAGCGTGACCCCGCCCGCGGGCAGGCCGGGGTCGGCCAAAGTGTGGCCGGGACGGGTGACCCCGATGAAGTGCGCGAGGGAGAACAGCTCCTCGGCGTCGCGCCAGGTGAGGATCTGGCCGAGCGCGTCGGCGCCCGTGATGAAGAAGAGATCCGTGTCCGGGTTGAGTTCGTGCAGCTCGCGCAGGGTGTCGATGGTGTACGTGGGGCCCTTGCGGTCGACGTCGATGCGGCTGACGGAGAACTGGGGGTTCTCGGCCGTCGCGATGACCGTCATCAGGTACCGGTCCTCGGCGGCCGACACCGTGCGGTGGGACTTCTGCCAGGGCTGGCCGGTCGGTACGAACACGACCTCGTCGAGACCGAACTGCGCGGCGACCTCCTGGGCCGCGACGAGGTGCCCATGGTGGATCGGGTCGAACGTTCCGCCCATGACGCCGAGGCGCCTGCGCCCCGTCGGCTTTGTGTTCGACGGGGTGTTTTCCGGTGCCGTGCCGGTGCTGTCGGCCCGGCCGCCGGTGGTCTCGTGCGCCTGGTCGTTCGCCGTGTCGTGCTCCGGACCGGTAGGCGGTTCCTGCTCTCCCATGCGTCGAGACACTACCGGCCCGGCGGACACACTCTGTTCGAATGACCTTTTGCGCGGATCAGCGGTCCCGGTTGAAGCGCGTGGTGATCCACAGCAGCAGGAGCAGGGCGAAGAGGGCTCCGCCGCCGGTCAGGTAGGGGCTGAGGCTCTCGTGGTTGCCGCCGTGCTCCCCGCCGCCCTCGGCGGCGAAAGTGACCAAGTCGGCAGCGGTGCTGTGGAAGCTCATCGTCGGCAGGACCTATCCGTGTGGGATCGGGATAAAGACTCGGCACATCGTAAGCGGGGGCCGCGTCGGCGATCACGCCGACTCCGCCCCGGGATGAACGGACGGGGCTCCGTCTCCGTACCGTCAGTCGTCCCGCTTGTATCCGCGCAGGAGGAACCAGGCCATCAGGACCGACCCCAGGACCATCACGATCAGCACCACACGCAGCAGGTTTCCCGCGCCCTGCTCCTTGGCGGCGGTGCCCGCGGCCTCGGTGAACCAGGAGGCCGTCGTGACGTGGGGGAGATGCTCCATGAGATCGCTCCTTACGGTTGATGCCCTGCCACGGTAACTCCGCCTAGGCTGGTCTCCGCTTCGGGGGCAATATGGGCAATCAAACGCATGGGGGAAACATGCCGGACGACAGCCACGAGCAGAACGGGCACGAGAACGTGCCGAGCAGGCAGCGCAGGCGCTTCGAGGGAATCTCCTCGCGGGCGTACGAACACCCCGCGGACCGCTCGGCGCTGGTGGCGCTGCGCAAGCTCAGCGGCTTCGACACGGTGTTCAAGGCACTCAGCGGTCTGCTGCCCGAGCGCAGCCTCAGGCTGCTGTTCCTGTCCGACTCCGTACGGGTCTCGGACCAGCAGTTCGCGCACCTCAACGACATGCTGCGGGACGCCTGTTACATCCTGGACCTGGAGAAGGTCCCGCCGATGTACGTCAACCAGGACCCGCAGCCGAACGCGATGTGCATCGGCCTGGACGAGCCGATCATCGTCGTGACGACCGGGCTCGTCGAGCTGCTCGACGAGGAGGAGATGCGGGCCGTCATCGGCCACGAGGTGGGCCACGCCCTCTCCGGCCACTCGGTGTACCGCACGATCCTGCTGTTCCTGACGAGCCTCGCGCTGAAGGTCGCCTGGATCCCGCTCGGCAACCTCGCGATCATGGCGATCGTGACCGCGCTGCGGGAGTGGTTCCGCAAGTCGGAGCTGTCCGCCGACCGTGCCGGACTCCTGGTCGGCCAGGATCTGAAGGCCTCGATGCGCGGTCTGATGAAGATCGCGGGCGGCAACCATCTGCACGAGATGAACGTCGACGCGTTCCTCGCGCAGGCCGAGGAGTACGAGGCCGGGGGCGACCTGCGCGACTCCGTGCTGAAGATCCTCAATGTGCTGCCCCGCTCGCACCCCTTCACCACCGTGCGCGCGGCCGAGCTGAAGAAGTGGGCGGAGTCCCGCGACTTCCAGCGGATCATGGACGGCCACTACCCGCGGCGCAGCGAGGACAGGGACACCTCGGTGACCGACTCCTTCCGTGAGTCGGCGGAGCACTACACGAACCACGTGAAGAGCTCCAAGGACCCGCTGATGAAGCTGGTCACGGACATCGCGGGCGGTGCGGGCGACCTCGGCGGCCGGGTGCGGCGCGGCTTCAGCGGCTTCGCGGGCGGCGGCGGCTCGGCGGCCGGCGGCACGGCGTCGGAGGGCACGGCGTCGGGCGGCGGTACGAGCACGGACACCGCCGAGGACAGGCGCCCGGACGACGAGTGACGCGGCGGACACCGCCTGTGCGCTGAGAGCGCCCGGCCCGGAGGTTCCCCTCCGGGCCGGGCGCTTCGTCGTGGTCACACCTTCGGCGTCGTGGTCACACCTTCGGCTGGGCGCTCTGGGCCAGGGAGCCGCACAGGGCGGTGGCGCCGCCGGTGGCGTACGGGTCGGTGCCGGCCGGGCCGCCCGCCTTGTCCTGCTGGCCGGCGAGCAGCGGCCGCAGATGGTTCGTGGCGTCGTCGGCGCAGGCCAGCGGTCCGGCCTGGACGTAGGAGACGACGACCTCGGCCTGGCGGGTGCGCAGGTCGTCCTGGTCGAAGCGGAAGTGCAGCTCGCGCCGCACGGTGAACAGGGACGCCTCGGCCCCCGCCCGGGGGCCCACCGGGCGCAGCGCGTACACGAAGGTGTGCGCGGCGACGACCTCCAGCGTGCCGGAGTCGAACTCCGCCGCCTGGAGGGTGCCCTGGACGCGGATCCTGGTGTCGGCGAGCTGGGCGCGGGAGGGGTCGAAGCGGACCAGCCAGCCGGTGGGCGCGTGGCGTCCGTCCGCGGTGGGGTGGTCGAAGCTCTGGTCGAACTGGTCGAGCTGGTCGGAGTCGAGCAGCCGTCGTACCGGCTCGACGGTGGTGCCGGCGAGGACCCGCGGGTCGAGCGCGGAGGCGACCAGGTACTCCTTGGCGACGATCAGCGAGGTGACGACCTGGCTGTCGGAGAAGTGCTCGGTGCGGCGGGTGGCCGGCATCGTGATGCCGTCGGCGCCGGTGCGGAAGTGGGCGGCCGGACTGTTTTCGTACAGTCTTTCGGGGTCGTCGGCGCCCGGTACCGGTGCCTGGGGGGCCAGCGGGATCACCGTCATCCGCAGCGGCTCGGTGGGACTCGTGGCCCGGGGTTGGTACGGATGGCGGACGCCCATGTAGATGGCGGTGCCGAAGGCGACGGCGATCAGCAGGACGAGGATCAGTGCCTGCCGGGAGAAGCCGCGGCGCACGGGCGGGCGGCGGCGGACGGCGGGGGCGTGGTCGGTGAGGCGTTCCTGGGCGGAGAACTCCTGGAGACGGGCAGCGCGAACGAACGATTCGTCGAACACGACGGATCGGTATTCGTCCTCGCCTCCACCGCCGGGGGTGCCCTCGGGTGTCCCCTCAGGTGGGTCTCCAGGCCCGCCCATACCTTCAGGGTAGGTCTGCCGGAGCTCCGATAAACGCCGAGGTGCGCGACAACTTCTGACAGGTTCTCACCAGGTTTTCGAACGTCTCATCGAACCGGTTGTCAGGGTTGGCGCGGGGCCGCCGAGGCCGCCGGCTGGGAGTAGTCCGCGGAGGCCGAGGGGCCGGCCGAGGTGCCCTGTTCGACTCCAGTGGTGGCGGGGGGCGGGACCTCGTCGCCACGGCTGGAGGAGGCGCCCCGGTAGACGGCGGTGAAGGCCAGCGCGACCATGCCGATGCCCATGACCAGGGCGAGGAGCCAGGCGACGGGGCGGTGCCAGCGGGTCTGCTTGCCGTAGGGCCCGTCGGAGCCGAAGCGGCCCTCCAGGATCTCGGGGTCGTCGAGGTCGGGGTCGTGACCGAAGTCCGGGCCGTCGGCGAAGCCGTCGTCGTAGTCGTCGCCGCGGGGGCCTCTGGAGTGGGCCCTGCGGGCCTCGGCCTCCTGGGCCGCGGCACGGGCCTCCGCGGCGGCGAGCAGCCTCTCGACCGCGGTCGGCTCATGGACCACGGCCGCCCGTACGAAGTCCTCGTCGAAGACCACGGAGGCGAACTCTTCGTCCATACCTCCGCGGTCGCGGTCGTCGTCGGGCTCCCAGCCGTCAGGGAACGGCGTGCCCCCCACGTCCTCCGGCACGGATCCAGAGTAGACCGGGGTGGTCAATTTGGGCAGACGGTAAGGAAATTCATCCGTTCTGCTCAGCGGGTCGCCGGTCGTTCCCGGGAACGGGCCGGCGCCCCACGAGGCGCGTACGCCCCGCCGGGCGCCGTACGCGCCGGGTGTCGGCCGGATGTCAGCGGCGAACGTGCCCGTCGCCCGTGACGATGTACTTGGTGCTGGTCATCTCGGGCAGGCCCATCGGGCCGCGGGCGTGCAGCTTCTGGGTGGAGATGCCGATCTCCGCGCCGAAGCCGAACTGGCCGCCGTCGGTGAAGCGGGTGGAGGCGTTGACGGCGACGGTCGTGGAGTCCACCAACTGGGTGAAGCGGCGGGCGGCCTGCTGGGAGGTCGTCACGATCGCCTCGGTGTGCCCGGAGCTCCACAGCCGGATGTGCTCCACGGCCCGGTCCAGCGAGTCGACGACGGCGGCGGCGATGTCGTACGAGAGGTACTCGGTCTCCCAGTCCTCCGTGGTGGCCTCGACGACCGTGGCGCGGGTCTCCTTGGCGTACGCGAGGACGCGCTCGTCGCCGTGGACGGTGACGCCGGCGTCGGCGAGGGCGTCCAGGGCGCGGGGCAGGAACTCGGGCGCGATGTCCTGGTGGACCAGGAGGGTCTCGGCGGCGTTGCAGACGCTGACCCGCTGGGCCTTGGAGTTGATCAGGATCTCGATCGCCGTGTCGAGGTCGGCGTTGGCGTCGACATAGACATGGCAGTTGCCGGTGCCGGTCTCGATCACCGGGACGGTGGACTCCTCGACGACGGTGCGGATCAGGGAGGCGCCGCCGCGCGGGATGAGCACGTCGACCAGGCCGCGGGCGCGCATCAGCTCGCGCACGGAATCACGGCTCTCGCCGGGGACGAGCTGGATGGCGTCGGCGGGCAGCCCGGCGCCGCCGACGGCGTCGCGCAGGACGCGGACGAGGGCGGTGTTGGACTCGTAGGCGGAGGACGAGCCGCGCAGCAGGACCGCGTTGCCCGACTTCAGGCAGAGGGCGGCGGCGTCGACGGTGACGTTCGGGCGGGCCTCGTAGATGATGCCGACGACACCGAGCGGGACGCGGACCTGGCGCAGGTCGATGCCGTTCGGCAGGGTCGAGCCGCGGACGACCTCGCCGACCGGGTCGGGCAGCGCGGCCACGTCGCGCACATCGGCGGCGATCGCACGGATCCGCTCGGGGGTGAGCGTCAGCCGGTCGATGACCGACTCGCTGGTGCCGGCCTCGCGGGCGCGCTCGATGTCCTTGGCGTTGGCCTCGACGATCTCACTCGTACGGACTTCCAGCGCGTCGGCGATGGCGAGCAGCGCGTCGTCCTTGTCGGCGCGCGGGAGCGGCGCGAGGTCGGCGGCGGCGGCCTTGGCGCGATAGGCGGCCCGGGTGACCGGGGACATGGAGTCGTACGGCGAGAGCGTGGTCATAAGGGAAGGGTAGTGCGCCGCGGGAGGCGGCCCCAGTCGCTGTCCCACAAGCCGAGACGCCCCCCGGACGCGCCCACGCGCGGGGTGCCCTAGTAGGGGTGGACGCCTACGCGGGCCGCCGGTGGGAGGCCATAGCCCTCGGCGATGCGCTGGTGGTAGGTCTGGCGGTCGATGACCTCCAGGCCGACGATCTCCCACGGCGGCAGTCCGGCCGTGCGGCGGTGCTCGCCCCACAGACGCAGGGCGACGGCGGCCGCGTCATGGAGGTCGCGGGCCTCCTCCCAGTAGCGGATCTCGGCGTGGTCGTTGGCGTAGCGGCTGGTCAGCAGGAAGGGGTGGTCGTGGGCGAGCTGTTCCAAGCCGCGCCGCACCTCCTTCAGCGGGGCCTCGGGCCCGGAGACGCTCAGCGTGACGTGCCACAGCCGGGGCAGGTCCTGCGGCTCCTCGGCGCCGCCCTCGTACGCGTCCGAGGAGGTGACGCTGGTGAGCGTCCGCTCCTCGCCTGCCGCACGGGAGGTACCACCACCACGGGACGCCGTAGCCCCGGGGCGCACTCGTCTCACCACGGCCTCCTTCGCAACGATGCGGGCTTCGCATGGGGTGGTGCGGAATGCCCCTGGGACAAAGTTGAGCAGGCTCAAGGGCTCCGTGGGGCGGTTTTACGGAACGCACACCGCCGCGGACCGTGGTGCGGGACCCTTCGCGGGGCGGCTGGTCAGGGATGCAGGAGCACCAGGTCGTCCCTGTGTACGACCTCTCGTTCGTACGCGGGACCCAGCTCGCGCGCCAGTTCCCGGGTCGAGCGGCCGATCAGCTGGGGGATCTCCTTGGCGTCGAAGTTGACCAGCCCGCGGGCCACGGCCCGGCCCGCTCCGTCGCGCAGCTCGACCGGGTCCCCGGCGCTGAAGTCGCCGTCGACGGCCGCGATGCCGGCCGGCAGCAGGGACTTGCGGCGCTCGACGACCGCGCGCACGGCGCCGTCGTCCAGGGTGAGCGCGCCCTGCGGGGTGGACGCGTGCTGGAGCCACAGCAGCCGGTCGGCGGAGCGTTTGCCGGTGGGGTGGAAGTAGGTGCCCGTGTCTCGGCCGGCGAGGGCGTCCGCGGCGTGGATGGCGCTGGTCAGGACCACGGGGATGCCCGCCCCTGTGGCGATCCCGGCCGCCTCGACCTTGGTGACCATGCCGCCGGTGCCGACGCCGGCCTTGCCCGCGCTGCCGATCTCCACGTGCGCGAGGTCCTCGGGACCCCGTACCTCCGCTATCCGCGAGGTGCCCGGACGGCTGGGGTCGCCGTCGTACACGCCGTCGACGTCCGAGAGCAGGACCAGTAGGTCGGCGCGGACGAGGTGGGCGACGAGGGCGGCGAGACGGTCGTTGTCACCGAAGCGGATCTCGTCCGTGGCAACCGTGTCGTTCTCGTTGACGACGGGCAGCGCGCCCATCGCGAGGAGCTTGTCGAGGGTGCGGGAGGCGTTGCGGTGGTGGGAGCGGCGGCTCATGTCGTCGGAGGTGAGGAGCACCTGGCCGACGCGGATGCCGTAGCGGGCGCAGGAGGCCGTGTAGCGGGCCACCAGGAGCCCCTGGCCGACGCTGGCGGCGGCCTGCTGCCGCGCGAGGTCCTTGGGGCGGCGGCGCAGGCCCAGCGGCGCGAGCCCGGCGGCGATGGCACCGGACGAGACGAGGACGATCTCCCGCTCTCCCCCACTGCGGGCCTTGGCGAGGACGTCCACCAGGGCGTCCACCCGGTCCGCGTCGAGGCCCCCGGAGGCCGTCGTCAGCGACGAGGAGCCCACCTTGACGACGATCCGGTGGGCTTGCGCCACTCCCTGCCTTGCCGCTGACACCTGTATCCCCAATGTTCCGAACCAGCCCGGTGTGTGCAGTGCGCAATCTACGGGAGCGGCCGGGCCGGACGCGTCCTCATTTCGAGGGGCGGACGGCACGCGTCCACCCGGTCCGGCGCGGAGCCCCCACGGGGCGGAACGTGAGAAACACCTCGGGATTCGGGGCGATATGCCCGATTACTGGTGACTGATCTCACGGGAGATTGCTCCTCGACCGCCCTAGGTCATACGGTCAGGATCAGCCTTCCTCATCTCGCGCGGCATTCCTGGGTCGGAAGGCGCCCGGGGGTGCGCGCACCGTGGCGGGCCACCCCCACTACTCTCATTCCCCCCTTCCGTCCGTCGCACCCTCCGCAGGAGCCCCGCCCGTGCCCTCCGCAGGCCTCGTACCCCGCCGCATCGTGCAGCTGTCAGCGCTGTTCGCGATGTTCGCGCTCTTCACGGTCCAGATCGTCTCCGCGCTGCTGCCGAACATTCCTCTGTTCGTCGCCGCCGGCGCGGCGGGCCTCGTCCTGGACACGTATCTGCAGTACCGGGACCCCGGACTCCTCGCGATGCTGGGCAAGGTCCGCTTCGACGCGCTGGTGCGCCAGCTGCTGCGCGACATGCTGATCCTCGTGGGCCTGCTGCGCATCGACGGCATCGACCCGCTGCGCGAGCAGGCACCCCTGCTGGTCGGCCTGTGCCTCTTCTACGCGGTGCACTTCGCCTGCCAGGGCGTCTCCGTGCTGGTCCGCCGCAGCCGGACGCTGCCGATCGTCACACGCAACATCGACGCCTCCGCGCTGCGCCTGACCGCCGCCCCGCCGCGGATCCTGGCCCGCCGCCAGGCCCACCGGCTGCTGACCTTCTCGCTGCCGATCACCGCCGGTCTGCTGACCACGGCCGCCACGAAGGACGCCACCTGGGGCGGTCTCGGCCTCGGCTTCGGCCTCACCCTCCTCGTCGGGGGCACGGCGTACCTGGCGACCTGGCTGCTGCCCAAGAAGCGGGCCAGGAGCGAGCAGCAGGTCATGGAGTGGCTGGACGCGTGGCTGGAGCGCTACCAGCCGACGGTCGCCATGTACTTCTCCGGCGGCACGACCTCGGCGTACCAGGCGAACATGTGGCTCTCCACGCTGTCGCAGCTGGACAAGCCGCTGATCGTGCTGCGTGAGCGCTTCATGGTCCAGAAGATCGACGCGACCGACGTCCCGATCATCTGCTTCCCGAAGGTCGCGACGATGTTCTCCCTGGAGAACTCGACCCTGAAGATGATGCTGCACCCGGCGAACGCCGCGAAGACCTCCCAGGTGCTGCGGATCCCCACCATCAAGCACGCCTTCATCAACCACGGCGAGAGCGACAAGCTGTCCTCCTGCAACCCGTACGCGAAGGCGTACGACGAGGTGTGGGTCGCCGGTCCCGCCGCGCGCGAGCGGTACGCGCTCGCCGAGGTCGGTGTCGAGGACAAGGACATCGTCGAGGTGGGCCGCCCGCAGCTGGCCCCGATCCGCCCCTACGCGGGCCCGCCGACCGGCACGTACACGACCGTCCTGTACGCCCCCACCTGGGAGGGCTGGGACGGCAACCCCGGCAACACCTCGGTGGTCCTGGCCGGTGAGAACATCGTCCGCGCGCTGCTCGCCGACGACAAGGTACGGCTGCTGTACAAGCCGCACCCGATGACCGGCTCGGTCGACCCGCGCGCGGGCGCCGCGAACGAGCGCATCAAGGCGATGATCCGCGAGGCCAACACGAAGCGCTCGGGGGCCCGGCCGGGTGCCGACGCCACCGAGGAGCTGGCGCGCCGCACGGCCGAGCTGGACAGGCTGACGTCGACGTCGTTCCGGCCCAGCGCGGACGAGATGGAGCGGATGCTGCTCCAGGGCACGCCGAGCGGTGACCGTGAGGCGGCCATCGCCGAGGCCACTCTGGCCTGGGAGAAGGCGTACTGGGCGTCGTTCCCCGAGTGGGAGCACCTCGTCATCACCGAGGCCCGGCCCGCGATCTTCGCCTGCTTCAACGCGTCCGACCTGCTCATCAGCGATGTCTCGTCGGTGGTGTCGGACTGGCTGTCCAGCGAGAAGCCGTACGCCGTGGGCAACACTTCCGGGCTGCCGGAGGCGGCGTTCCGCACGGCGTTCCCGACCGTGTCGGCTGGTGTCGTGATCACTCCGGACGCGCGTGAGGTGCCGGGGCTGCTGGACGCGGTGCGCAACCCGGAGAAGGACCACTTCACCAAGGCCCGCGCCGATCTGAAGGAGCAGCTGCTCGGTCCGTCGGACCCGCCGTCCATCGTCCGGTTCGGCGCGGCCGTCCGGACGCTCTGCGCCAAGGCCGACGACCGCCGGGTCCGGATGGAGTCCCGCCTCGCCAACGAGATCCCCTCCCCCCGTGAGTCCCGGGACGAGGTGGCGGCCGAGGGAGAGCCGAGCGACGCGGCCGAGGACGCGGAGGCGCTCCGCTAGGTTCAGCCGAAAGGGCCCCCGGGGTGAGACTCCGGGGGCCCTTTGCTGTTGCCGAGGGTGGGGGCGGGTTCGGGTGCGAGTGG
>NZ_LIRK01000525.1 GCF_001419765.1 Streptomyces torulosus
CAACGAGAATGGCATGAAAGCGGGGAAAAAGCGCCTTACCTGGGGGTGGGTGACCGGTAGGCGGGGGGGGGGCGGTCAGGTTGGGCGGGGTGACCGGTCGGGTTGGGCGGGGTGACCGGTCGGCGGGCAGGGGGGACCGGCCGGGGATACGGTGTGGATGATTCGGTGGAAACCAATCCGAAAGGGGTGTGCTGCTCGTGCGATCCATCTGGAACGGCGCCATCTCCTTCGGCCTGGTCAGCATCCCGATCAAGCTCGTGAACGCCACCGAGAGCCACTCCGTCTCCTTCCGGCAGATCCACACCGAGGACGGCGGCCGCATCCGCTACCGCAAGGTGTGCGAGCTGGAGGAGCGCGAGGTGGCGCAGGGGGAGATCGGCAAGGCGTACGAGGACGCCGACGGGACGATGATCCCGATCACGGACGAGGACCTCGCGTCGCTGCCGATCCCGACCGCCAAGACCATCGAGATCGAGGGCTTCGTCCCGGCCGAGAAGGTCGACCCGCTCCAGGTGGACGCCGCGTACTACCTGGCGCCGAACGGCGTGCCGGCCGCCAAGCCGTACACCCTGCTGCGGGAGGCGCTCAAACGCAGCGGGAAGGTCGCCATCTGCAAGTTCGCCCTGCGCGGGCGTGAGCGGCTCGGGATGCTCCGGGTGGTGGAGGACGCCCTCGCCATGCACGGGCTGCTCTGGCCCGACGAGATCCGTACGACGGAGGGGGTCGCGCCCGACGCGAGCGTCACCGTCCGCGACAAGGAACTCGATCTCGCCGACGCCCTCATGGAGACGCTCGGCGAGGTCGACCTCAACGAGCTGCACGACGACTATCGCGAGGCCGTCGAGGAACTCATCGCCGCGAAGGCCTCCGGCGAGGAGCCGCCGACCGCGCCCGCCCCGGAGACGGGCGGCAAGGTGCTCGACCTGATGGCGGCCCTGGAGAACAGCGTCCGCGCCGCCAAGGAGTCCCGCGGCGAGGACGTCGCCGCCGTGACCCCCATGCGCACCCCGAAGGAACCCGCCGGCAAGAAGTCCACGGCCACCGCGAAGAAGTCGCCGCCGTCGGCCGCCTCCGCCAAGAAGTCCACGTCGAAGTCGTCCCAGGGGACACGGAGCGCCCAGGGCGCCAAGAAGACGACGGCGAAGAAGTCGACGGCGAAGAAGTCCGCGACGGCGAAGAGCACCACGAAGAAGACCCCGGCCAAGAAGACGACGCCCCGCAAACGCCCGGCCTGAGACACCGGCGGGCACCGGGTGCCGGGCGCCGTGCGCTGGGCACCGTGTGGCGCGCGGCGGCGGCCGTCAGCTCTCCCGCCGGGCCCTCAGCCCCTCACAGCACCTTCGCCCGTACCAGCGCCGAGAGCACCAGCGTGCCGGGGAGCAGGGGCAGCCACACCGTCAGGACGCGGTAGCCGATGACCGTGGTCGTGGCGACCGTCGCGGGCGCGCCGAAGGCGACCAGGGTGAAGACGAGGGCCGCGTCCATGGGGCCGAGGCCGCCCGGCGCTGGCACCGCACCGGCGGCCGTGCTGGCGACGAGGTAGGCGAAGACCATCTGGATCCAGGACAGCGGCAGCCCGAGGGAGGTCCCGACGGAGGCGACGACCGCGCCCTGACACAGCGGGAACGCGGCGGCCCCGCCCCAGAGCGCGAGGGCCCGGACGGGCCGGCTGTGCACGACCCGCGTGTCGGTCAGCGCGGTTCGCAGCCCCCCGATGAGCGGCTGCCGCAGCGGCCGTACGGTCGTGATCAGGGTGACCACGGCGGCCACGCTGACCCCGGTGATCGCGCCGGCCAGGGCCAGCGTCTCGCCCTTCGGGAGCAGCTCGGTCACCTTGAGGGTGCCGGGGAAGGCGACCAGGAACGCGAGGATCACCAGCGTCTTGGCGACCGGCTTCACCGCCGAGTACAGGGCGAGGGAGGCCGTGGCCCGGGGCAGGGGTATGCCCTGGCCGCGCAGGAAGCGCAGGACGACGGCATGCGCGCCGATGTTGCCCGGCAGCGCCTGACCCGCGGCGCCGGCCGCGAACTGGGTCGCGATCAGCTGCCCCGGCGGCAGACGTTCGGGCACCGCGCCCTGCCGGACGAACGCGGCGGCCACGGAGCACAGGGCGGTGAAGAGGACCCCGGCCAGCAGCCACCGCGGGTCGGCCGAGACCAGCCGGGTGGCGCCGCCGTACACGGTGCGCCAGTCGACCGCGGCCCACACCCCGAGCAGCAGCAGCGGCAGCAGGGTGAGCGTGAGCCGCAACCGGCGGGCGGTGGCGGCGGATCGGGTGGGGACGAGTCGGCGGAGTCCGCTGGGGAGGCGGCTCCGGAGGTTCGTGGGGAGGGTGAGCGTGGAGCAGGGG
>NZ_LIRK01000526.1 GCF_001419765.1 Streptomyces torulosus
CGGTGAGGCGGCGGGCGGCCTCCGTGAGGATCTGCCGGGCGACGGCGTCCTTCTCGTTCTCGGCGGTCGCGACGACGAGCGGGGCGTGGTCGGCGAGCCGGACCGGCGGCCGGGCCATGACGGCGGGCAGCAGACGGGCGCGGTAGGCGGTGCGCTGCTCGGCGCTCCAGGGGGCGGTGTCCGTGGCGCCGTAGCCCTCGGGCGGCAGGGTCTGCGGCGGCAGCCCCAGGGATCGCCCGATCGCGTGCGCGAGCGCGGTGGGCACGCTCCGTCCGTCGGCCGCCCGCAGCGCGGCCCGTACGGCCGCGCGGCCGATCCAGAAGCCGCCGCCGTCGTCGCCGAGGAGCCAGCCGTCGCCGCCGGAGGTGGCGGTCGGCGTGCGTGCGGCGATCCGGGCGGCGACCGCGCCGGTGCCCGCGACCAGGACCAGTCCGTCGGCGGGGTGGCCCGGCGCGGCGGCGAACGTGGTCTCGATGTCGCTGTGGACGCCGACCGTGGCGGCGATGCCGAGCCGGGCGAGCGCGGTGGCGAGGGCCGCCTCGGCGCGCACCCGGCCCGGTTCGTCGGCGCCCTGTCCCCGGTGGCCGGCCCCGGCGAACCCGCCGGCCACGGCGACCACCCGGCCGCGCAGCGGCTCGGGGACGGCGCCCGCGAGCGCCTCGGTGAGGTGGTCGGCGAGTTCCTCGCCCGGCACGGTGAGCGCGTTGCCCGGACCGGCCGTGCCCTCGCCGCGCGGTCGGCCGTCGCGCAGCCCGGCGAGGAGCGCACGGGTGCGGGTGCCTCCGGCGTCCAGGCCGACGACGAGATCCGCGACAGCCCCGGAACCTTGGTTCAAATCACTATTCATTGCCGCCCATGGTGGTTGATACATTCGCCGCAGACA
Source organism: Streptomyces torulosus (assembly GCF_001419765.1). Lineage (GTDB taxonomy): Bacteria > Actinomycetota > Actinomycetes > Streptomycetales > Streptomycetaceae > Streptomyces > Streptomyces torulosus. The sequence goes on from NZ_LIRK01000526.1 coordinate 884, forward strand.
AGGTCCGTCTCCTGAGGAGGACGCCATCGACACGCCGCCCCCGCCCGCGTCCGCGCTCCGCTTCGGGGTCAACTACACCCCACGCCGGGGCTGGTTCCACGCCTGGCACGACTTCGATCCCGGACAGGCCCGCGAGGACCTGGCGCAGATCGCCGGACTGGGCCTGGACCACGTCCGGGTCTTCCACCTGTGGCCCCTGCTCCAGCCCAACCGCGCGCTGGTCCGCGCCTCCGCGGTGGACCAGCTCGTCCGGCTGGTGGACCTGGCGGCCGAGTGCGGTCTGGACGTCCTCGTGGACGGCGTCCAGGGCCATCTGTCGAGCTTCGACTTCTACCCGGAGTGGACGCGCTCCTGGCACCACCGCAACATGTTCACCGACCCGGGGGCCGTCGAGGCCCAGGCGGTCCTGCTGCACACCCTGGGCAGCGCGCTGGCCGGCCGCCCGAACCTCCTCGGCCTCCAGCTGGGCAACGAGCTGAACAACCTCGTCGAGCACAACCCGGTGACCGTGACCGAGGTGGACCGCTACCTGGACACCCTGCTGGCGGCGGCGCGCGAGGGGCTCGGCGCGGGCAAGGGCCTGGTCACGCACTCGGCGTACGACGCGGCCTGGTACGGCGACGGCCATCCCTTCACCCCGGAGGCTTCGGCCCGCAAGGGCGACCTGACCACCGTCCACCCGTGGGTGTTCTCCGCCGACTGCGCCCGCCGCTACGGCCCGCGCTCGCCGCAGGTCCACCATCTCGCGGAGTACGGCACGGAGCTGGCCGCCGCCTACGCCTTCGACCCGGCGCGGCCCGTGTGGGTCCAGGAGACCGGCGCGCCCGAGCCGCACATCCTGGCGGCGGACGCTCCCGACTTCGCCCGGGCCACCCTGCGCAACGCGGCCGGCTGCACGGGGCTGTGGGGGGTCACGTGGTGGTGCTCCCACGACGTCGACCGCGCCCTGGCCGACTTCCCGGAGCTGGAGTACACGCTCGGCCTGTTCGACTCCTCGGGCCGTCCGAAGCCGATCGCCGAGGCCCTGTCCGCCACGGTCGCCGAGCTGCGCGCGACCCCGGCGCCTCCCCCGGCCCGCACCACCGCGCTCGTCCTGGACTGCACCCCGTCCACCCGGTCCGTCTCCGGTCCGGGCGGTGCGTTCTTCGAGGCGTGGATGCGTCTGCGTCAGGAGGGCGCCCGGCCGGCGGTGGTCCTCGCGGACCGCGCGGAGGACACGGCGTACCTCAAGGAGCGGGGCATCACGGAGCTGGTGCGGACGGGCTGAGAGGCGAGAGGGGGCGGGGCCCGCCGGGGCATCCGCCCCTCGACGGCCGCCATGGGAACGGCGGCCCCCGCGCAGGCCGCCCGCCC
>NZ_LIRK01000527.1 GCF_001419765.1 Streptomyces torulosus
CCGCAGCCCACCCCGGGCTGGGGCGGCCACCCCGGCGGCCCGCACCCCGGCCCCGGCGGCTACGGCCCGCCCGGCGCCTACGGAGCCCCCGGCGGCCATCCCGGCCACGGCGCCCCCGGCTGGGGCGGCGGATGGGGCGGCCCCCCGCCCGCGGCCAAGCCCGGTGTGATCCCGCTGCGCCCCCTCGGCGTCGGTGAGATCCTCGACGGCGCGGTGTCCACCATGCGCACCCACTGGCGCACGGTCCTCGGCATCTCCCTGACCGTCGCCGTCGTCACCCAGATCGCGGTCATCCTGCTCCAGGGCCTCGTCCTCAACGACGCCGCGACCGCCGACGTCCTCAACGACCCCACCGCCACTCCCGACGAGCTGAGCCGCGCCCTCGGCGAGACCCTGCTGAGCACCTCCGCCGTCCTGGTGATCTCCCTGCTCGGCACCATCATCGCGGCGGCCCTGCTCACGACCGTGACCAGCCGAGCCGTCCTCGGCAAGAAGGTGACCACCGGCGAGGCCTGGCGGGACGCCCGCCCGCAACTCCTCAGGCTGGGCGGCCTCACCCTCCTGCTGCCCCTGATCGCCGTGGTGGTCATGACCGTCGGCATCCTGCCCGGCATCCTCCTCGTCGCCGGTGGCGCGGAAGGCGCGGGCGTGGTCCTCGCCGTGTTCGGCGGACTCGGCGGCTTCGTCCTCACCGTGTGGCTGGTGATCCGCTTCTCGCTCGCCTCGCCCGCGCTGATGCTGGAGAAGCAGGGCGTCCGCAAGTCCCTGGGCCGCTCCGTCAAGCTGGTGCGCGGCTCCTGGTGGCGCGTCCTCGGCATCCAACTGCTGGCCGCGATCATCGCCTACGTCGTCGCGTCGATCGTCGTGATCCCCTTCGCCGTCCTCGGCACGGCCCTGGACGGTGAGGGCTTCTCCGGCCTCCTCACCGGCGGCACCGAATTCGGCTGGACGTACCTCGTCATCAGCGGCGTCGGCTCGATCATCGGCTCCACGATCACCTTCCCGATCAGCGCCGGCGTCACCGTGCTCCTCTACATCGACCAGCGCATCCGCCGCGAGGCCCTCGACCTCGAACTGGCCCGCGCCGCCGGCGTCCAGGACTACGGCGGCAACGCCTCCACCGCCACTCCCGGGAGCTGATGCGGTGAGACTCTCGGGGGGAGTTCTGACCGCCGTCCCCATCGGCTGGCGCTCGGCGGACGAACCACCGGTCACCCTCCCGCGCGACCCCGCGCGGGAGGCGGCCCGGCGCGAGCTGTCCAAGGGCATGTACCACGAGAACGACCCCAGTTGGTACGAGCGCGCCATGGACGCCTTCTGGGACTGGATCGACAAGCTGTTCGGCACGGCCTCCGCCGCCACCCCCGGCGGCGCGGTCGGCCTCGTCGTCATCGTCCTGGCCATCCTGGCCCTCGTCGGCGCCCTGTGGTGGCGCCTCGGCACCCCGCACCGCACCCCCGTCTCCTCCGCCCGGCTCTTCGACGACCGCCCCCGCAGCGCCGCCGAACACCGTGCGGCAGCCGAGGCACAGGCCGCCCAGGGCCACTGGAACCAAGCTGTCCAGGAACGCATGCGCGCGGTGGTCCGCTCCCTGGAGGAACGCGCCCTCCTCGACGTGCGCCCGGGCCGCACCGCCGACGAGGCCGCCTCCGAGGCGGGCCGTCTGCTTCCCGCCCACGCGGACCGACTCCGCACCGCCGCCAGGGACTTCGACGACGTCACATACGGCGGCCGAGCCGCGGCCGAAGGAACGTACCGCCACCTCGCCGTCCTCGACGACGACCTGGAGCGCGCCAAGCCCGCACTGGCCGGCAGCAGCGCCGACAGCACGACGAGCACGGCCCACCACGGCCGCCAGGGGGCCGCCGAATGACCACCGAGGCCACGCTCCCGAACACCTCGGCCTCGCCCACCGCCCGTCAGCTGTGGGGTCACGCACGAGGTGTCGTCATCGCCTTCGTGATCCTCCTGACCGCGGCGATCGTCATCGCGGTCATCCGCTCCGGCTCCGAGCACAGCCGCCTCGACCCGCGCTCCGCCGACCCCAACGGCAGCCGCGCGATCGAGCAACTCCTCGACGACAACGGCGTGTCCACGCGTGTGGTCACCACCCTCGACGAGGCGACCGCCGCCGCGGCCCCCGACACGACTCTCCTGATCGCCGTCCCGGACCTGCTCACCGAGTCCCAGCAGCGCCGCGTGCGCACGGCGACCGCCTCGTCCGGCGGCCGTACGGTCCTCGTCGCCCCCGACACCCCGTCCGTGGGCACCCTCGCCCCCGGCGTCACGGCCGACCCCGCCCCGACTTTCGACTCCACACTCGCGCCCCGATGCGACCTGCCCGCCGCCCGCCGTGCGGGCACCGCCGACCTCGGCGGCGTCCGCTACCAGGTCACCACCCGCGACGCCGACACCTGCTACCCCGAGAGCGGTCTGCCCAGCCTCGTACGCCTCCCGGCGGCCGAAGGGGGCGGCGACACCGTCGTCATCGGCGCCCCCGACATCCTCTACAACGACCGCCTCGACGAGCAGGGCAACGCCTCCCTCGCCCTTCAACTCCTCGGCTCGCGCCCCCATCTGGTCTGGTACCTCCCCTCTCTCTCCGACGACTCCGCCACCGACACCGGCGACCGCAGCTTCTTCGACCTGCTCCCCTCGGGCTGGCTCTGGGGCACCCTGCAACTGTTCGTCGCGGGTCTGATCGCCGCCCTCTGGCGGGCACGCCGACTGGGCCCCCTGGTGCCCGAGAAACTCCCCGTCGCGATCCGCGCCTCCGAGACCGTCGAAGGCCGCGCCCGCCTCTACCGCAAGGCCAACGCCCGTGACCGCGCGGCCGCCGCTCTTCGCTCCACCACCCGCACGCGCCTCGCCCCTCTCGTGGGTGTCCCCGTCTCCCGGGCGCACGCACCCGAGGCCCTGCTCCCCGCTCTGTCCGCCCACCTCCACGGCGACGGACAGACCCTGCACGCCCTCCTCTTCGGCCCGCCGCCCAGCGACGACACGGCCCTCATCGCCCTCACCGACCAACTCGACGCCCTCGAAAGAGAGGTACGCCGTTCATGATGGACCCGACCACTGACAACGCCGGGACCACCGGGGACCCGGGCTCCGCCCGTGCCTCCCTGGAGGCCCTGCGCGCCGAGATCGCCAAAGCCGTGGTCGGCCAGGACCCCGCCGTGACCGGCCTCGTCGTCGCCCTCCTCTGCCGCGGACACGTCCTACTAGAAGGAGTCCCTGGGGTCGCCAAAACGTTGCTCGTCCGCGCCCTCGCGTCCGCACTCGAGTTGGACACCAAGCGCGTCCAGTTCACCCCGGACCTGATGCCGAGCGACGTCACCGGCTCCCTCGTCTACGACACCCGCACCGCCGAGTTCTCCTTCCAGCCCGGCCCGGTCTTCACCAACCTCCTCCTCGCGGACGAGATCAACCGCACCCCGCCGAAGACCCAGTCCTCCCTCCTGGAGGCCATGGAGGAACGCCAGGTCACGGTCGACGGCACCCCCCGCCCCCTCCCCGATCCGTTCCTGGTCGCCGCGACCCAGAACCCGGTCGAGTACGAGGGCACGTATCCCCTCCCGGAAGCGCAACTGGACCGTTTCCTGCTCAAGCTGACGGTTCCGCTCCCGTCCCGCCAGGACGAGATCGACGTCCTCACCCGGCACGCCGCCGGCTTCAACCCGCGCGACCTGCGCGCCGCCGGCGTACGCCCCGTAGCGAACGCCGCCGACCTCGAAGCCGCTCGCGCCGCCGTGGCCAAGACGACCGTCTCCCCCGAGATCACCGCCTACGTCGTCGACATCTGCCGCGCCACTCGCGAGTCGCCGTCCCTCACCCTGGGTGTCTCTCCTCGAGGCGCCACGGCCCTCCTCGCGGCGTCCCGCGCCTGGGCCTGGCTGACGGGCCGCGACTACGTCATCCCCGACGACGTCAAGGCACTCGCGCTCCCGACGCTCCGCCACCGCGTCCAGCTCCGCCCGGAGGCGGAGATGGAAGGCGTGACGGCCGACTCGGTCATCAACGCGATCCTCGCCCACGTCCCCGTTCCCCGCTGATGGCTCCCACCGGACGCGCCGCACTCCTCGCGGCCCTCGGCACCCTCCCGGTGGGCATCTGGGAGCCCGGCTGGACGGGCATCCTCGCGGTGAACGCCCCACTGGCCCTCGCGTGCGCCTGCGACTACGCCCTGGCCGCCCCGGTGCGCCGTCTGGGCCTCTCGCGCTCCGGGGACACCTCAGCGCGCCTCGGCGAAACCGCAGAGGTCACACTGACGGTCACCAACCCCTCCAAGCGCCCCTTGCGCGCCCACCTCCGTGACGCCTGGCCTCCGAGCAGCTGGCTGCCCGGCAGCGAAGTGGCCGCCTCCCGCCATCGGCTCACCGTCCCCGCGGGCGAACGACGCCGCGTCACTACTCGGCTGCGCCCCACGCGCCGGGGCGACCGCCAGGCCGACAGGGTCACGATCCGCTCGTACGGTCCTCTGGGCCTGTTCACCCGCCAGGCCGGCCACAAGGTCCCCTGGACCGTGCGGGTCCTTCCTCCGTTCACGAGCCGCAAGCACCTGCCGTCCAAGCTGGCCCGTCTCCGGGAGCTGGACGGTCGCACCAGCGTCCTGACGCGGGGCGAGGGCACCGAGTTCGACAGCCTGCGCGAGTACATCCCCGGCGACGACACCCGCTCGATCGACTGGCGGGCCACGGCCCGCCAGTCCGCGGTGGCGGTACGCACGTGGCGCCCCGAACGCGACCGTCACATCCTGCTCGTCCTGGACACGGGCCGGACCTCGGCAGGCCGTGTGGGCGACATCCCCCGCCTCGACGCCTCGATGGACGCCGCCCTCCTCCTGGCCGCCCTCGCTTCCCGCGCCGGCGACCGCGTGGACCTCATGGCCTACGACCGCCGCGTCCGGGCCCTCGTCCAGGGGCGTTCGGCGGGCGACGTCCTTCCCTCCCTGGTCAACGCGATGGCGCCGCTCGAACCGGAACTCGTCGAAACGGACGCCCGAGGTCTCACCGCCACCGCGCTACGGACGGCCTCCCGCCGTGCTTTGATCGTCCTGCTGACAAGCCTGGACGCGGCCCCCATCGAAGAGGGCCTCCTCCCGGTCCTGTCCCGCCTCACCCAGCGCCACACGGTCCTGTTGGCTTCCGTCTCCGACCCGCATATCGCCCGCATGGCGAATTCACGGGGCACCACGAACGCCGTCTACGAGGCGGCGGCAGCGGCCCAGGCCCAATCGGATCGCCACCGCACAGCCGAACAACTCCGTCGGCACGGCGTCACGGTGGTGGACGCGACCCCGGAAAACCTGGCCCCTGCTTTGGCAGACGCCTATCTGGCATTGAAGGCAGCTGGACGCCTGTAATTCGCTACGAATAGTCCCCGAAGAATGGAATGGATGGCACTCCCGAAAGGATGCCCTAAACGCAGAAAGCCCCCGCCGGTTTCCCGGCAGGGGCTTTCTCAATGATTGTTCGGCGGCGTCCTACTCTCCCACAGGGTCCCCCCTGCAGTACCATCGGCGCTGTGAGGCTTAGCTTCCGGGTTCGAAATGTAACCGGGCGTTTCCCT
>NZ_LIRK01000528.1:0-5671 GCF_001419765.1 Streptomyces torulosus
GCCCGCCGTTGCGGTACAGGGTGCGCATGTTCTCGGCCGGGCTCGCCGGGGCGAGCCCGGCCGAGAACATGCGCACCCTGTACCGCAACGGCGGGCTGACCCCGGTCTTCGGGTCACCGACCATCGCGTACGGCGAGGGGCGCGCCGTCGGCGGGACGACCCTGGTCAACGGGGGCCTGCTGTGGGAGCCGCCGCCCGCGCTGCTCGCCCGCTGGGCGGCGGTCGCGGGCCTCGACGGCTACCGGGCGGCCGACCTCGCCCCGCACCTCAAGACGGTCCACAGCCGTCTCGGCACCATCGTGCAGGGGCACGGCGGCGAAGAGGACAACCGTGACTCCCGTCTGCTGACAGTGGGGGCCGACCTCCTCGGCTGGCAGTGGCAGCACGCCCACCGCGCGGTGCGGGGCTGCGCGCACCGCAACCGCTGCACCACCGGCTGCACGTCCGGCGCGAAGCAGAGCATGGCCGTGACCTATCTGCCGCGGGCCGAGGCCCTGGGCGCCCGGATCCGCCCGGACACCCGGGTGCTGCGCGTCCTGCACGACGGGCGCACGGTGACCGGGGTGCTCGCGGCCGACCCCGACGGCACCCGCACCGTGTACCGGACGCGGGCGGTGTTCCTCGCGGCGGGTCCGCTCGGCTCGCCCGCGCTGCTCCAGCGCAGCCGTGTCCAACACCGGCGGGCGGGACGGGAGTTGGCGCTGCACGTCAACCTTCGTACGGTGGCGCGCTTCCGTGAGGAGGTGGCGGCGGAGCGCGGCACCATCTTCACCGCGCAGCTGAAGGAGTTCGGGGACCTGGGCGTGCTGATGATGCCGTCGAACGTGTCGCGCGGGGCGCTCGCCGCCGCGCTGGCGGGCCGCTCCCCCGGCGACGTCGAGCGTTTCCTCGCCGACTTCGACCGTCTGGGCGTCTACACCACCCAGGTGCGGCTGCACGGCACCGCGAGCGTGCGGGCCCTGCCGGGCGGTGGGGTGCTGCTGCGGCACGGCATGACGGCCGTCGACCACAGCGCGCTGCGCGAGGCGTTCCGACTCGGTGCGCGGCTGCTGTTCGCGGCGGGTGCCGTGGAGGTGACGCCGCCGGTGTCCTCGGCGCCGTCCCTCACCGGGATGTCCGAGGTCGAGGAGTTCTGCCGGCGTGTGGCGCCGGGCGACTGGGAGTTGGTGTCGGTGCACGGCATGGCGTCGGCGCGGATGGGCGGCGCCGACCGGGGCGGGGTGTGCGACGCGTACGGCAGGCCGTACGGCTTCCACGGGCTGCGGGTCTGCGACGCGAGTGTCCTGCCGGGCGTCACCGGCATCAGCCCCCAGGGAACGATCATGGCGTTCGCCCACGAGATCGTCGCCCGCTTCAACGAGCAGGAAGGGAAGACGGGCACATGACGGAGCAGCGGACGACGGGCGCGGTCGAGGCCCCGCGCGAGGGCCCGGCGGCCGGGAGCGAGGGCCGCGGGGAGGGGGAGGCCGACAAGGGTGGAGGTCGGACCGGAGCGGGTGCCGGGCAGGTGCGGCTGTTCAGCGTGCCCGCCCTGGTCGCGTCCTGCGTCGGGTTCGCCCTGATCGGCGCGCTGCAGTCGTTCTACGGGCCCGCGATCCCCGCGCTGCGCGAGGAGTTCGGGCTGTCGCCGGCCGCGGCCGGGGTCGGGCTGACCGCCCACTTCATCGGCGGGGTGGGCGGCGTGCTCGCCTTCAACCGGGTCCACGACCGGGTCGGCAACCGTCTCCTCCTGGGCGTCTCGTACGCGCTGATGGCGGCGGGTTCCCTCGCGTTCGCCCTCGCCCCGGCCTGGCCCCTGGCGCTGGCCGCCGCGTTCCTCGCTGGCCTCGGTTTCGGCGGCATCGACTACGGACTCAACCAGCTCTTCGCCGTGGGCTTCGGCTCCCGCAGCACCGCCATGCTCAACGTCCTGAACGCGTTCTTCGGTATCGGCGCGGTGGCGGGCCCCGCCCTGATCGGTCTGCTGGGCTCGGACCGCTACACGGTCGTGTTCGCGGGCTGCGGGCTGGTGTCGGCGGCGCTGCTGCTGTTCCTGCGCGGCGTACGGGACAGGAGCCCGGCGCCGGTCCGGGCGCCGGACGGGGCGGCGGACGCACGGCCCGCCGCCCCGGCGCGGGCCCGTGTCCGGTTCCTGCTGTTGGCCTTCGTCGTCCTGTACGTCCTGCATGTGGGCGTCGAGGCCGGGGTGGGCGGCTGGGAACCCACGCATCTGGAGTCGGTCGGCTACGGCTCGGCCTTCGCCGCGTCGGCCACCTCCGTCTTCTGGCTGATGATGACGGTCGGTCGGTTCCTGGTGGTCCCCCTCACCCTGCGCTGGCCGGAACACGTCATCATCAACATCAGCTGCGCGGGCATGGCGGTCTGTCTGGCGGCGGCGACGGTGCCCGCCCTGGCCCCGTACATGTACGCGGGTGTGGGGCTGTTCATCGCCCCCGTCTTCCCCACCGGCCTGCCCTGGCTCACCCGCACCGTCCCCATGGCGCGCAGCGCCAGTGCCCATGTGATCGCCGCCTCCATGCTCGGCGGCGTCGCCGCGGGCCCCGCACTCGGCGCGATGATCCAGTGGGCGGGAGCGCGCTCCGTGCCCCTCGTGCTGTGCGTGATCGCGCTGCTGTGCCTGGCCTCGTCGATGTGGATCGACAGGACCACGCGACCGAGGGGGCAGGACCAGGCCGCCTCACCCCACAGGAGGTGACGTCACCACGACATCGCCACCCGCCCCCCGCATCCCCCCGCGATCTCTTCACGAATCAGTGCGCCAATGACCGCAAACCGGTCTCTGAGCACGATTCAACTCTCGCGCGACAGGCTGTCTTTGGCCATGATGAGCCCGGGGACAGTTCAGGGGGAAGATCGCCATGAGTGAGAAGCGCCGACCCGGTCAGGACACGGGTCGAGACACTCCGTCACCTCGCCGCGTCGAGGTCCGGACCGCACCACTGCCACCCGTGAACGGCTGAAGTCACCCGCAGATTGCGACACGGCACACCCGCTGGGGTGTGCCGACGATGCGCCGCGCCAACACCAGGGAGGCTGGTATGTCACGTACAGAACAAGGTCAGCTCGACAGACGTCGGTTCCTGTCCCGGCTGGGGGCCGGGACCGTAGCGCTCGTGGCCGGTTTCGACCTGGTCGGACGCCAGTGGGTGGCCGAGGCCGCCGACAGTGCCTCGTTCGCCGCGGCCCCGTCCCTCGACGGCACCCTCACGTTCGACCCGGACGCCCTCGCGGCGAACTCCCGTGACCAGGGCAACATCTTCGTGAGAACACCGTGCGCGGTACTCAGACCGGGCTCGGTGAAGGACATCCGGAAGATGCTCGCCTACTGCTCGGCCCACGGCATCAAGACCGCGCCGGCCGGCGCGCATCACGCGATGTTCGGTCAACCGCTCGTCAGCGGCGGGCTGGTCATCGAGATGGAGTCGCTGCACACGATCCACTCGATCGGCACCGACAGCGCCGACGTCGACGCGGGCGTGCTGTGGAAGGACCTCGTCGAGGCGGCGTTCCGACGGGGCCTCAGACCGGCGTCGATCACCAGCTACCTCGGGACCACCGTCGGCGGGACCCTCTCGATGGGCGGCATCGGGATGATGTCGTCGTACCGGGCGGGCGCCCAGGTCGACCACGCCCGCAAGCTCGAGGTGGTCACGGGCGACGGGCAGCTGCTGCAGTGCTCCGGCACCCAGAACACCGACCTGTTCGAGGCGGCGCTCGGGGGACTCGGCCAGTGCGGTGTGATCACACGGGCGACGGTCGACCTGGTGCCTGCCAAGCAGTCGGCCCGTACGTACCGGATCGGGTACACGGACGTCGCCGCGTTCTTCCGGGACGTCAGGATCCTGGCGAACCGCGGTGAGTTCGACTCCCTCGGCAGCATTCCGCAGCCCGGCACGGCGCAGCCGCTGACGCTGTGGGCCACCGTCTTCCACGACGCGGGTGACGCGCCCGACGCGTCGTACCTGCTGCGCGGCCTCAGCCCCGCCGCGGCGGGCGCGGCCTTCGAGGACTACGGCTTCCTCGACTACATCCTCCTGGTCACCCGCATGTACGACTCGTTCGCGGCGAACCTGGGCTGGGACGCGAAGGTCAAGCCGTGGCTGGACCTGTTCCTGCCGGACGACGCCGTCGAGGACTTCGTCTCCTCGGTGTTCCCGTCGCTGACGCCGGAGGATCTGGGCCCGACGGGGTTCGGCCTGATCTTCCCGATGCTGCGCTCGACCTACGGACGGCCGCTGCTGCGGCTGCCCGGCGCCTCGGGCGGCCCCTGGGTGTGGCTGGTCAGCGTCCTGACCGACTCGGCCGGATCCGGCCCCGACCCCGACTTCGCGTCGCGGATGACGGACCGCAACTACCGGCTCTACCAGCGGGCGGCGGCCGTCGGCGGCACCCGCTACCCGCACGGCGCGTGCCCGTTCACCCAGGCCGACTGGCAGGCCCACTACGGCTCGATGTGGCCGCGACTCGTGGCGTGGAAGAACCGCTACGACCCCAAGGGCATCCTCACCCCCGGCCCGGGCATCTTCTGACCGTCCGACTCGGGCCGCCCGCGGCCGGACACCGGGTGCGGCCCGCCCGACTCCGACTACCCGCGACCGGACACCGGCATGAGACCGCGCGCCTCCGGTCGCGGCGCGCGGTCGCGGGACGGATCCCGCGATGAGCGACTTCAGGACACGGGGATCCCCTGGTCGGAGCCCCGTGTCCGCCCCTCCGGGCGCCTCATTCGCCCCAGTAGGGAACCTCGGTCACGTCCGTCACCGGAGCCCCTCACCCTTCACCTTTGCGTAACCGTTCCTGTTCACCCCGTTGACATCATGCGCACCGTGTCCCTATGGTCACGCAAACATTCGACCGTGTGACGACATATCGAACGGTTTGAAAGGCAAGTGTCCTGCGCATCCCCGGAATCAGCCGCCCCGTGGCCGGAACGCCGTGGCGCGGCCCGACGTACGTACCGGTGCGCATCGGCACAGGGAGCACGGGAGCCGGCGGACCCCGGATGCCGGGTGGCCCGCGCCTCGATCACGCTTGCCGAAGCCCGGCCCTCACGGCGCGGCCGGCTCGGTCTCGCTCTGCCCTCCCCAGGCAGCGCCGCATCGACAGCTGACAAGCCGTACTGCTCTCAACGACGAGAAGAACAAGGAACGATCACATGCACACCCGAAGAGCCGCCCTCTCCACGATCGCCGGAGCCGTCTCGCTCGCCCTCACCCTGTCCGCGTGCGGTCAGGACGACGGGGGAGCTTCGGCGGACGGTTCCGAGGGCGGCACCATCGGCGTCGCGATGCCGACCCGGGCCTCCGAGCGTTGGCTCACCGACGGCAAGAGCGTCGTGGACGACCTCGCCGGCAAGGGTTACAAGACCACGCTGGTCTACGGCGACGACGACCCGAAGCGGCAGGTCGCCCAGATCGAGAAGCTGATCGAGCAGGGCGTCGACGCGCTGATCATCGCGGCGATCGACAACAAGTCGATGGACAGCGTGCTCAAGAAGGCCGCCGACGCGGAGATCCCGGTGATCTCCTACGACCGGCTGATCCTCGACACGAAGAACGTCGACTACTACGTGTCCTTCGACAACGAGCAGGTCGGCCGACTCCAGGCCCGCTACATCATCGACGAGCTCGGCCTGGAGGACGGCAAGGGTCCGTTCAACATCGAGCTGTTC
>NZ_LIRK01000528.1:5694-6080 GCF_001419765.1 Streptomyces torulosus
CGGCGAGACCGACATGGACCAGATCACCACGCTGCGCTGGGACGGGCCGACCGCACAGAAGCGCATGAACAGCGTGCTCACCAAGGCGTACCGCAGCGCCACGGTCGACGCGGTCCTGTCGCCGTACGACGGCATCTCCATCGGTGTCCTGAACTCGCTCAAGGCACACGGCTACGGCTCCGCCGCCAAGCCCCTGCCGGTCATCACCGGTCAGGACGCCGAACTGGCGTCGGTGAAGTCGATCATCGCGGACGAGCAGTCGCAGACCGTCTACAAGGACCTCCGGCTGCTCGCCGAGATGGCCGCGGACATGGTCGACGACGTCCTCAACGGCAAGACGCCGAACCTGAACAGCAGGCGGGCCTACAACAACGGCGCCAAGCCCG
>NZ_LIRK01000529.1 GCF_001419765.1 Streptomyces torulosus
CTCCTTGATGACGACGTCGACCTGCCCCTGGACTGCGGCCCCGTCGACGTCGTCATCAAGGAGCAGGCATCCGGGGACCTCGACGGTGACCGCCGCCCCGAGACCGTGGCCGTCGTCCACTGCGACGCCGCCATGGGCACCCCGCCCGACGCCGTCTACGTGCTCACCCGCTCCACCGACGCCGCACGGCCCCGCGTCGTGGCCACCCTCGTCGCCCCCAAGGACCGCGACACCGTCACCGACTTCGCCGTCCGTGACGGAGCCGTCACGGCCACCCTGCACGGCTACTCCTCGCGCAACGTGCCCAATTGCTGTCCCGACGTCACCGACGACGTCGAATGGCAGTGGCGGAACGGGGCGTTCGTACGCTCGACACCCGCAGGCACCCAAAGCGTGTGACATCCCGCCCAACGGGATGTGATCACCCGGCAAACCCGGTGTGAGAAAGCAGACACGGCATGGCGCGGAGTGGCCGACCGGTCACTCCGCGTCCGGGCCGTACACCTCGACCCTGTCCGAAACCCGACGTACGTGGATGCACTCACCCGGACACTCCTTCGCCGAGTCCACCACGTCCGTCAGAAGCGGCAGGGGAACCGGCGTCGTCGCCCCAGGAGCCTGCAGCAACTCGGCGTCCACGCTCTTCACATACGCCAGCCCGTCGATGTCCAGCTCGAACACCTCGGGCGCGTACTGCGCGCAAATACCGTCACCGGTGCACAGGTCCTGGTCGATCCAGACCTCGAGCGCCTCGCCCACGGTCCCGGACTCCTGTTGCACGGTCATCTCTCCTGCCATTCCTCTCGCCACGGTCGGGAACCATGCAGGCCCTGACGGGTGTTGAACACTTCGACCCTACCCGGACCGGCTTCCCAATCATGTTCCGTGGGTATTCCCCTGGCGTGAGGGAGAGCGCAAGGGTGAAGATCGGACACACCCCGACCGTCTTTGTGATCTAGGGGTTTCAATCGACACCCACCCAGGTAGGGTCTGGAAGCGTCCAGCTCCCCTTGGAGGAGGTGAGGACCGTGGCAGCCCACGACGACGACATGAACCGCGGCATCCGCCCGGGACGAGGGTCCGACGACCCGGCCGGGCAGATTGCCTACCTTGAGCAGGAGATCGCCGTCCTGCGACGCAAGCTCGCCGACTCTCCGCGACACACGAGGATTCTCGAAGAGCGGATCGTCGAGCTGCAGACCAACCTGGCCGGCGTGTCCGCGCAGAACGAGCGGCTCGCCAACACGCTCCGTGAGGCCCGCGACCAGATCGTGGCCCTCAAGGAAGAAGTCGACCGGCTCGCACAGCCCCCGGCCGGCTTCGGTGTCTTCCTCACGGCGAACGAGGACGGCACGGCCGACATCTTCACCGGAGGCCGAAAGCTCCGCGTGAACGTCAGCCCGAGCGTCGACCTGGAAGAGCTCCGGCGCGGCCAGGAAGTCATGCTCAACGAAGCGCTCAACGTGGTCGAAGCCATGGAGTTCGAGCGCGTCGGGGACATCGTCACCCTCAAGGAGATCCTCGAGGACGGCGAGCGCGCCCTGGTGCTCGGGCACACCGACGAGGAACGGGTGGTACGGCTCGCCGAGCCGCTGCTGGACGTCACCATCCGCCCCGGCGACGCCCTGCTGCTCGAACCCCGCTCCGGCTATGTCTACGAGATCGTCCCGAAGAGCGAGGTCGAGGAACTCGTCCTCGAAGAGGTCCCGGACATCGGCTACGAACAGATCGGCGGCCTCGGCGGCCAGATCGAGGCCATCCGCGACGCGGTCGAGCTCCCGTACCTCTACCCCGACCTCTTCAAGGAGCACGAGCTGAGGCCGCCCAAGGGCGTCCTCCTCTACGGGCCCCCCGGATGCGGCAAGACGCTCATCGCCAAGGCCGTGGCCAACTCACTGGCCAAGAAGGTCGCCGAAGTGACCGGCCAGGCCGCAGGCAAGAGCTTCTTCCTCAACATCAAGGGACCCGAGCTCCTCAACAAGTACGTCGGTGAGACCGAGCGGCAGATCCGCCTCGTCTTCCAGCGTGCGAGGGAGAAGGCCAGCGAGGGCACCCCCGTCATCGTCTTCTTCGACGAAATGGAGTCCCTCTTCCGCACCCGCGGATCCGGAGTCAGCTCGGACGTGGAGAACACCATCGTCCCCCAGCTGCTCGCCGAGATCGACGGCGTGGAAGGCCTGCAGAACGTGGTCGTGATCGGCGCCTCCAACCGCGAGGACATGATCGACCCCGCCATCCTGCGCCCCGGCCGACTCGACGTGAAGATCAAGATCGAGCGTCCCGACGCCGAGGCCGCCAAGGACATCTTCGGCAAGTACCTCACCGAGCGCCTCCCGCTGCACTCCGACGACCTCGGCGAGCACGGCGGCAGCAAGGCCACCACCGTCCAGAGCATGATCCAGACGGCAGTGGAACACATGTACGCCGAATCCGAGGAGAACCGCTTCCTGGAAGTCACCTACGCCAACGGAGACAAGGAAGTCCTCTACTTCAAGGACTTCAACAGCGGCGCCATGATCGAGAACATCGTCGGCCGCGCCAAGAAGATGGCGATCAAGGACTTCCTCGAGAAGAACCAGAAGGGCCTCCGCGTCTCCCACCTCCTCCAGGCCTGCGTGGACGAGTTCAAGGAGAACGAGGACCTGCCCAACACCACCAACCCGGACGACTGGGCCCGAATCTCCGGAAAGAAGGGCGAACGGATCGTCTACATCCGTACCCTGATCACCGGAAAGCAGGGTGCCGACACCGGACGCTCCATCGACACGGTGGCGAACACCGGACAGTACCTGTAAAAGACAGGGCGGCTGCGGGTGCCCTCCATGGGTACCCGCAGCCGACTGTTTTTCGGGTCACGGCTGGAGCAGTCAATGACGCAAATGATCTCCCCACCAGCGCGAAGCCGTTCTAGGCTCGTTCGTACCGCCGAGTCGCGCAGTGCGGGGACGGGCACCGCACACGCACCGGAGCGCCAGCGGTACTTGAGCAGCGTCCCCGACCGAGGACGCCGCCGGGCAAGGAGGGCCGCATGACCGTACGGCGAGTAATGGGCATCGAGACGGAGTACGGGATCTCCGTCCCCGGCCACCCCAATGCCAATGCCATGCTCACCTCGTCCCAGATCGTCAACGCCTACGCCGCGGCGATGCACCGGGCCCGCCGGGCCCGCTGGGACTTCGAGGAGGAGAACCCGCTGAGGGACGCGCGAGGCTTCGACCTCGCCCGTGAGGCCGCCGACTCCAGCCAGCTCACCGACGAGGACATCGGCCTGGCCAACGTCATCCTCACCAACGGCGCACGCCTCTACGTCGACCACGCACACCCCGAATACAGCGCCCCCGAGGTCACCAACCCCCGGGACGCCGTCCTCTGGGACAAGGCCGGCGAACGGATCATGGCCGAAGCCGCCGAACGGGCGGCCCAGCTCCCCGGCGCACAGCCGATCCACCTCTACAAGAACAACACCGACAACAAGGGCGCCTCCTACGGCACGCACGAGAACTACCTGATGAAGCGGGAGACCCCCTTCTCGGACATCGTGCGCCACCTCACGCCGTTCTTCGTCTCCCGCCAGGTCTTCGCCGGCGCCGGACGCGTCGGCATCGGCCAGGACGGCCACGAACACGGCTTCCAGCTCAGCCAGCGCGCCGACTACTTCGAGGTCGAGGTCGGCCTGGAGACGACCCTCAAGCGCCCCATCATCAACACCCGCGACGAACCCCACGCGGACGCCGAGAAGTACCGCCGCCTCCATGTGATCATCGGCGACGCGAACCTCTCGGAGATCTCCACCTACCTGAAGCTGGGCACCACCGCCCTGGTCCTCTCCATGATCGAGGACGGCTTCATCGCCGTCGACCTTGCCGTCGACCAGCCCGTACGCACCCTCCACCAGGTCTCCCACGACCCGACGCTGCAACGCCTCATCACGCTCCGCAGCGGACGCACGCTGACCGCCGTGCAACTCCAGATGGAGTACTACGAGCTGTCGCGCAAATACGTGGAGGAGCGGTTCGGGGCGGACGCCGACGACCAGACCAAGGACATCCTCAGCCGCTGGGAGGACACCCTGAACCGCCTGGAGAACGACCCCATGAGCCTCTCCGGAGAGCTCGACTGGGTCGCCAAGCGGGAACTCATGGAGGGCTACCGGCGCCGTGACGGCCTCGACTGGGACGCCGCCCGGCTGCACCTGGTCGACCTCCAGTACGCCGACGTACGGGCCGACAAGGGCCTGTACAACCGCCTCGTGGCCCGCGGCAAGATGAAGCGGCTCCTCGACGAGACGGAGGTCGAGCGGGCCCGTACGAAGCCGCCGGAGGACACCCGCGCGTACTTCCGCGGCCGCTGCCTGGAGCAGTACGCCGACGACGTCGCGGCCGCCTCCTGGGACTCCGTGATCTTCGATCTTCCGGGCCGGGATTCGCTCCAGCGGGTTCCAACCCTCGAACCCCTTCGCGGAACGCGAAATCACGTCAAGGAGCTCCTGGACCGCTGCCGCACGGCAGAAGACCTGGTCAAGGTCCTGTCCGGCGGCTGAACCAGGGTTCGAACCCGATCAGCCGGGCAGGGTGGAAACAGCGCTGTCCGGGAATCATCGAGGTGGTTCCCGGACGTTGTCGCAACAACGGGGCCAATGTCAGACCGGGCTTGTAGGGTCTGATCATGACCGATCGGCAGGAAAGCCGACCTGCCGACCATGTCGGGCGAACTGAGCGGGGTGAGGGTTATGGCGACCAAGGACACCGGCGGCGGACAGCAGAAGGCCACCCGTTCCACCGAAGAGGTCGAGGAGCAGGCGCCCGAGGCGCAGGCCGGCGAGGACCTCAAGGAACGACACGAGAAGCTGAGCGACGACGTCGACTCAGTGCTCGACGAAATCGATGATGTGCTCGAAGAAAACGCCGAGGACTTCGTGCGCTCCTTCGTTCAGAAGGGTGGAGAGTGATTTCACCTTCGAGACGAAGGTGGCGGGGGTAGGGGTTGGGAGAGCCTGAAGATGTGAAGCGCTGCTCGCGGTGTAAGGAGTGCAGGCCGCGAGCGGCCTTCGCCAGCAACGAGGCGATGCGTGACGGTCTCCAGGCGTACTGCAGGGAATGCTCCGCGGCGTACTACCGGCAGCGCCAAGATGTGCGTGGCAAAAAACCACGACCGCGAGTTGCTGCGCCTGAGGGGCACACGTACTGCCAGCGCTGTGGAGAGATCAAGCCGCACTCGCAATGGGATCGCAACAGAACAGCATCGGATGGCCTCTCGACGCGGTGCATGGCGTGCCGGGCGATCGAGGGTCGTGCAGGCCATCTGAGCGTCATTACGGCATGACCGAAGCCGAACGTGACGAGATGATCGCATCCCAGATGGGGCTCTGCGTGATCTGTTTGAAAGCCCCGGCCGTTCATGTGGATCACTGCCACAAGACGGGTAAGGTCCGAGGCGTACTGTGCTTCAACTGCAATTCGGCCATCGGCAAGTTGGGAGATGATCCCGACGCTGTTCGTCGGGCTGCCGCCTACTTGGAAGGATCCTCGTGGAAGCCAACACTCGTAGCACCGGGCGTCTACCAGCTGCCTTCCTGACGCCTGGGTCGTCGTCCTTCATGGACTTCCTGTCGGAGCACCAGCCGGAGCTGCTGCCCGGCAAGCGGCAGCTGCCGCCGACCCAGGGCGTGATCGAGGCTCCGCACGGCACGACGATCGTGGCCGTGACGTTCCCCGGCGGTGTGGTGCTCGCCGGTGACCGACGGGCCACGATGGGGAACATGATCGCGCAGCGGGACATCGAGAAGGTGTTCCCCGCTGACGAGTACTCGGCGGTGGGTATCGCCGGTACGGCCGGTCTGGCCGTGGAGATGGTCAAGCTGTTCCAGCTGGAGCTGGAGCACTTCGAGAAGGTCGAGGGGGCCCAGCTCTCCCTGGAGGGCAAGGCGAACCGTCTGTCGACCATGATCCGTTCCAATCTCGGCATGGCGATGCAGGGGCTGGCGGTGGTCCCGCTGTTCGCGGGCTACGACGTGGACCGGGAGAAGGGCCGCATCTTCTCCTACGACGTGACGGGCGGCCGTTCCGAGGAGACCGGTTACGCGGCCACGGGTTCCGGCTCGATCTTCGCGCGCGGTGCCATGAAGAAGCTCTTCCGTGAGGATCTGACCGAGGAGCAGGCCACCACGCTCGTGGTGCAGGCTCTGTACGACGCGGCTGACGACGACTCGGCGACCGGTGGTCCCGATGTCGCACGCCGGATCTACCCGATCGTCACCGTGATCACCGAGGGCGGCTTCCGTCGACTCACCGACGAGGAGTCCTCCGGGATCGCCCGCTCGATCCTGGAGCGGCGCCTGGAGCAGCCCGACGGTCCGCGGGCCGCGCTGCTCTAGCCGGTCCGGCGCAGACGGCCCTCTTATCAAGGTGATCCAGTGACTTCGACAGAAAGGGACGGATAACCGGTGTCGACGCCGTTCTATGTCTCACCCCAGCAGGCCATGGCCGACCGGGCGGAGTACGCCCGCAAGGGCATCGCCCGTGGCCGCAGCCTGGTCGTGCTGCAGTATGCCGACGGCATCGTGTTCGTCGGCGAGAACCCGTCCCGTGCGCTGCACAAGTTCAGCGAGATCTACGACCGGATCGGTTTCGCGGCCGCCGGCAAGTACAACGAGTACGAGAACCTGCGGATCGGTGGTGTGCGCTACGCCGACCTGCGGGGGTACACCTACGACCGTGACGATGTGACCGCTCGCGGTCTCGCGAACGTCTACGCCCAGACGCTGGGCACGATCTTCTCCTCGGCGGCCGAGAAGCCGTACGAGGTGGAGCTGGTCGTGGCCGAGGTGGGGGAGACGCCCGAGGGCGATCAGATCTACCGTCTGCCGCACGACGGCTCGATCGTCGACGAGCACGGTTCGGTCGCGGTGGGTGGTAACGCCGAGCAGATCAGCAGCTATCTGGACCAGCGTCACCAGGACGGTATGTCCTTGGCGGAGGCCCTGAAGCTGGCGGTCCAGGCGCTGTCGCGGGACACCAACGGCACGCAGCGGGAGATCCCCGCCGAGCGGCTGGAGGTGGCGGTCCTGGACCGTACGCGTCCGCAGCAGCGCAAGTTCAAGCGCATCGTCGGCCGTCAGCTGGCCCGTCTCCTGGAGACGGACGGCGCGTCCACGGAGGCCGAGAGCTCCGAGGAGGAGTAGGCCGGAGTCCAGCGGTAGCCCGCCCGTAGTGCGCCCCGGCCGATCATGGCCGGGGCGCGCGGCGTTGGTGGGTGGTCGCCGCTCACCTGGATGGCGTATTCAGGCCCCTGCGCGGGCCGTGGAGCCCCGTACGACGAGTTCCACGGGGATGTCTCCCTCCTGGGGCGTGCGGCCCTCCAGGACCGCCAGGAGGGCGGCCATGCCGCGTTCCCCGAAGGTTTCGGCGTCGAGGCGTACGGTCGTGAGTTCGGGGTCGAGAGCGGTGGCGAGGCCGAGGTCGTCGACGCCGGTGACGGAGATGTCGTCGGGGACCCGGAGTCCGAGGCGGCGCAGGGCCTTGTAGGCGCCGGCGGCGAGTTTGTCGTCGTCGCAGACGACTGCGGTGGGCCGGGGGCCGTCGGGCCCGGTGAGCGCGGCCTCCGTGGCGGCCAGGGCGCCCTCGATGGAGATGGGCGCGGCTACCGTCCGCAGGGTGGTCCCGGCGACCGCGGCGACCCGTGCGGTGAGTTCCTGCGCGCGTACCTCGAAGGTCCAGGAGGGGACGTCGGCGGCGAGGTGCAGGAAGTGGCGGTGGCCCAGGGCGAGGAGGTGGTCGGCGACCTGTCGTGCGCCGTCCCCGATGTCGAGGTTGACGGTGACGGCTCCGTGGCTGCCCCGGGGGTCGCTGTCGAGCATCACCAGGGGCAGCTGGTCGCCGCGGATGGCGCTGAGGGCGTCGGCGGCCATGGAGGAGGCGATGACGCCGTCGAGGGCGGCCTGGGCGGAGGCGAAGGGGTCGCGGG